>CAJTOW010000178.1 GCA_910577655.1 uncultured Lachnospiraceae bacterium | reverse complement strand
CCAACGGTGCCGTTTCGTTTTGATATATAGTCTTTTTTGATTTTGATAAAGAAGCGTTAGGAAATTTTTTGACTTATCTTTGTTTGCTGCGTTTTTGAATCTCTTTCATCTTTCTTTTTGTGATGAATTCATAGTCCGTTTCAAACCCACTAATTCGATGTAAGTCATCGGTCAGTTTCGTAGACTCATAAATGGGGATAAATCCATGTCCCTGAACATCTGCAAACTCAAAGTTTTGAAGGGGATTCAGAATATCTGCGCGGGTATACTTCTTGTCCAGTTTCTTCTCCAACAGCCGGTAGACCAACAACGATAAGAAACAAATGAGAAAGTGGGCATGAATTCTCTCGTTCCGATGGAGATAAACGGGTCTTGCTGCGGAATCTGTCTTCAGGATCCGGAAGCACGCTTCGATCTGCCATCTGCCTTCACTGACCTTGAGGATATCTCCTGGAGTATCATCAAACAGATCCGTACATACTGTATAGAGCCCATCATATCTTGTTTCTTCCGCGATTTTTCTTCATACAGGTAGTACACTGGTAGCCTCCCCATCCTTGGTAACGGCTTCTTTTCCAATGAACCTGGCTGGGTCATTGGGGTTCTTTCGTGTTTTTTTATGATTTCCCTCTTGGAGCATGGAGGATGCTCGTTCTACCTGTTTTTCTCCGATCACTTTTTGTTCCAGGGGCTTTAGAGACTTTTGTTCACTTTGAAGCCAATCTTGTCAGTGTGCAGTATCCGTTTGATTCCATTATCAAGGTCAATATCTATGAGGATTTGTTGATTAACTTCTCTGAGATTTCGGATTTGCTGAACATTTAGCCAAGGGAAAGGGACCGCCGAAAAATGGTCATCTGTATACCATTGATCGGCAGTCCCCCCTATTTAGAACCATCATCATACCAGTTTTAGCCCCTGGTTTTTAAGAAAGGGCCTCCCATTCCCAGAGGCTCCCTATTTCCGTTTCCTGCTAATCATTAATTGTAAATGGTTCCAGTAATGTGGATCGAATGGTTCATGTTATTATCAATGTATAACTTGTATGTCTTATTCGGCTCTGTATCAAAACTAGAAGATATAATCCCATTGGATGAATCGACACCATAACCATCAAATGCAATACTAAAACTGTCACTGGCTGAATCGCTGCCAAGAACAATTCTCACGGTAGACGAGGCAGCAGTTACAGAAACCGTAATGCTTTTATTGGCCGAAATCGTCCGGGAAATGCTGCTGGTACCACGGGCACTGGCCTCCAAACTTGCTTCTACCGTACGGATACGTTCCGTCGCCGGAATATATTTTTCGGAAAACTGGGATTTGATATTGCCCTCCTCTTTTGTTTTTCTCATATAGTCTGTTGCGATTTCTGCTCCTGCTCTGGTAGCCCCGAATGCGACAAAGGGGCAGCTAAGTACATAGCAGAGGGATAAAGCAAGCATTCCAACTCTGATTTTCTTTTCCGGTTTATGCATGATATTTTTAAATCTCCTATCCATTGTTTTATGTTCCGTTCTTCCGCAAAAGGCACTTTCGATAGCCGGATTCGCGGGAATATCTTTTGAAAGCAGATCCATCAGCAGCTTTGCATAACAATGCCTCTGCACCTGGGTTCTACCTTTTAACACTTCCCTGTCACAGTCCATCTCACAATAGTCTGAAAAGAACCGGAAGAAATCATGAATCAGCGGATTGAACCAGTACAAGGTCTGCGCCAGCACGCCCAGGCGCTTAAAAAGGATATGCTTTCTTTTCAGGTGCATGAGCTCGTGCCGGATGATCCAGGAAAGCTCCTCCTGGGAAAAATCCCTACTGCCCATGAGAATCCTGGGGCCGCCCAGGATTACCAGCGCAGGAACCTGGACAGCCGGATGGCAATAGACGGGAACCTTCCTCCGAATCCCCAACTCCTCCCTGATCTCTTTGACAAGCTGCAACATGGCAGGGTCCGTCACAAGCGTACTTTTTCTGAGAACCGTGCGGTCAAACCGTAGCACACGGACCACCGCAACCGCTGTTTTAATCAGGATGCCCAGGAGCCACACCGCAATGATCAGCCCCATATAAAGCTTTTGCAGGGGACTCCCTCTCAGCATCCCGTAAGGCACTTCATAAAAGGCAATAAAATCCGGCTGGTCACTGGTAATGGGGATCGCCACCGGCCTGGTCAGATACGCCATATACATGGTGACCAGCACAAACAGGGGAATGGTCAGAAGAACCAGCCCAATCCGCAGGAGACCATAGATCCAGGCTGTGGCATAATACTCCAGATTCATGATCTGCATCAGCAGGAACAGCATGATCCCTGACGCAAGGGTGGCAACGGCTAATATGACTATGAAATATCCCATCTAGTCTTCACCCAGTTCCTGTTCCAGTTCTTTCAGCCAGCCGCGGATACGGTCAATATCTTTGCTGGACACGGAGGTCTTCCCGCAGAAGCCGGCAAGAATCATCTCCAGTGAACTGCCATAGGTCCTGCCCAGCGTTTCATTGATCAGGGTCTGGTCATACTGCCGCTTTGAGAACGCCGGTGTATAAAAAAAGTTCCGCCCCTCCCGCCTGGGAATCAGAAATCCTTTTTTGGACAGCTTTGAGAGAAAGAAGGAGATTGTATTCCCATCCTTCCCGCTGCTGCTGAAAAAATCCACTACATCCCGTTTGCATTTCCCCTCTGTGGAATTCCAGAAAAATTCCATGAACTCCAGTTCCGAGGGGGATAATTTGTATTTAGACATGAGCTCACCTCTTGAAATATAGATTAGCAAAAAATAGAGATTTTGTCAATCTTTTCTTGACAGATTAGTATTTTTATGCTATTTTGCTAATAAACTAGTAATTACAAAGGAGTACCAATTCAAGGGCGTTATGAAGTAATTGGAAAATAATTTGAGAAGGGAGGTTAGCGAAATACAGTATTACACATTCCAGTTATCATAATATAAAAAGGTTTCAAATGAAACCTGAAGATGGAGGAAGACTATGAAGAAAGAACGAAAGAGATTTGTAGCAGTATTCGCAGCAGCAGTTTTGGCAATAGGCACCCTGACCGTGCAGGCAGAAGAAGGAACTCTCCCTGCTGACTTTGCCAGTGAGGTTCCGTCGCTTCCCACCACTGTGGATCTGGATTTGTCCGGCTTTGCGGCACTGGATGTTGAGAGCGACACCGAATCTGTAGAGATCAATGCAGAAGAGGAACTAATGGCTGATACAGACGGGGAAGTGCTTGATGTATCTGACAGGCTGCGCCAGAGAAGCACCAATATATTGGATGATGACCCGCGGGCAACAGTCAGTGGCGAGCTGACAGCCGATGACAATATGGATATGTACTTTTTTGATGTGACGTCCAGCAAGTTTCTGGTGGCACAGTTAGCTTCCAGCAATTCCAATTATTATGCCCGGATATATTTTATAAATTATGAAACCGGGCAGGCCACGCCCTCCAATGTGGGAGGGGCAGCCGGAGAACTGATTGGAGTCAATGGAATTCCGGCAGGAAGTTATGCATTTGTTATTACTTCCCAGGATGGAACCCTGGGAGATTCCTACAATTTTATTTTGAATGCCAAGAACCCGTCCGGCAGTATTGCGAATACACGTAAGATTTATGGCGATTTCAAAATGCTGATTGAGTATACAAATGGAGACGTATATGCTGACGGTGTCTATGTTTACAATACTTCAAAGATGCAGGATGCCAGTGCCAATGAGCATATGAACTGGGAAAAAAATGATGATGTGAACTTTAGCGGCGGTTACATTCACAGAGGCCACAAGGTTTACCATATCACCATTAAAGAGATGGCAGGCCCTGTTTCCTACAGTTCCCAATATGCAACAACCAATAATGCCATGCTGGTTTACTGCGATGTGGAAACATGCTTCTCCTTTATGGAGTCCTCTTACGTGTCCGGTCAGAGCCATGAAATGACATTCATAGATACATTTGGCAAGAAAACACCGAGAGCGCTTACTGAGGATGATTTCCTGGATTCAGAGCATATACTGGTGTTCGATATGAATACAGGGAAGTCAGTTGACTTCTACAGCCCTCTGAATCTCTATTATGCGATTGGTGCGGCAGGTACTCCTAAAGTGGAAGCCTATTAGGGAAAATTAGGGAAAAGGAGAATGATACAATGACACTTGGTGGTTGTAATCTTTTTATGGGTGCCTATGCGGAACGGGTGGCAGACAGAACACTTTCCGCAGGCATCCGGCTTCAGATCAGTGAAGACCAGGAGCGGCAAATTACAAATCAGGTAACAGAAGCAGTAAAGCAGATCAAAGCCCTGAGGAATAAGCAGGATTCCGTAGCCATTTCTGAGGAAGGAAAGGCTTTCCTGTGTGGTGACGCGGTTAAGGAGAATATGCGGGACACCACTGCTTTGCTGGAGAAGATGTATACGGACAATGCAAAGCAGCAGGAAAAGCTGCAGCAGACCGATCCGGAAGACCCCTTCTGGGGCAATACCGGGAACCAGTGGCTGGTATTCAGTGAACAACTCCACAGCAATGGCTTCTATGATTCCATGTCCGACGAGGAAGTGATCGCCATGGAATCCCTTCTGGGGAAAATGACCTGTGGTATGGACGGGGTAAGCAACCGTCTGTATGATACCGGAAACGGACTTAACCTTTATGGCATGGATTTCCTGACGGGAGGCGAAGGCAGGACAACCGGGTTTGATCTGTTTAATGAAACCAGCGAATCACTGACCATGGACCTGGAATCCTCCACCGCCGCACTGAAATATTTTGGTGAAAAATATATTTCCGATGAAGGGCTGCGGGAGGAATTTAACGGGCTGGTTGACAAGTACCATTCCCACAACGCGGAGATACTAAAGGGCTACCAGTCCCCGGCTGAGAAGATGCAGAAGGCCATCAGCAATATCCAGAGCGGGAAATATCCCAACTCTGCGATTTTCAACAGCATGAGCCAGGTGGGAATGGGAGACTATTCAGAACGGTTAAATGCAAACAGCCATCTGGGTGGTGTTTCCCATACCGGCGAAGAGGAAAGCCGGTATAAACAGGACATTTCCGCCCTGCTGGAGCAGTTAAAGCAGCGAAGTTCGGGGTGGGATGACATGTGGAAGAAGCTGGAGAATACCCTTGTGGATTATACGTCCAAAGACAGCAGTGACAAGGGAATCCGGCAGGCCGCGTCAGAGCAGGCGGCTACAACTTTGGACCGCATGCAAGGTTACTGGTCACTCTTATTATAGCGAGCCTGCTGTTGTGCTTTTTTTGTGCCACTTCTGTAAGCGCGGCGGAACCAGTTGCTGTAGGTATGTAGACAGATCCACCAGCTTAACTACCGATTCATTTGAAGGCGAACCGGCAAAAGGTACCTGGCGGTTATATATCTATAATACGGGAAGCAGCTTCACCGATGTATCAACGGCAACGGTCAGCATGACGGTATACTATCAGTACTAATACTGATTTCAGACAGAAAAGCCAAACATTTTCGGTAATATATACAAAAACAAGGTCTGTCGGAAGCAGACCTTGTTTTTGCAATCCGGGAACCGGAAATTAAGCATATGCATTCAGTTTACCATCTGGATCATCATCCAGAATACTGGGATCAGCCGGCATTCCCCATGTCCAGTTGGGGTCATGTACTTTGAGCTTTTCAGCCAGACGGGTGGATTCCTGGATGAAGATTTTATGACAGGTTTTGTTGGCGGCTATCCGGTCTTCTCCGGGTAATGTTTTCACATAGGCCAATATAACTCCTGCTACTTCATCCCCCGTTTATAATCACTCAAACCGCCATCCCTGATAAAATCTTCCCTTACCATTGCATAGATTTTTTCACGCATCCGGTCATCAATGGGAACAGTTCTCTGCAATTCCTCTTTGGATTTTCCCGTCATGTCTAACCAGGGATCATCGCAATAGGGATCTACAGGAATTCCGTCTGGGGATTCACCTATGCGCTGCTTTGACTGCTGCCGGCAGCGTTCCAGATACTGTTTTGCAAGATTTCTGGCTGTTGCTTCTATTTTCATAAAAGCCTCCTTTTGATTATTTCATTTGGCGTTATGAAATAATCTTATATACTCAAACTTCCCACCGGCGAAATATGGTAGAACCGTACACATCTTTACCGGTGACAATCCAAGGTTATTTAACATACCGCCAGGGGACTCTAAAGCATGGGAAAAGGAATATGACAGAAGGACTTCTGTGGAACGCTCCAACAAGCGTGAGAAAGAGGACTATAAATTAGAAGACGGCAGGCACCGCTCAACGAAGATGTGGTACTGCCGCCTCTACGGCATCATGATATTACAGCTTCTTGATACCTGGGAAATGCCCTCTGCTGAGGCATTTCAAGAATTATTATTAGGATTGACCGCCTAATAATGATATCTTAAGCGATTCCATAAGATTTTTCAAGGCATAGTACCCGCTATGCCCAATGTTTATGTCCATTTTTCTCAAATTTCTTTT
>CAJTOW010000177.1 GCA_910577655.1 uncultured Lachnospiraceae bacterium | reverse complement strand
ACACAGTGAAATATATGATCGAGGAACTGCAGAAGCAGCTGGAAGATGAGAAAGCGGAGAAGGCAGCAGCAATCAAAGAAAAGGATGCAGAAATAGCAGAATTGAAGAAGCAGCTGGAAGCCGTCCGTCCAGGCTGAAGAAAAAGGCTCCCCCGATCAGTCAAAGCACTGCTGCAACAGTTCATGGGGTATCTGAACTATTACAATCATTCATGTGTTTGGCGTGGCACAAAGGGAAATACTCTTGACAAACCCCACAGGCAAGACTATAATCAAAACTATTACAGACAAAGCGTTGACGAGACGAGTACCTTTGTGGAAGCGGCCAGAGAGGGATAGAGCTGGTGGAACTATCCTGCGGGGAAGCAAAGGGAAGACCAGCTCTGAGCGGTCCTTAACCGGACACGGTGATTCCGTTATCATCAGAATGAGGTGGCTGCTGGACGCGTATGGCAGAACAGCAGCAAGCAGGGTGGAACCGCGATAGGAATATCGTCCCTTGCCAGGTATAGAATACCGGGCAGGGGATTTTTCTTTGTCCGGAACAGGAATGTGTCTGGATATCCAGACATGCTTCCAGACTTTATTTGAAAAGGAGAATGAAAGATGAAGATTACACTGAAAGACGGAAGCGTAAAGGAATACCCAGGTGCCATGTCCGTGATCGACATAGCACGGGACATAAGCGAGGGACTGGCCCGTATGGCCTGCGTGGGAGAGGTTGACGGAGAGACTGTGGACCTGCGGACGGTTCTGGAGAAGGACTGTAGCTTAAACATCCTGACGGCCAGGGATACAGAAGGTCTGGCGGCTCTGCGCCATTCCGCCAGCCATGTCATGGCCCAGGCGGTGAAGCGGCTCTATCCGTCAGCAAAGCTGGCCATCGGCCCTTCCATTGCGGACGGATTCTATTATGATATTGATTTTGAGACTCCCCTGGTGGCAGAGGATATGGAAAAGATCGAAGGGGAGATGAAAAAAATTGTCAAGGAAGCCCTGCCCATTGAGCGGTTCACCCTGCCAAGGGAGGAAGCCATAGCCCTTATGAAGGAGAAGGAGGAACCCTACAAGGTGGAGCTGATTGAGGATCTTCCAGAAGGGGAGGAGATCAGCTTCTATAAGCAGGGCGAGTTCACGGATCTGTGCGCGGGCCCCCATCTTATGAGTACCAGAGAGATCGGAAAAGCCTACAAGCTGACCAGCATCGCAGGCGCCTACTGGAGGGGCAATGAGCACAATAAGATGCTGACCCGTATCTATGCTACGGCATTTTCCAAGAAAGAGGAGCTGGAAGCCTACATCACCATGATGGAAGAGGCCAAAAAGCGTGACCACAGAAAACTGGGCCGGGAGCTGGGACTGTTCATGATGCACGACGCAGGCCCCGGATTCCCATTCTTCCTGCCAAAGGGCATGGTGCTTAAAAACACTCTTCTGGACTACTGGAGAGAGATCCATAAGAAGGCTGGCTATGTGGAAATCGCAACCCCCATTATCCTGAACAGGAGCCTGTGGGAGACCTCCGGCCACTGGGATCATTACAAGAACAATATGTATACCACCCTCATTGATGAGGAAGACTATGCCATCAAGCCCATGAACTGTCCGGGCGGGATCCTGGTCTATGCTTCCGAGCCGCGTTCCTACAGGGATCTGCCCCTGCGGGTAGGCGAGCTGGGGCTGGTTCACCGTCATGAGAAATCCGGCCAGCTCCATGGCCTTATGCGGGTCCGCTGTTTCACCCAGGACGATGCCCATATCTTCATGATGCCGGAGCAGATCAAGGATGAGATCAAGGGCGTGGCAAAGCTGATCAATGACGTGTACACCCTGTTCGGCTTCCAGTATCATGTGGAGCTGTCTACCAGACCTGAGGACAGCATGGGAAGCGACGAGGACTGGGAGATGGCTACCGAGGGTCTGCGCAGCGCCCTGGACGAGCTGGGGCTGGACTATGTGGTCAATGAAGGGGACGGGGCATTCTACGGCCCCAAGATCGACTTCCATCTGGTGGATGCTATCGGAAGGACCTGGCAGTGCGGTACCATCCAGCTGGATTTCCAGCTGCCCCAGCGGTTTGAGCTGGAGTACGTAGGCGCAGACGGAGAGAAGCACCGTCCCATTATGATCCACCGGGTAGCTTTCGGCTCCATCGAGCGGTTCATCGGCATCCTGATCGAGCATTTCGCGGGAGCCTTCCCCACCTGGCTGGCTCCAGTTCAGGCAAAGGTGCTGCCAATCTCCGACAAGTATATGGATTATGCCAAAAAGGTGACTGGCCAGCTGGAGGAGGCAGGCATCCGTGTGGAGCTGGATACCCGTTCTGAGAAGATCGGCTACAAGATCCGGGAGGCCCAGATGCAGAAGATCCCCTACATGCTGGTAGTAGGACAGAAGGAGGAAGAAGAGCAGGCCGTGGCTGTCCGCAGCCGGTTCCTGGGAGATGAGGGACAGAAGGATCTGAAGGATTTCATCGCGTCTGTGAAGAAGGAGATTGAAACAAAAGAAGCCCGGAAGGTGGAAGTGAATGCCGGGAAATAATCCTTCATTCCAGAATGGCTGACTGGACTGTTATGAAATGCTGATGCTGTTTTTTGGTAATCGAATATTTTCGGAATCATCTATGCATACTAACTGTGACCGGAGCGCAACCGTCCGGCTGGTCCGGACGGCTGCACTCCGCACTACAATCATAGGAGGTATGCATTTATTATGACCAATCTGGAATGTACAGTAACCAATTGTCTTCACAACTGCGACTGCCGCTGCTGCAAGCAGACCATTGTCGTAGACGGCCAGGGAGCCCAGGATAAGAAGGAAACCTGCTGCGGAAGCTTCGACGAGAACAAGGACGGATCCTTCAAAAATGTCTTCAAGACCCCGGAGAACCGTCTGGAGATCGACTGTGAGGCCTTGAACTGCATCTACAATGAAAACCGCCATTGTCAGGCAGAACGCATTGGTATCAAAGGAGCCGGAGCTAATAAAGCAGAGCAGACCTTGTGTGATACCTTCACGGTGGCCTGATAAAAACAGAGGGAGTTATGTATTGGGATAGATCCTGATCCATAGCTCCCTTTTCAGTGATACCCTGCGAAAACGTAGTGGTTGCGGGCATACGGCCATCGTGAAGCGACTCTAAATGGCCGTATGCCGTAACAGTTTTCCACATCGGGCGTCCACCCGGCACTTCTTGTCTGGCGCAGCCGGATAAGAGGATGCGTCCCGTGAACTGTTACATCAAATGTTTAATCGGTCTTATAAAAACTGTTTTTTTTGGTTGACATTTTTAAACGAAAGAGATAGAATAGGTAAACAGGAAATAAGTACTTTGGAAAGGAACGAAACAAAAAGCAGTATGAAACCGAAAGTAGACCGCAACAATTTCATGATGCAGCTTGCAACCTTTGTGGTGAACAAGCGGAATGCCTTTGTGGTGCTGTTCGCCATCGCGTGTATCTACTGTCTGACCACCCTGAACCGGGCTAAGGTCAACACAGAGCTGACGGATTATCTGCCGGATACCACGGAGACCCGGCAGGGGCTGGATATTATGGACCAGGAGTTTACCACCTTTGGTTCGGCCAAGGTGCTGGTGACCAGCATTACATATGAGAAGGCTCTGGAGGAGGCCAGGGCCCTGGAGGAGATCCGCGGCATATCCTCTGTCAGATTTTACGACTGGGGGGATGAGAACGGAACCTACGATGATGAGGAGCTGGCTGACTATTATAAGGATGCCTGCGCTCTCTATAGTCTGACCTTTGAGGAGGAAGAGGACACGGATCTGTCCCAGCGGGCCATTGCCAGTGTAAGGGAGCAGCTGAAGGATTACCAGGTGTATTTCTACACAACCGTGGATAAGGATGACAATGCGGCCCTGAAAGAGGATATGAAGGGAATCCTGGCTGTGGCTGCTGTCATTATCCTGCTGGTTCTTCTCTTTACCTCCGGTACCTATATGGAGATCGTCATTTTCATGATGACATTTATTGTAGCCATTGTGCTGAATACGGGGACCAACTTCTGGTTTGGCGAGATCTCCTTTGTGACCAACGCTGTGGCGGCGGTGCTGCAGCTGGCGCTGTCCATTGACTACGCCATCATCCTGTTCCACCGGTTTATGGAGGAACATGAGACGAAGGAGACCATTGAGGCGGTTACCGTGGCCCTCAGCAAGGCTATACCGGAGATATCCTCCAGCAGCCTGACCACTGTGTCCGGTATGGTGGCCCTGATGCTGATGCAGTTCGGTATCGGGATGGATCTGGGACGGGTTCTGACCAAGGCTATCATTTTCAGTCTGATCACCGTGTTCTTCCTGATGCCGGCTATGATTGTGATGTCATCCAGATGGATCGAGAAGACGGTACACCGCAGCTTCGTGCCTTCGATCCGGGTCTGGGGCCGTCTGGTGGTGGCCACCCGGTACCTTGTCCTTCCTGTATTTGTGGTAGTGATGGCCGGGGGATGTATCTTATCCAGCCGGTGCGAGTATGTGTACGACCATGCGTCCATTGAAGCGGATAAGATGAATGAATATATGACAGCCAGGGTGCGGATCGAGAAGACCTTTCAGATGACCAACACCATGGCGGTGGTGGTGCCCAAGGGGGACTACCAGAAGGAAGCCCGTATCATTGAGGGGCTGGAGCAGATCGACCGGGTGGACACGGTTCTGGGCCTTAGCAACATTGAGGTGGACGATGACGGGAAATACATCCTGGTCAATGAACTGAATCCCAGGGAATTTGCGGAGGTATCTGACGTGGATCTGGATCTGGTGCGGCTTCTGTACCGTTTCTATGCCATTGACCAGAAGCAGTACGGGGCATTCATGAAGAATCTGGATGAGTACAGGATTCCCATTATCGATATGGTGGATTTTATCTATGACCAGAAGGAGAAGGGGGCCATTGACCTGGATGATGATCTGTCGGAGGATGTAGACGACCTGCACCAGGCCCTCAGCGATGCCAGACAGCAGCTGGAGGGGGAGAAATATTCCAGAATCGTTTTCACTATGACCGGGCCCATCGAGGGGGAGGAGACCTTCCGGGTCATCGATCAGATCCGGGCCATCGGACAGATGTACTATGATGAGGTCTATGTGGTGGGAGATTCCACCAGCGACTATGACCTGAGCAAATCCTTCCGCATGGACAATGTGAAAATCAGTGTACTGACCGCGTTGTTTGTGGGGATTATCCTGCTGTTTACTTTCCAGTCGGCCGGACTTCCCATCATGCTGGTGCTCACCATACAGAGCAGTATCTGGATCAATTTCTCCATACCGCCTTTAAAGGGGGGAACCATGTTTTTCCTCAGCTATCTGATCGTCAGCGCCATCCAGATGGGGGCTACCATTGACTATGCCATCGTGATCACCAGCCGGTATATGGATCTGCGCAAGAGGATCCCGGACCGGAAGCAGGTGGTGATAGAGGCCCTGAACCAGGCATTTCCGACGGTTGCCACCTCTGGTACCATCCTTACCTGTGCCGGATTTGCGGTGGGAAGGCTGACCTCCAATGCCATCATCGCGTCCCTGGGAAAGGCTCTGGGAGCAGGAACCCTGGTTTCCATCATCATGGTCATGACAGTACTGCCCCAGATCCTGCTGGTGTTTGATAAGGTGATTGACCGGACGGAATTCAACCGGGGAGCCGTGAAGAAGGAGACGGAAGAAGCAGATGATGTGCCGGAATCCGGTGCTGCGGCAGAAGCAGCTAATGTGCCGGGGGCCGGGGCTGCGTCAGAAGCAGTCAATGTGCCGGAATCCGGTGCTGCGGCAGAGGCAGCTAATGTGCCGGGGACTAGGACTGCGGCAGAGGTAGCCAATGTGCCAGAATCCGGGACTGTGGCAGAAGCAGGAAGGGGGTGTCCGTGATGAGACGGCTGGATAGAGAAGAAACAGTGGCAGTCCTGACAGGCCGTCCGGCCACCCGCCGGACCTGTTGCAGGAGCATACACCGGGGCGCGGCATTTCTGATGGCGGCGGCACTTCTGGCAGTGTCTGTGCCGACGGCTCCCATCCGTGTGCAGGCAGAGGAGAATGAACTGGTGATCCGTACTGTGGAGGAATTTCTGGAATTCGGCAAAGCCTGCACCTCGGAAAGTTATTCCCAGGGGAAGACCGTGCGGCTGGAGGCAGATCTGGATCTGACCGGCAGCGGATTCGAGCCGGTGCCGGTATTCTGTGGTACCTTTGACGGAAATGGTCATACCATAGACGGCATGAGCATCTTACAGACCGGCTCTGGTCTGGGGCTGTTCCGCTATCTGTCCCAGGAGGCAGTAGTGGAGGATCTGAAGGTAGCAGGAGAGCTGAGGCCGGGGGGGAGCAGGACGAAGATCGGCGGTATCGCCGGAACCAACCGGGGCACGATCCGGGGCTGCTGCTTCGCCGGAACCGGGGAAGCCCTGGAGTATCTGGGGGGAATCGCCGGGATCAATGAGGAGACCGGAGTTATCGAGGACTGTGTAAACCAGGCGGAGCTGACGGGTAACCGCAGGATCGGCGGTATTGCCGGGGAGAATGCCGGGACCATCCAGAAC
>CAJTOW010000176.1 GCA_910577655.1 uncultured Lachnospiraceae bacterium | reverse complement strand
TGACGACAACGCGGCAGATGGCAAAATAGGCGGTGCTGAAAGTCTGATTAGTGGCCGGATGGAGTACTAGCTCTGGGCCGCCGCGATCACGTCGGACATATCATAAAGTCCAGCATCCTTCCCAGCCAGGAATCTGGCCGCCTCCAGGGCGCCTTTGCCGAAAATGGCCTTGGAATAAGCGGTATGGCTGAAGGTGACCACCTCATCCTGTCCGGCAAAGATCACATCGTGCTCGCCCACGATGGAGCCGCCCCGCACAGCCTGAATCCCGATCTCCTTCCTATCCCGCTTTACCCGTTCCTTTGTCCGGTCATACTTATATGTATACTGCTGATCCATAGCTTCATTAATTGAATCTGCCAGGGCCAGAGCCGTACCGCTGGGCGCGTCCACCTTCTGGTTGTGGTGCTTCTCCACGATCTCCACATCGAATCCCGCACCCGCCAGCACCCTGGCCGCATTCTGTACCAGATTCATCAGGGTATTGATCCCCAGAGACATATTGGCGGAACGGAGCACCGCAGTCTTTGCTGAAGTCTCCTTCACCTTCTCCACCTGCTCCGGGGTCAGTCCTGTGGTACAGACCACCACCGGCAGATGATGCTCCCCGCAATATTCCAGCAGATGATCCACTGCCCTGGCTGAAGCGAAATCTATGACCACATCCGCTTCCACCTGGCAGGCCTCCAGGGAAGCGAACACCGGGTATTGGCCATTCTCCTGGGGATTCAAATCCACACCGGCCACGATCCGCACATCTGCCATATCCTTAGCCAGACTGCTGATGGTAC
The DNA here is from genome assembly GCA_910577655.1 of uncultured Lachnospiraceae bacterium. Classification (GTDB taxonomy): domain Bacteria; phylum Bacillota; class Clostridia; order Lachnospirales; family Lachnospiraceae; genus Brotaphodocola. The sequence continues at coordinate 5,819 of CAJTOW010000176.1, read as the reverse complement.
GCCCCATGGCTCCATTGCAGCCGTGCATGATAATCCTTGTCATTCTTTATCTCCTCCTGATATGTAGGATAATTGGGACAAGCCCTTACAGAATCCCATAATTCTTCATGGCCTTAGCCAGAATCTCCTGATGCCCAGGCTCCATCTCTGTCAGGGGCAGACGCAGGGGGCCTGCCTCCTTACCCATGAGGTTCAGGGCGGCCTTCACCGGGATCGGATTCACCTCACAGAAGAGGGCGTCAATCAGAGGCAGAGCCTCCAGCTGCATCTCCATACTCTTCTTCACGTCTCCCCTGAGATAGGACGCACAGATCTCGTGGGTCTGGGCCGGAGCCACGTTGGACAGCACAGAGATCACCCCCTTGCCCCCCAGAGACATCAAGGGCACGATCTGGTCGTCATTGCCGGAATACAGATCCACACAGCCATCTGCCAGATGCATGATTTTGGCAATGGCAGAGAAATTGCCGCTGGCCTCCTTGATCCCTACGATGTTGGGGACATCCCGACAGAGGGTTACCATAGTCTCCGGGGTCATGGTCACACCAGTCCGGCCCGGAATATGGTACAGAAGGATCGGTATGGTGACAGCCTTTGCGATCTCTGTGTAGTGGGCGATCAGTCCCTTCTGGGTGGCCTTGTTGTAGTAGGGCGTAACCAGAAGCAGCCCGTCGGCACCTGCCTTCTGGGCCTCCACAGACAGATGGACTGCCTCACTGGTGGAATTGGAGCCGGTTCCCGCGATCACCGGGATCCTTCCCTTCACCTTCTGACAGGTAAAACGTACCACATCCAGATGCTCCTCGTGGCTCATGGTAGAAGACTCTCCGGTAGTCCCGCAGGAGATGACCGCATCTGTACCGCCTGCAATCTGTTCCTCCAAAAGCTCCTCCAGCTTGTCATAATTCACCGTTCCGTCCGCGTAAAAGGGTGTTACCAGTGCAACCCCCGCACCTTCAAAAATAGCCATTCTGATTCCTCCTTTTTTTGCTGTTTTCGTATGGGTGCCCCAAAATGGCGGATCCCTGCAATATATGGTGCCGACAGCCTGCCGGCAGTGACCATATATTGCCGAATCGTCCTGGGACATTCCCAAAGTACATTGCTTACATAAATATAGGGAGCAGACAAATGTCAGCTCCCCTTACAACACATTATAAGTATCTTATAACGGTATCCAAGTAGCTCTCCATCCGTCCGGATGACAGTCGCAGGATTCTTCACCCTGCGCCCAGACAGCCACAGCCAGTCTGCGTCTGTCTTCGGCGTCCGCCCTTTCCCCTGCCTTCCTCTGCTTCTGGAACATCCGGCAGCATACTCATGCTTCACGCAACCTCTACTTCCTATCTTTTCGTATTTCCTATACTAGCATCATATGTTTCAGTTGTCAACGGCCTATTACACAAAAACCGCGCCATTCCGATTGTCATATGTAACAGTTCAGACAGGCCATCTTCCTGCCCTCAAAAAGCGTTGTGGGCAAGAAGCTCCGGGCGTTAGCCCGTCTGAACTGCTACCATCATGTGGCGGTCACTCCGAATCAATCCGCTCAACCCGCTGTGCTTTGCCGCGCAGCCAGTCCGGCAGCAGATTGCCTGTCAGAATAACATCGGCCTCGTCCCTGGCATCCAGAAGCTGTTCTAACTCTTCCTCCTTCAGGATTCCGGGCCCTAAAAGCTTCAGGATTCCATCCAGGATCAGCAGATCGCATTCGCCGGTGGCCAGTACCTTCCGGGCGTAGTTGAGACCGTTGCGGATATTCATGCATTCTTCCTGCTTCTCCGCTTCCGAAAGCTCTTCAAAACCACGTTCCGACTTCTCGAAGCAGAAAACCTTCATCTCCGGCTCCAGGCGGCTCACCACCTCCATACTGCCCCGCTCCCTTCTCCCCCGGACAAACTGAATGAGAATCACATCCTTCTGTTTGATCAGCGCCTGTATCCCGCGTCCGATCGCAAAAGATGTTTTCCCACTGTCTCCATTGCCAAGAATGACTTCAATCTTTCCAGTATTCATACGTTACTCCTTTGTAGCCCTGATTCGGCTCAGACAAATGAACGGTCATCGTAACAGTTCAGGAGGTGTCCGAACTGTTACCAGCCATCCGTTATCCGGATACACATGAGTCTTCCCACAAAATGCGGTAAATATCCCCTGCCTGCGGCCATTATGTCTTCATCCGGCCGGCGCCGGTACCTGTTCACATACTTATGCCGTTCAGTCTGCCTGGGCAGACGCGCTGCTGCCGGATTCCTCTTCCCCGCACTCCAGCTTGCTGATGGAAACCTCATAGGCAACCCGTTTCTCGCATTCTGTCTCACTGATCTTCTTCGTGTATTCCCGGCTCTGCACCCTGCCCCAGACGCGCACCCGTGTACCTACCTCGAATCCTGAGGCAAATCTGGCATTCCTTCCCCAGGCAATGCAGGGTATGTAATCGGATTTGCCATAGGGGCGGTTCACCGCCAGCAAAAGATCCGCGATTTCCCGGCCCAGAGGAGTCTTCCGGTAGATCGGTACCTTGCAGATATATCCATCCAGAAAGATCTGGTTAGTCTTGGTGTAATCGGTAAATTCTTCCATAAAATTGACTTCCCGCACAAATACGGAGAGAACCAGACGGTTCTTGACTCCCTCATGGCGGTTATAAGAACGGAACTGCCCGATCGCCTCGACCGTGCATCCCCGGTAGTCCTCCTGAACATTGATCAGCCGCTCAGAGATCATCAGCGGAATAATATCTGCCTGCTCGCTGAGCCGGTTGACCGCTACATCCACAACATAAAATCCTTCTCCAAATACTTCGTGACTAAACGTAAATCCAGAAACAATTTCCCCAATAACGCTTACCCGATTGTTTTCAATTACTTTTTCTGACATGGTACTTTTCTCTCCTCTTTCATTTTTCATATTTGCTTTTCGCTACTATAATGTTTATGAAGCAGATCAAAACAATATGAGGATTTCCGCTCGTCAGATTATGACAAATACTGCAGGCCGCTTATTATTTATTTTTAAAGGATGCCCTCTTTCTCATGGTGGGATCCAGAATCTTCTTACGGATTCTCAAATTCTCCGGCGTTACCTCCAAAAGCTCATCGGTATCGATAAATTCCAGGCACTGCTCCAGGCTCATCACCTTCTTCGGCACCAGCTTTAAAGCTTCATCTGCACTGGAGGAACGGGTGTTGGTAAGCTTCTTGGTCTTGCAGACATTTACCTCGATGTCCTCTGCCTTGGGATTCTGTCCAATGACCATCCCGGAATATACTTTCTCCCCAGGTCCCACGAACAGGGTTCCCCTGTCCTGGGCATTGAACAGACCATAGGTGATCGTCTCACCACTCTCATACGCGATCAGGGAGCCTGTCTTTCTGTAAACAAGATCTCCCTTGTAAGGTCCATAGCCGTCAAAGATCGTATTCATGATGCCGTTGCCCTTGGTATCGGTCATGAATTCCCCACGATAGCCGATCAGTCCCCGTGAAGGGATGGAAAATTCCAGACGGGTGTAGCCGCCGTTGGCCGGACTCATCCCCTGGAGCTCTCCCTTACGGTTGGTCAGCTTCTGGATAACAGATCCGGTGAATTCCTCCGGTACGTCCACATAAGCCAGCTCCATGGGCTCCAGCTTCTGGTTTCTCTCATTATATTTATACAGTACCTCCGCCTTGCTGACCGCAAACTCAAAGCCTTCCCGGCGCATATTCTCAATCAGAACCGACAGATGCAGCTCCCCGCGGCCAGATACCTTGAAGCAGTCCGGGGAATCGGTCTCCTCCACCCGGAGGCTCACATCTGTATTCAGCTCCCTGAACAGACGTTCCCGGATATGGCGGGAAGTAACATACTTCCCTTCCTGACCGGCCAGAGGGCTGTCATTCACCATAAAATTCATGGCGATGGTAGGCTCTGAGATCTTCTGGAAGGGGATGGATTCCGGATGCTCCGGACTGCAGATCGTATCCCCGATATGAAGCTCTGATATGCCTGAGACCGCCACGATATCACCGATTCTGGCCTCCTGCACCTCCACCCGGTTCAGTCCGTCAAAAAGATACAGCTTGCCGATCTTCACCTTGCGAAGCTTGTCCGGATCATGGTGGTTGACAATGACACATTCCTGATTGGCGCGGAGACTGCCATTGTCCAGCTTACCCACACCGATCCGGCCCACATATTCATTGTAATCAATGGTGCTGATCAGCATCTGGGTATCTGCGTCCGGATCTCCCTCCGGAGCCGGGATGTGGCTGATGACCGTCTCAAACAGCGGACTCATATCCACCTCCGGGTCGTCTAAATCCCTCTTGGCAAAGCCTGCACGGGCAGACGCAAAGAGGAAGGGGCAGTCCAGCTGCTCATCAGAGGCGTCCAGATCCATCAGAAGCTCCAGAACCTCATCCATGACTTCCTCGCATCTGGCCTCTGGCCGGTCCACCTTGTTGATACAGACAATGACCGACAGATCCAGATCCAGGGCTTTCTGAAGGACGAACTTGGTCTGGGGCATAGGCCCCTCATAGGCGTCCACCACCAGGATCACACCATTGACCATCTTCAGAACACGTTCCACTTCCCCGCCAAAATCCGCGTGTCCCGGGGTATCGATAATATTGATCTTTGTATCTTTATAAAATACTGCCGTGTTCTTGGACAGTATGGTGATTCCGCGCTCCCGCTCTATATCATTGGAGTCCATGACACGCTCCGCAACCTCCTGGTTCTCCCGGAACACGCCGCTCTGTTTGAGCAGTCCGTCCACCAGGGTCGTCTTGCCATGGTCTACATGGGCAATGATAGCAACATTTCTTACATCTTCTCTTTTCATCTTCATAAAACATTCTTCCTTGATCTCTTGTTATTGATTAACTAATATAGCATTGATTGGGAAAGAATGCAAGAGGTCATTCAAACAAGAGCATTTCCTTGTCGAGAATACCGTAATACAAGGTTTTGCCATTCTCGATTCTGGCCCTTCCGCTGGTCTTCTCCGTCACCTGCTTCTCCAGCTGGGATGCCTGGTTCACAGGCACCATGACCGTAGCCACAACCTGATCCGTATACTGGGTGTCCAGGATCGTAAGGCCCATCTGTCCTGCAATATACTGGAGCTTGCCGATGCCATTGTAATCGGTGGTAATGACCAGTTTCTTCCCCAGACGCTTTTCCACCACTGTGCTGGCCTTTAAGCCCTCCTGGGCCGCGCCGGAATAGGCCCTCACCAGACCGCCGGTACCAAGGAGCACACCGCCGAAATACCGGGTCACTACCACACAGATATTGCGGACTCCGGAACCCAGCAGCACATCCAGCATAGGGCGTCCCGCTGTCTGGGCCGGTTCCCCGTCGTCACTGCACCGGCAGGTCTGGCCCCTCTCCCCGATCACATAGGCATAGCAGTTGTGTCTGGCATCCCAGTACTTTTTCTTCATCTCTTCAATAAATGCTGCCGCCTCTTCCTCCGTCTCCACCGGACACGTGGTAGCGATGAACCGGGACTTCTTCTCTGTCAGCTCCCCTTCTCCGCCACGGTACAGGATCTTGTAGCTTTCTTCCATAGATTAAACCTTTCTATAAAAAATGTATACGGAATGCATTGTTTTATTGTAATAGTTCACACAGGCCTGCACACCCGCTGCGCTGACCGTACGAAAATGTAGTGGCCGGAGAGCATCTGCCCCATCGCGTGGCGATTTTTAATGGGCAGATGCCGTAACAGTTCAAGGGGTATCTGAACTGTTACACTTTCAGTTACAGTTCACGGGGCTGGGAAAAATGGACAAAAACAGACGTCAAGCTTGTTTGTAAGACTGTTT
>CAJTOW010000175.1 GCA_910577655.1 uncultured Lachnospiraceae bacterium | reverse complement strand
TGTCCTGGATTTGAGCATAAAAATCCCTGTCCAGTGACCATGCATGTTGCCATTCTCCATATCAGATTCCCATCGCCTGCATACGCCTCATCCGCCTGCTTTTTGTCAAGAAGCAAAGGCATCAGGATCTTTTCCTGCACAGTCAGAACCAGAAGCAGGTGAAACTGCTGAAAGACAAACCCGATGCTCCTGCGGCGCAGTGCAGACCGTTCCCGGTCAGAAAGGCTGTAAATATCCTGACCGTCATAAGTCAGCCGGCCAGACGTCGGCTGATCCAGTCCGGATAAATCATCCACAATCAATAATTTCCTTTTCATACTTTCCACTTTCCACAGAGATTTTTTATTATATCACAGAAATCTCAAAGAATTCTCAAGCGTTATAAAAAGGTCATTCTATTGTAACCAGATAAACAGTACATACATTCCTTTTTTAGTCCCTTCTGATCCCGTCATTCCCAGGCCAGACCCCACCGGATACCGTCACTGTAAAGAAAAATAGAAAAGTTTGGTTTTACGGAAGTGTGTATAGCAGGTTACGGAGTCCCTTATTCTTTTATCTGACCGACATAAAAATATGAATTTTTCTTAACACTACTGCAGCAGTGTTGACAGCCCGATAAGAAAGGTGTAATGTTTAACCAAGCAGAAACTACTACAGTCTTATAGAAGGAGGATTAAAATTGACATGAAACTTTTCGATTCAGAATTGAAAGTAATGTGTGTGCTTTGGAATGAGGGCGATACCACGGCAAAACATATATCTGATGTTCTGAAAAAAGAAATTGGCTGGAACATGAATACCGCCTACACACTGATCAAAAGATGTATCAAGAAAGTGTGTTAGACTAAACACAACAATAAATCGAATTAAAAAGGAGGGTGCTGAAATGACCTATGCCGAGTATCAGGAGTACATGAGAAATTTTTTTGAACAGTATTATCAGAAGCTTTCACAGGAAGAAATTCATGTGACACTTCCTCTTGAGGAAGATGAAAAAGAAATGTGGAGTGATGATGGGAACCCTAATGATGAATGGAAGAAATGGAAGTTGGTTCCGGCTATGATTTCGGATGGGGAAATCAAGGCATTGGAAAAAGAAATAGGGGTTGAACTGCCTCTTTCCTTGAAAGCATTTCTGACTGTTACCCATCACTGCTTTGATGACCCCATAGGACGTAATTCTGTAGCTGAACATTTTCAAGGAGTGAGAAACGCATGGAATCCTGTCCTTGTGAGATGTGGTTATTTGCCTTTCACATGGGATGAAGAATGCTACTTCATCCGTTGTATTCGACTTAATAAAATGCCGGAAGAAGAGAAATGCGGAATTTACCAGATTGACCACGAAGTATTGTTTGACTTTGACGAAAACACGGTAACACCGGAAGAAATAGACCAAAGCATGGTGTTCATTTCCGAGAATCTGCTCACATATCTTGATGAGATACTTCATGATAGGGATTATGATTCTCTGCGAAAGGCTTCTAAAAAAGAGGTTCTTAGGGTATTGAAAGAAGAATGTGGGTTACAGAATTATGATGAATTATCAGACAAAATAGATGATGACGAAGAATTTGATAAAATAATAACTGCGCTGAAACCAATTCAGAAACAGTATTCCATTTCAGATAATGATTTGGAGGAAATCTTGTGGAGCATGGAGTATTCCACTGACTGGTGAGAAAATTCAGTCAAGTTTACACCACTGTTGGATGAAGGTGGAAATCCACTACCATCATCTTTGCCCCAGCTTAAAACCGTCAATGAACATTTCCGGGAACTCAAACGGGATTACATCAAGCTGTTCGGCCATGATTTTAATGAACCGTGATTATTTCGCGCCAGCGGATCCGGAGCGGAACGTAGTTCCGCTCCACTGATTTTCCTTAGCGAACCACCGGTTCGCCTTTGGGATCCACCCCGTAGGGTTATTTCCTGGGTTTTGCGAAATACTCTCTCATGTTCATGCTGCCCGTTTCTATCCAATAGGCGGTATGTGCATAGCGGTCCACTATGGCTTCCGCCTGGACACCCTCGCCAAGCCGCTTGATCCAGTCATCTTTCCGGTACTGGGTGCAGAAGATAGTAGAGGTGGAGTCAGAACGCCGCTCCATCAGTTCAAAGAGAAAGTACAGCTCACTGTCCGATATGTCTGAGACCAGCCATTCATCCAGGATGAGGAGCGGGATTTTTCCATACCGGTTCAGCAGCTTCTTCGGGCTGCCTATGATGGCGGCACAGTCACCGTATTCCATGAGCAGGTCAGGAAGGCGGATATAAAGGACCCTGAACTGGTTAAGGCATGCCTGTTTCCCCAGGGCACAGGCCAGATATGTCCTGCCTGATCCGGTAAATCCCTGCAGGACGATGCTCTGGTGGGCATCGATGTACTGGCAGCTGGACAGGTTCCCAGGAAGCTCCCTGTTCAGCCCCCGGCCTTCATACAGGATGCCCTGCATGTCCGCCTGCGGGAAGCGAAGTCTTGCAGACCTTATGAGCCTCTGGATCTTTGCGTTGTACTTTTCCTGATAGACATAATCCACCAGCCGCTGCATCCTGTCGTCAAACGGCAGCCCCAGTGTGGCTGGCTCAGCCTGCTGTGCCTCCAGCCCGGAGATGATTTCGCCAAGGTTCATTTCGCGCAGTTTGCGCCTGCTCTCATCATTGATCATTCCGGCCACCTCCATAGTAATCGCTGCCACGCAGGTACCCCATGGGTGTTTTTGCCCTGTCGGAGGCTTTCTTCTGTTCCATGTAGATTTCATCTTGATTGGCGGCCAGTATGGAGCTAAGATGGTGGTAGCGGGGCTTCTTAATCCCATTGGTTACTGCGAATTCACAGGCGGCTTCCAAGCGCGCTTCGGAGTACTTATTGCTCAATCGCAGAACAGCCAGGGCAGGATTGTAGCCCTGTTCTTTTATGGATACGCCCTCGAAGATCCGGCCAACCACTTCTGCCGTATATTTCCCGATGGCGCCCGCCCAGTTTTTGATGCGTACATCGTCCCATGGAGAGATACGGAACCTGTCCGGCATGTCCTCCTGGTGGGTGGAATACTGGTTCTTCCTGCCGGATGGGAAGCGGTTGTGGGTCGCGATGCGGGTGTTACCGATGTAAATCTCCACGGTGCTGTCCGTGACTTTCAGGTCTACCGTTTTGCGGGCATACTGGTAAGGACAGGAATACCGGTTGTATTCAAACACCACATGGAAGTCAATGTTCACTTTCCTGCCGTATACCCATGTGGCAATCTCATAAGGAATGGAAGGCAGGGGATGGAGAAAAGGCTTTTCATCCAAGTAAGCTTCATAGCGGCTGCCTTCCCGTTTCTGGAAGCTGCTGTGGTTAAAGGCATCAAGTTTTCGGGATACGGCAGCCTCCAGCTCATCAAAGGAGCAGAACATTTCATTCCTGAGCCTGGCGATGACTGCGGTTGCAACCTTGCCGACAGTCCCCTCCACGGATGCTTTCTGTTTGGGCCTGCGGATTCCCGCAGGCATGATGGCTGTCTGGTAATGACTGCCAAGGGCTTCATAATCAGCCGTCAGGACGATCTCCCCTTCCCTGGGATGGGACACGACGCCTGTCTTCCGGTTGTCGCAGATGAGGCGTGTGGCCACACCGCCAAAGTACTGGTACATATGGACATGGGCGCGGATGAAGGAATCCATCTTCATGTCCCGGCAGGGTTCTACATAGGAATACTGGCTGTATGGCAGGGTCGCCACGAACAGATAGACTTTCACGGCTTCCCCTGTTGCCGTATCCACATATTCCATCACCGGGCCTGACCAGTCCACTTCGACTGCATCTCCCGGTTTATGCTCCAGATGGTTTGTCAGCCTGTTCACAATGGTATAGTCGCTGTATCCTTTGCAGTATTTCGTGTATCCCATGGGAATGCTGCCAGCCGCCCTGCACTGGTCCTGGTATTCCTGCCAGAGGAGCTTCAGGGTGACGCCCACCCGTTTCAGTTCCTGATGCACATATCCGTAATCGGGCTGGGCATACATGGATTCCTGCACGAACTTGTCAGGATAGAACATGCGGTAAACCGAGCTTCATCCATGTCTCTGACATCTTCGTAGGAGATGCCATTTTCATCTGCTTTGTGAAATACATCACCAACAGAGTTAACAGAAATGTGTCCTGTCCGGGCAATGGCGTTTCTTCCCATTCCATTGCCCCGAAGCTCCAGTATGAGCTTCACGCTGATTTTTTTGGCCATAATATTCGGCCTCCTTTCGTAGAATCGGAGACAATCTCTCCAAACATGATTCTACAGGAGACACTTACGAATCGTTAAGCACAGACCATAAATTTTGATTGGATCTATTCGTGTGACAGGTGGATCTATTCTGAATACTGGTTATAAACTGGATCCCCTCACCTGACTGGTGGATCTCAAATGAATATCGATAGCTCTCTCAGCGCGAAATATTCACAATGCCTTCTTTTTCATATAATCACCCCATGTAAATTAGAAATTTCCATTGAATATCGCATTATCCGCGCAATCATTTATGTTTCCTTTTTTTCTTAGTGCCATTACAAAGCAAATCAGCTCGCATAAATTGTGATTTTTCCAGTTCTACAATCGGAAGTTACAGATTTTCTATCTGTTCATCTAAATATGTGAAAAGTAATGACCATATATCAATTCCACTATGTAGATACAGCTGCTTATTAAGTTCTTCAATTCTTGCCTCAGCCTCCTCGTTTAGTTCGTGATCATCATTAAATGTGGTAATATCATACTCTTGTTGAGTCTCGCTTAAAAATTCTCCTCTCATTATATCGGGCGGCGCGATCTGACATATTTTTTCAAGTATATCCGCATCATTCTTGTCTCCAATTATTCTAAATGCCTGTATAATATTAGGCGCATAATGACCGATAGAATTTTCAAGAAAGGCGAAAATCCCTCCCATAGTCAATTCAGTATCAAATTCAATTAAGAAAGAGGCTGTTTGAATAAAGTCAGCACATTTCAACCACTGGTCATAATCATTACCCCATAAATCAGTTGCAAGTTTTTCGCATAAAGTTTCGCCTGTAAATTGTCTGATATTTATTTCCTTACCGTCAATCCATCTCATACTCTTGCTCCTATAAATCAAATCTTCTTCGTCAATATATTTCTGCATTTGTTAAAGAGTATCAATCCAAAATGCTGGCACATAGCATTCTTTATATTCATGACTGCTTGGATAGTCTACCAGCAAATAATGTTTTAATTACTTTCAAAGCAAATTACTTTGTTCACAGGAATTTTTCCTTGCATTTTGTAAATCATCATCCATTTCAAAAAACTTACACCTGCACTCCGGGCAGACAGACGGAATGATCAACGGACAAAATTTCAGCTTCGCATATTTGATATGCCGCCACTCTATATGCCGCAAACACTCCTTTTCTTTCAGGTTATCCCCTCTTTTCGGAACATAATATGGAAATGGATGCCCGCAGCAAGGACACCGCCAAAAAAGTTTTGGAGTAAATCCAAACGGAACAGCCGCAAAAGAAATCGGAAGTGATATAGCAGCCACCCCAATGAAAAATGCCAAAAACGGTTTGTTTTCTATCATGGCACTCATTCCCATGTCCTTGCCCCAAATAACCACGGGAATGAACAGTACCATACTGCAAACACCAAAAGCGGCAAAGCATCCCCATTGTATCAGAAATACTGCTTTCGCAAAGGCACAGCACCGCCGGAAACGGGGAGGCATCTGTGGAAAAACATATGGGAATGGTTTTGATGTATTCTCCTGCTGTAATCGCCAGTTCGCAATATCATCCATGTGTCTTTTCATCATCTTATCCTCCTGATGGCTCTGCTCAGATCTGTTCAGCCCAGTCAATGCCTGGATAAAGTTTTCCCGTCCTTATGAAATATTCAACCGCTTTTACGCCAGCTTCCATATTGGTAAGCGCAAGGTATTTTTCAACAGGCGACTGGCCGCCGCTTTGCACATGGGCAAACTCTTCTATTCCGGCATACTCCGGATTATAGGAATAATAATTCTTTTCCTCTTTGGTTCCGCCATGCAGGCTAAGGCCGATTGCCAGCCATTCCCCATCACAGTTTACTTCAAGCTGATCAACTTCCCCATAGGGATCCAAGTACAGATATATATTAAGCCCCTGCGGTATTTCTTCCAGGATTTTGGAAATTACTTCTTCATAAATAAATTTCAAAATTATCGCTGCTCCATGAGGAAAGCATCTTATCAGCAAGTGCTTTGTCCAGCTTCAAAACAGTATACTCACAATCACAGTAAACAAAATCTTCCAAAACGACTAACCTTATCCCATGTGTATCTAATTCCTGGTTTATTGCAGTCATGGATTTTTTGAAATTGTCATAATCGCTGCAATCCGTATATATCTTTTCTTTACAGACAATCTCTGAAATTTCCGGATATTCCATTCCCTGTGTATGGAAAAACTCTGTTAAAGTATGTGTCAGGTCATCCTCATAGCCGCCGATCTGGATGCCGTAACCGTGAGCGCAGAGAAAAGCAGCGCAATAACATTCTTTATCAAGACTGTTTTCTTTTGAAAAGTCCAGAAACTCCTCAAGTGTTTCAAGAAATAAAATGCTTTTGATAGTATTCTGATTGCTTTCATAAAACGCAGAATAATTTGACTTCTTTAACAGTTCCATTG
>CAJTOW010000174.1 GCA_910577655.1 uncultured Lachnospiraceae bacterium | reverse complement strand
CCATCTGCTCCCGGTATCTTGCGCGTTTTTACAAGGCTACCACAACCTTGTTTCTGACCTCCGGGATATTCACTCTGGTGCCAGGTGCCGGGATCTATTATACGGCCCACTATACCATTATCGGGGATACGCAGACAGCCTTGTCCTACGGCCTCAGCAGCTTTAAGACGGCTGTAGCTATTGGGCTGGGGATCGGTGTGGCGTACTGTCTGTCTCCCCGTCTTTTCGGATGGCATAAGGAGGCCGAGATATGGAAGGAGAGCGGGGCGGCTGGGCAGAAGGAGCAGGAGGGGTAGCTGCTGTGGGATTTGGGCGACTATCGGGCTTGAACCTTAGCCAACAAGGCCTCCTGCAATACCTGGGAGAAATTGATGCCCATTTCCATGGCGGCAGTGTTGAGCCATGCCGGAATGGTGAGCGTTTTCTTCACAGATTTATCAAAGTGCTCCTTTGCATAAGTTTCCACATCCACAGAAACGATATTGATAAAAGCTTCTTTTGGCTCAATTTCTAACTCCCTTGAAACTGCTGTCAGGTCAATGGAATTCATATCTGACGGTTCAGGGATGGGATCCCCGTCCTGCTTAAGCAAGTGGAGACGTCCGGCCAGACAATCTACTGCCATAGACATGGCCTCCTGGACAGTTTCCCCACAAGTAGCCAGATTTAAATCAGGAAAGATGACCGAATAACCGTTTTCTTCTCTAAAAAAACAGGCTGGATACATGGATAACATAGTTTGTACCTCCAAAAATTGGAAAATGCGGAACCATTTTAACAGCTCGGGACTATGGGCTGTTATGGGTTATTTAAGCCCCGCTGGTTTTAGAATGTTATTTTCTGTGCCTTTTGGAAGGTCTTTCTTGTGAAAGGGTATCGTGACCTTACCGTCTTTTTCTGGGTGAATATAATGCTTATGAGAGCCTTCCTGGCTCTTGAATATCCATCCATCAGCAAGGATCCGCTGCTCCATTTCCTTTGGTTTCATTGGCATATCATGTTCTCCTTGCGCCATTATGATATCACATAATACGTTTGAATTCAATACGTGTAATTAAGAATACGTATATTAACCGTGTCAGTTCGCTGCCGTTTACAGCCAGAGCCTGTCCCTTAAAACATCCCCCGTGTGAATGGTTACTCCCGCAGCACGCTCAGATAAGGATAAGGCAGATACCGTCCTTCATAGCAGGAGCCAGGGAGGATGCCGATCTGTGGATCAGCCAGAAGCCACTGGGTGCCGGTCTGGCACCGGAGCCACATATGGGGAGTCCCAAGAACAGAGCCGTGGATGATCTCTGTGGGGATACCGGAATCTTCTAAAACCACGTCCGCAATCTTTACATAGTGCCAGCAGACTCCGCAGCCTGAGGCGAGTGCTTCCTCCAGGGTCAGTCCGGAGGCGGTCTGGTCGTAGCGGATAGTGCTGCGGATCTGGCGGCAGACTTCTTCAATGGTTTCCCGGGGATCCATAGCATCTGTCAGCGAAAAAAGGGTCAGAATATGCTGTCTGACAGATTCGCGGTCATATCGTCTTTCATCCGGGATGGAGGTCTCCATCCCGGTCAGGGGATAGCCTCCTTTCAGATCCTCCAGACGATACTGGGTCAGGTACTGCTCGAAAAAGTCATAATATTCCCGGATGCTGGAAAAAGCGATGGACTCTCCGGCTTCGAACCGGGCGAAGGCCGGAAAGAGAAGGGCGGCTGCATTCTCTGACTGGGGAAGATGCATGGCAGTGCCCGGTTCTTTAGCGTGGATACTGAGGCAGCTTCCCAGGGTCATGAGAATAAGACAGAGAAGGAAGGTATATTTTTTCAGCATAATTTCTTTGGTTCCTTTCAGAAAAATATAATCACTGATTATGGTCATTGTCGCGTTCCAGGCCCGGACAGGATGGCATCATACCTCATGGAACTTATTTGCATCAGACAATGAGCGGCTTATAGTGTCTGAGCCAGAAGTCAATCTGGATCACATAAGCCATCATCTGGGGGGCCGCCATCAGCTGGCCGTACCAGGGTTTTCCATAGTCTGAGGGACTGGACAGAAAACGGTCAATTTTCTTTTTGTCCAGAAAGGCCATTACCGGGGAGGAGGGATCCTCAGCGATCTCCCGCACCCGTCCGGCCAGCAGAGTTTCATAGCCTTTGTCATAGGTCTTGGGGTAGGGAGATTTCCTCCGGAAGAGGATTTCTTCCGGCAGCCTTGTGCGCCCTGCCTGCCGCAGCAGATTCTTGACGATTCCGTCCTTTGCCTTCATGTCCCAGGGCACATTCCACAGATATTCGATGATCCGGTGGTCCGCGAAGGGGACACGGGCTTCCAGTCCGTTGTACATGCTGGTGCGGTCCATGCGGTTTAGCAGTGTCTGCATGAACCATCTCAGGTTCAGGTAGGAGATCTCCCTGCGGCGTGCCTCCGTGGGGGATTCGCCGGGAAGGACCGGTACCTGGGCCAGGGAGGTCTCGTAGGCATTGCGGACATATTCTTCCATACCAAGCTCTGTCAGGAATCCGTCATCCAGAAGAATCTGGCGGGCCTTCAGATCCATGGTCCAGGGAAATGTCTCCGCATGAAAGCATGCTTCCCTGTGAAACCAGGGATATCCGCCGAAGATTTCATCAGCGCATTCTCCGGTGAGGGCTACCTTGCAGAAGGGGCTGACCAGGGAACAGAAATACAGCATGGAGGAATCTACATCTGCCATGGCCGGCAGGTCGTGGGCCAGAACGGAGTCTTCCAGAAGCTCTGCCTGGGTCTGGGTGCTGCATTCCAGAAAATGGTGGTCAGTGTCCAGATAGGCGGCCATAGTCTCCACAAAGGGCCGGTCCTGGGAGGGCTGGAAGGCGTTGGCATGGAAATTCTCCTGGTTTCCGGCAAAATCAAAGGAAAATGTGGTAAGCTGCTGGTTCTTTTTCTTTAGCTCCCGGGCGCATAGGGAGGATACGAGGCTTGAGTCTACTCCGCCGGAAAGGAAGGTACAGATAGGAACATCCGACACCATCTGCCTACGGACAGAATCTTCGATCAAAAAGGCAGTCTTTTCTACAGTTTCTTCGTAGCTGTCCTCATGGGGGCAGCTTTTTAGACGCCAGTAGGCCTCCTGGCGGATTCCTCTGCCAGAACAGAGGATGTAGTGACCGGGCAGCACCTCCTTCACATCTTTGAACACTCCCAGGCCGCTGGTGCGGGCAGGGCCCAGACTGAAGATCTCATTGAGGCCGTTCCGGTCAAGGACCGGCCGGAAATGGGGCCAGCAGAAGAGGCCCTTGATCTCAGAGGAGAACAGCACAAGGCCATCCAGGATCGTGTAGAACAGGGGCTTGACACCTGCCCGGTCCCGGCCCAGAAGGAGACAGTTCTGGACCGGATCATGAATGGCGAAGGCAAAGATGCCGTTTAAGCGTTCCGGAAAGTCAGGACCATAGGCGATATAGGCGGTCAGAAGAACCTCCGTATCGCTGGCAGTGTCAAAGGTGTAGCCCAGAAGAGTCAGTTCCCGGCGCAGTTCCGGAGTGTTGTACAGTTCTCCGTTATAGACAATGCTCCAGGTGTGCCCGTCTATGGTTTTGGACATGGGCTGGTGGCCTGTGACCAGATCGACGATCTCCAGGCGTACCTGGGCCAGCCCGGCATGTTTGCAGAGCAGAGTGCCCTGGTGGTCCGGCCCGCGCCGTCTCTGAGCCTGGTTCATGGAGTTCAGGATGCTGAGAGAATACTCCTTTTCCACGGTGAAATCCCGCTGCGGGTGAAAAAATCCAGCTATACCACACATATGATTGATGCTCCTTTCATTAAAGAGAATATTTATAACTGTCCGGCAGGTCTGCACCGTTCCGGGTTTTTATAACAGGACACAGGCTGTTGCAAATGCGCAGAGAAAACCAATCAGCACCGGCAGGAAATTCTTCCTTGCCAGCTCCAGCGGGCTGACATTGCAGATAGCTGCCACCGGGATCAGGCCCCAGGGGACAATGGTGCCGCCGCCTACGAAGATGGCTGTGATCTGCCCCAGGGCGGCAAGAACCGGGACAGAGGCGCCTACAGCAGAGCCGAAGGTCCGGGCCAGGGCGCCGGTGAGGGGCAGACCGGAGAAACCGGAACCATCCAGTCCGGTGAGCGCGCCTACGGCCATCTGGATCGCGGCGATCAGGTATTTGTTCAGAGGAGCATGGGAGGCCAGCCAGACGGCCCAGTCATTCATGATGCCGCCGGTGGAGGCATTTCCCAGGATTTCGGCCAGCTCTGTCCCGCCCATAATGGATGTGATGCCCTCCCCGCCCAGGAAGAAGAAGGCGCCGATGGCAATCACCGGGGCGAAGATACGGATGGCAAAGAGGAAGCCGTCGGTCAGATATCCGGTGATCTTTTCCAGGGAATCTTTCCGGAAGGCGGCAAAAGACCCCAGGCACATGAGAAGAACTGCAGTGCCTGATACCAGGCTGGTAGCGTCACCGCCCCGGAGCTGAAGGATCAGCATAGCGGCAATGTCCGCCAGAAAGGCCAGGGGTGTGGCGATGGCAAGAACCAGGGCCGGCCGGGAAAGAGAAGCATCAGGGCTTTTCTGGGGGTCTGTCTTCTCTGGTTTCTGACTGACAGCCTGCACCTGGGCCAGACCGGCCGGCAGGGAAAGCTGTTTCCGGTTCAGCACAAATGCAGCCATGACCGTGGCAGCTCCCATGACCAGAAAGACCGGGCGCCCCTCAGTCAGGATCTGGCTGGTGGTGACGCCGGCGGCACCGGCGGAGATGGCAGGAGCTCCCTGGATGACCAGATCATAGCTGAGACCGATCCCGTGGCCGAAGAGATTCATGGCCATGGCTGCGGCCAGGGGATTTAAGCCTGCACGGACCGCAAAGGGAAGCATGATGGCTCCCACCAGGGCCACCGAGGGGGAAGGCCACAAAAACAGGGAGAACAAAAGCATGGTGAACCCAAGGATCCACCAGGTGACGGAAGGATTTTTCATAATCCGGGACATGGGACGCATCAGAAGGTAATCACTGCCCAGGTCGCTTAAACACCGGGACAGGGCAGTCACCAGGGCAATGGTGGCGATCACTTCCATGAATTCCTTTGCTGCGTACAGCATGGCGTGAAAGACTGTCTGGATCCCTCCGGTGAAGCTTCCGGTTCCGGCCGCTCCCAGCAGGAACAGAAACAGGATACAGACCGCGGGGGTATCCTTGCGGAGAACCATAACAGTAAGAATCACAATAACCCCTATCAGATACAGATAGTGGAGAAAAGTCAGAACAGTTGCGGTTTCTAACATAAGGACTCCTGAGATTGAAAATATAATCTAGGATATGACCAGAGGGCATGGCCAGTGAACGTAAGAAACGCTGTGGGAATGAAAGCTGTGATTTGTTTGTGTGATAAGATTGATTATAATCATGTGTTATGAAAAAGTAAAGAAAAATAATGATGAGGATTATAAACTTTTTATAAACACTTGACTTGGAGTAACTCCAGTATGATAGAATCTTTTTGTGACAGTTCAGGAATTTGAATGGTTGCATTTTTTATCACATGCTTATATAGGAGGATGAGACAGTATGGCATATTTAGGTGAGGAGATCAAAAAGCTTGGTTTTGGACTGATGCGGCTGCCCAAAATAGGGGATGTGATCGATGTGGAGCAGACAAAGCAGATGGTGGACCGTTTCCTGGAGGCAGGTTTTACTTATTTTGATACGGCATGGGCGTATGCAGGCAGTGAGGACGCGATCCGTCAGGCGCTGGTGGAGCGTTATCCCAGAGAGTCCTTTAAGCTGGCAACCAAGAATGCGGCCTGGATCAGCTGCAAGACCAGAGAGGAGGCCATGGCCCAGTTTGACACTTCCCTGAAACAGACGGGAGCCGGGTACTTTGACTTCTATCTGCTTCACAATCTTGGAGAGCACAGAACCAGGTATTTTGATGATTTTGATATGTGGAGTTTTGTTCAGGAGAAAAAGAAAGAGGGACTGATCCGCCATGTGGGATTCTCCTTCCATTCCACCCCGGAAGAACTGGAGGAGATCTTAAAGGCCCACCCGGAGATGGAATTTGTCCAGCTCCAGATCAACTATGGGGACTGGGAGAACCCGGCCATCCAGTCCAGGGCCTGTTATGAGATGGCCAGAAAGTATGGGAAGCCGGTGATCATCATGGAGCCGGTCAAAGGCGGCATGCTGGCCAATCCGCCGGAACCAGTGGCAGAGATCTTCAGGAAAGCAGATGCCAGTGCTTCCTGCGCCTCCTGGGCGATCCGGTTTGCGGCAAGCCTGGAAGGGGTGATCACCGTCCTTTCCGGCATGAGCAATCTGGAGCAGATGGAGGACAATCTTTCTTATATGAAGGATTTCACTCATTTGTCCGATGGCGAGCAGAAGACTCTGGATGAAGCAAGGGAAGCCCTGGCGAAGATTCCGCTGATTCCATGCACCACCTGCAACTACTGTGCCAAGGTATGCCCCAATGCCATCGGCATCTCCGGTTCCTTCACGGCGATGAATTATCTGACCCTTTATCGTGACCCGGCTGCCGCAAAGCGTCAGGCAGACTGGCTGATCGGAGGGCATGGGAAGAAGGCTGCGGCCGAGTGCATCAAATGCGGAAGATGTGAGGAGGTATGTCCGCAGCATATCCAGATCCGGGAGGAACTGGAGAAGGTGGCAGCGGCACTGTAGAGTCTGTTTGGTAATTGTTTATAAGTATTAAACAGCCGTGCGAAAACGTAGTGGCCGGAGGGCATCTGCCCCATCGCGCAGCGATTC
>CAJTOW010000173.1 GCA_910577655.1 uncultured Lachnospiraceae bacterium | reverse complement strand
CCGAAGGCGTCCCTTGTGGAGATGCCGGGAATGAATTTTCAAACACGCTCTAGCTTTACAAGCGTGCAACTGGCGTGGATAGCGGGTGCTTAATTCACTGGAATTTACGCAGACGCCGGTGGACGGTTAAATGGCGGTGCAGCCCGCCGGATGGTCTCCACAGATATATGGAACTGGTCCGGAAGATATATATTGCGCCAGTTCCGTCACGGTAGCCTCTTCCATTTCGCATACATAACCCAGAAACAGAAGCCAGGAGACCATACCAGGTTTCCCGGCTTCTGCTTTCATGATACCATTCATTCACTGTACCGGATTGGTGATCTTCCCAATCCCCTCAACCTCACATACCACCACATCCCCGCTCTTTAAGAATCTTGGGGGTGTGAAGCCTATTCCGGCGCCTGCGGGGGTGCCTGTGGAGATAATGGTTCCTGCTTTCAGGGTCATGCCCCGGCTCAACTCGCTGACAATGTGATCCAGTCCAAAGATCAGAAGGCTGGTATTGCTGTCCTGACGCAGCTCCCCGTTGACATAGGAACGGATCCCAAGCCGGGGAGGATAGGGTACAGATTCAGTAGTCAGGATGCAGGGGCCCATGGGGGTAAAGCCGTCCAGGCTCTTGCCGAAGTACCACTGCTGGTGACGGTTCTGGATATTCCGGGCGCTGACATCATTGATAATGGTGTAGCCGAAGATATAATCCTTTGCCTGTTCCGGCAACACATCCTTGGCGTCCTTTCCGATGATGATGGCAAGCTCTGCCTCGTAGTCCAGGCTGTCCACGATATCCGTGTGGGCAGGAATGGCCTCCCCGTCTGCCACAGCCCTGTTGACCCGCTTGGAAAAATACACCGCATGGGGACGTTCTCCGGCAAAATCCTCATTCTTATAACGTGCGGACTCCTCCGCGTGGGCCATGTAGTTGATGCCCAGGCAGATCACATCCTGCTCCGGCACCGGTATCGGAGGCAGCAGAGTCACATCCTCCATCCTGGCTGCCCCCCGGATCCCATAGGGTTCCTGCCGGGCGGTGTATTCCAGAAGCTGCTTTTCCGAATCTGTCATCTGCCGGATAGCTTCCAGCATGGTCTTGTACTCCGGCCCGATGGATTCAATGGGAAATACCCACTCATGATCCTCGCTGACCAGTCCGACACGAATCTTATGTTCTACCCGGTATGTAACTAATTTCATCTCTGATGCCTCCTGTTTTCTGCCTGCCGGCATGTGGTTTGTCTACGTAATTATAACCTCTTTTTAGCAGGTGCACAACTCAAAAAAGGGATTTTCTCAATACCAATCACCAGCATTCCCAGGGCACGGACTTCCCGGTAGTAGCCGGACAGGCAGCCGGACCGGCAGGTATCGTTATAGACCACAAGCCTGCTGCCCCGTGCATCTCCCACTGTATAGTGGGCGCCGAAGGGATAAATGTAGAGATACAGAAAGAAACTGTGGCAGCCGATCTTCTGTTCCTGCCGCTGCCGCCCCCGGTACCAGTAATACCGCAGGCGGACATCCTTCAGCTTTCCCAGCCTGCGGATCACATACCAGGGGCTCGTCCCCCACAGACCGGCCAGCATGGTACGAAAAAACCACCCTCGCCCTATCTCTTCCAGAAGCTCCTCATAAGCTACCGGACATCCCAGAAGCTGATACAGATTGTAGAGGGCCACGGATCCGCAGCCGTTGGCTGCCACATTGCCCAGAGGGCCATAGGTTCCCCTGACCCCGGTAAGCTGATGCTGGTCGTGAATAAATTGTGTCTTCATAGTTTTAAAATATAGGCCATGCGGCTCTCCAGCAGCAGGACTCTGGATGCCAGAAAATCCGCGTCATATAAGCCATCCATAGAATATATAACCATCTTGAGTTTCTCCAGCTCCTTCTCCCAGTCTGCCGGGATTTTCAGCACCGCCCCCAGAGAAACCAGGAACTGGTAAAAAGCTTTCCCCTGCAGATTAAAGGGACGAAACGATATGGATTCAACAGCTTCCATAACATTGTCACTGGTTATCTCGTCCACGTCATCCTGTACATACCAGCTAAGACCATAATCGAAAAATGGCGCCATTTTATAGAAGCCGTCCTTGTATATCATATCAATATTACTTAGATGACGGTCAGGGTTGCCGTTTAAAAAATCGGTCATAAACAGATCAAGAAGGTACTGTCTGATCCCTTCTCCCACATAGGATGCCAGAAACTCTGCCAGCTTCTCAAATTTCGCTGCCGGACTTTTCTCATATAAAATGGAATACCACAACTGCCCTGACATTTTCCTGATCAGAGTCTCTACTGACAAGACATTGCCCCCACCCGAATAGTCATGGGACACAACAGCCGGAAGCGTTCTGCGCCCCATCTGCCAGATCCCCGGCTCATATCTCAAGGATGGGAAGCCGAAAGTCTGGTTCACATGATAGCTCAGCACCTCCGCAAATGACTCCGCCCCCAGGGTATCTGCCTTGTACCATCTTCCGTCAACCAGATTCTTCCGCTGGCAGCCGCCTGACGCTGTTCCTCTGCTGTATGACGCTACCTGCCATCTCCTGCTGCTGGTCATGGTTCCATCTCCATCCTGACAAGCTTAAGTCCAAACCTGTCCTGCGCCATCCTGCCTTCTGTGACTTTGATAAAATCAAGGGGCGCGTCCGACTCACACCCCAGCTTCTGGATCCACAGCTTCTTATCCACCCGTGTATCCTCCAGGCATCTGCTCTTAATCAGCGCCTCCACATCTGCCGGCCCCACCCGGGTTCTGGTCCCAAATGCCAGTTCCACAGGAGACCTGGCCCTGGTACTGTTTTCAACCGAAACCATCCCCGTCACCGTGTCGTAGTCAATCAGCGAACGCATCTCCCCTTCATAGGTCCATAAAAGCGTCATCCGCATCCCATCACTCCTTTTTTACGTGGCAGCCCAGATTCACCTGACACCCACCATAACACGAAATCCGGCAAAACGCACCATCGCACATCCTGCCGGATTCTCCTTGTCATGTAAAATGGCAGCCGTTCAGACCCCTACCGACCGGTTTCATAAAAATCACAGCCTTTTCAGAATCCCCCTGTCACCGGACCCTCTCCGGGAATCCGATCTTCTTCTGGACCTTGCGCAGGGTCTTATTGGAAACATACTGCGCCTTCTCCGCATTCTTCTTGATGATGCCATCCAGATAGTCCTTGTTCTTCTGAAGATCTGCGAAACGGTCCTGCAATGGTTTCAACACGCCCACCACAGCTTCTCCCACAGCCATCTTGAAATCTCCATAGCCCTTGCCCTCAAACTCCTTCTCCGTCTCAGCCGGAGTCTTGCCGGTGCTGGCGCAGTAGATATCGATCAGGTTGCGGATGCCAGGCTGCTCGTCGCAGTAGCGGACGCAGGCCTCTGAATCCGTCACGGCACGCTTGAATTTACGGATGACCGTATCAGGATCGTCCATCAGGTAAATGCTCCCGTTTGGATTCTCATCAGACTTGGACATCTTCTTCGAGGGATCCTGGAGACTCATGACCTTCGCCCCTACCTTGCCGAGATAGATCTCCGGAACGGTGAATACATCACCATAGATGGCATTGAATCTCTGGGCTATGTCGCGGGTGATCTCCAGATGCTGCATCTGGTCAATACCCACCGGAACCACATCTGCCTGGTACAGCAGGATATCCGCCGCCATCAGAACCGGGTAGGTGAACAGACCTGCGTTGATATTGTCCGCATGTTTAGCCGCCTTGTCCTTAAACTGGGTCATGCGGTTCAGCTCTCCCATATAGGTAAAGCAGTTCAGGATCCAGGCCAGCTCCGCATGGCCGGACACATGGGACTGGTAATAGATGCAGTTCCGCTCCGGATCCAGCCCCGCCGCAATGTAGAGGGTCAGCAGGGTGCGTGCACGCTTGCGCAGCTCCGCCGGATCCTGACGGATGGTAATGGAATGCATGTCCACGACACTGTAAAATGTCTCATAATCATCTGCGATATTGACCCAGTTCTTAAGGGCCCCCAGATAGTTGCCCAGAGTCAGGTTGCCTGTGGCCTGCATGCCGCTGAATAATACTTTTTTTCCGTCCAACATAGTCTTTTTCATCTCCTTTTTCAATTGTGCTAAGTGTAACACTGCCGGGGAGATTTGTCAATTCACTTGAGGTCCTCTTCCGGAGCATCCAGACGCCGGAGTCTGGCGTAGTCCCCGTCAATCTGGTATACTACATAATATAGGGACCCATTATTCCACAAAGTCCTTTCTCATAGGGGTAAAGATATCCAGGAGCACCGTATCCTCCAGGATCTGGACACCATGAACCGCGTCTGGCTTCACATAGTAGGTGTCTCCGGTCCGCAGTTCCTTGTCCTCGCAGCCCTCTTCCTGATAGATCAGGCGGCCGGAAACGATGTATCCGATCTGCTCGTGAGGATGGGAATGCTTTGCGCCCACGGCGCCTTTGTCAAAATGAAGCTCCACGGTCATCAGGTTCTCACTGTAGGACAAAATCTTTCTTGTGGTGCCGCCCCCCAGATCCTGGGCAGGGACTTTTGCATTTTCAGTGTACATGTGAATTCCTCCTTGAGGTGATTTATCATGACAGCACCGAAAGGGCCACAAGATGCCCTTCCGGACTGTTATGAGGTCTGGATTATGAAAGCTGGCACCGTTCAGGGCTGTTTTCTCTTATAAGAAAGTATGCCGCGCTGTTCAGGGCCGTTTTTCCTTATGAGAAAATATGCCGCGCTGTCCAGGGCTGTTTTTCCTTTCTGTTACAGTATACCACACCCGTCTGCGTTTTACCAAACAGAATATTCCAAAGACGATCAAACCTGCAGCTGCCAGAATACTCCCGGCGCCCACAGTTACCAGCAGTGTCCGTGTAATCTTCTGCCACAGGGGGACTGGTGTGTCTTCGATGACTGTTTCCGGCGGGCTGGGCGCGGTGGTCTCTGCCACGGTGACCCTGGACGGCACCGGCTTATAGACGGCAACGGTCTGCCAGCCGGATCTTTCCGGAAAGACAGCCGTTCCGGTATAGGTGACCTGATAATCAGCCAGCAGCTTCTGTCCGGCAGCCAGGGCATCACGGCGGAGTTCTCCATCTTCTGCCGTATAAGCGGGGCCATCCCACACGATGGTCTCTATACGCCGGACAGAAGGCGAAAAACCCGCCATCTCAAGAAGAATTGCCTCGCTGCCTGCCAGCTGGGGTTCTTCTTCGTTATGGGGAATCTTCAGGTCCCCCAGCTCATAGTAGTCTGCATGATAGCCATGGAAGGTAACCGGAAGCCAAAAGCCGTCCACCCAGGCTTCCCCTGTTCTCTGCTGCTGTACGCTCTCACAGTCTACGGTCACAGTCTGTCCGTCCCACTCCGCGCTGACCTCCATGTGCTTTGGGAGCTTCGACGGATCCTCGATCTGGAGATACTCCTCTGTCCTCTGAATCTTTTCCTGACGTCCAGGGAACCGGACCGGCACCGTCTCCCACCGGGCCAGCCGCCAGCTGCGGCCGTCTGGCTCTTTTCGGCTTTCCTCCGGTTTTGCCAGAAGCTTCTGATCCAGGACCGCCGGGGATTTTACTATCAGGCTGCCGTCTTCCTGGAGAAGGCTTCCTCCGGCCAGGGAATCCGGCTCCAAAGCAGCGCTTTGCTCCATACCTGTCTGGTCGCCATCCGGCCCCTCTGGCTCTCCCGGATCTACTGCCGCAGGGTTTCTCCGCAAGTCTGCAAAGCCCCCGTCCGGAAGTCCCTCTGGCCGGAACATTTCCTCTGACCCGACGGATTCACGGGCAAATCCGTATTCCTGATCCAGTTCTGCCGCGGACACCTTCATCTTCGTGACCGTGCAAAGCTGTACCACGATCACCGCAGCCCACATGGCCGCCTGCATCCTGCGCACCTTTTTGTGTTGTTTGTTCAAATATTCGTCTCCTTTCGTGAAAACATGACAATAGTTACCATGGGTAACAGCAAAACTGCTTTAGCTGCTACTGTGAAACAAAGTGGAATAACCGGTTAAGAACTAACCAGTCTTCGAAAATCTCCGCCAGACCGACGGGGAATATATTCATTATACAAAAAGGGCCTGAAATAATCAAGCCCCAAAAACCATATGATACAGACGGTCCATCTCCTGGTACTCCGGGTAAGCTTTCATACCGGAAAGAGCCTCCAGGATCCCGGACGCATACCACTGATGGGAAGCTTTGCGTTTCTCATGGAAACGCTGCCAGACCTGGTCGCCGATCATCAGGTAATCCCGCGCGGTGGAACGCATATTGCTAAGCTTGTCCGCCAGGGTCAGAATCCGGACCTCTATGGGGGCGTCTGGCAGATGGTAAATCGTGTGAGCCTTCCGTTCCTGCCAGCTCAGTGTCTTGTCCTCTGTCTCGAACTGAACCAGCTCCAGAATACGTGGGCCGAATGCCTGCCCTAATTCCCCGGAAGTCACCGGGGTATCCTCCAGAACATCATGAAGATACGCTGCCGCAATCACATCCTCATCCCTGGTCATCCCGGCCACCAGAAGCGCCACCTCCATCGGATGATAGATATAAGGGATCCTGCTCCCCTTCCGAAACGCTCCCTCATGGGCGATCCTGGCAAATTCCGCCGCCTTTTTTATCATGTTTTCTCCCTGCCCTTTCACCACAGCCCTTCGTGCTTCTACTTAAATCCCGATTTCATTTTATCACATTCGGACCATTGTGAAAACCCTTACAATAAAAAAGTTAAGATTCCGGCTACAAACCTGTTACAGTTCACGGGGCGCATCTTCTTGTCCGGCTACGCCAGACAAGAAGCATCG
>CAJTOW010000172.1 GCA_910577655.1 uncultured Lachnospiraceae bacterium | reverse complement strand
CGGAACCGCCCTGACCAACGGTGACACCGCCCTGGCAGTTGAGAGCGGCTGGGCCGACGGAGAGGGAGCCAGCTACAGTTTCACAGGAAGCCAGACCCTGGTAGGCAACAGCCCCAATGCGTTCAGCTATACCCTGAATGCCAATACAGAGGCGGGTAACTATACCATCAGCAAGTCCGAGGGGACCCTGACAGTAAGAAACCGTGACGCAGCATATGAAGTAACCGTAACCGCCAACAGTCAGACCGCTACCTATGACGGGACAGAGAAGAGCGTAAGCGGCTTTGTGGACGAAACGGAGCGGGGAATTCCGGTAACCGCCAACGGCCAGACCTATTATGTAACCGGCCTGACCTCCGCGGCAGCAGGAACCAACGTATCCGATTCCAGGATCACAATCCCGGTTGTGGGAACAGCCGTGGTGAAGGATGCATCCGGAAACAACGTGACAGAACAGTTCAACGTGACAGTCACCCCCGGAAGCCTGACCATCAACAAACGCACTGTAACCCTGACCTCAGCAACCCTGAGCAAAGAATATGACGGAACCGCCCTGACCAACGGTGACACCGCCCTGGCAGTTGAGAGCGGCTGGGCCAGCGGAGAGGGAGCCAGCTACAGCTTCACAGGAAGCCAGACGCTGGTAGGCAACAGCCCCAATGCGTTCAGCTACACTTTGAATGATAATACCCTGGCAGGAAACTATGAGATCCAGAAGTCCGAAGGAACTCTGACAGTAAGAAACCGTGATGCAGCATATGAGGTAACTGTAAGAGCCAACAGCCTGACCGCCACCTATGACGGGACAGAGAAGCATGTAAGTGGTTTTGAGAACGAGACAGCCGATGGAATTCCGGTAGAAGTCAATGACCAGACCTACTATGTAAGCAACCTGGTCTCCCAGGCATCCGGAATCAATGTATCTGACTCCATGACTGCAATTCCGGTGACGGGAACCGCAGTGGTAAAGGATTCATCCGGGAACGACGTGACAGAACAGTTCAATGTGACAGTGACACCTGGAAGCCTGACCATCAACAAACGTTCCGTAACCCTGACCTCAGCTACGGATTCCAAGGAATACGACGGAACCCCGCTGACCAACAAATTAGTAACCCCAGGCGATGAAGGCTTTGCCCCAGGCGAAGGCGCTGCCTGCAATGTAACCGGAAGCCGGACACTGGTAGGAAGCAGCCTTAACACCTTCACCTACACTCTGAATGCAAATACGGACGCAAACAACTACATCATCACTCCAATAGAAGGAACCCTGACCATCCGGAACCGTGATGCCAGATTTGAAATCACCGTAGAAGCGAACAGCGCTACCGAGACTTACGACGGCACAGAAAAGAGCGCAGGC
The DNA here is from genome assembly GCA_910577655.1 of uncultured Lachnospiraceae bacterium. Taxonomy (GTDB): domain Bacteria; phylum Bacillota; class Clostridia; order Lachnospirales; family Lachnospiraceae; genus Brotaphodocola. Next base: position 5,445 of record CAJTOW010000172.1, on the reverse strand, counting down.
GGCTTCAAGACTCTGACATTCACCCAGAATGGCCAGACCTACACCGTCAGCGGCCTGACAGCCGAAGCATCTGCAACCGACGCAGGCGAATATAAGGTGAATGTGCTGGGAATCCCCATGGTGACCGACAAAGACGGGAATGATGTAAGCGACCAGTTCAGTATTGATACTAAGGACGGAGTACTGACTATTGAAAAACGCAAAGTGACTCTGCTGTCTGCAGACCTCCATAAGGAATACGATGGCAAGGCACTGACTAACGGCAGCACACCTCTGAACACAGAGGAAGGCTGGGCTGATGGCGAAGGTGCGGTTTATACCTTCACCGGAATCCAGACCCTGGTAGGAAATAGTGCAAACGCATTCACTTACACATTAAACAGCAACACCAAAGCTGCCAACTACGAAATCAGCAAGCAGGAAGGCAGATTAATCGTCCATGACCGCAATGAAAAGTACGCGATCGTAGTGAAAGCCAACAGTGCTACTGTCACCTACAATGGTAAAGAACAGGCCATTTCCGGTCTGGTCGCCACCACCTTCATGACAGAAGATGGCAATACCTACACAGTAGAAGGTCTGAGAGCCGAAGCCAAAGGCACTGATGCAGGCACTTATCCCGCAGCTATCGAAGGAAATGTTATTGTCCGCGACAGCGAAGGCAACGATGTGACCAGCCAGTTCGCAGTGGTGAAGAGAGACGGCACCCTGGAGATCCAAAAGGCAGTCCTGACCCTGACCGCAGCCAGCGCATCCAAGGCCTACGACGGCACTGAGCTTACCGCCCACAGCACTGCCAGCATCACCGGCGTGGTAGACGGAGAGCAGGTGGACACCGTAGAGCTGCAGTACGAAGGCAGCCAGACCGAGATCGGCTACTCATCCAACCACATTGTGGAAGGCAGTGTCCGCGTGGTGAACCCTGGATTCCTTGGAATCCGCGCACTGGGCGGCAAAGAAACTACAGACAACTACGAGATCATACTCGTAGACGGCATCCTGACTGTGAACCAGCGCTACGATCTGGAATATACCATCAACCGTATCTTCCTTGACCGTTCCGGCAATGAGACCGGCAGGAATGAAACCAAAAACCAGCAGGCCTTCTATGGTGAAAAGATCTTAAAGATTGCACCGGAAGCCGAGACCACCTGGAAAGACAGCCATTACGTGCTGCTTCCTGCATGGGGCGACTATCAGGCAACCAAAGACCGTACCGTAACCCTGAAGGCAGAAGACAATATTGTAAACATTTACTACGCCCTGGACGATGCTGGCAGCCGCAGACCAGATGGCGGCACACCTGAGGAAAACCAGGGAGACAGGATTCCGGATATGTACCAGATTATCTTCACCTATGTGGCGGACGAAAATGGTACCGTAACCGGAACGACCACCGAGGTGATGACTGTTCAGGAGCTTGTAAGGGATGCCAATGGCTTAGTCATCGAGGCAGGCGTCCGTAAACCGGCCAGCCCGACCCAGCCCTCTACTGTGAAGGCAAACGACGGCTATTACTTCCTGAACTGGCACGATGGCTCAGCAGAACTGAGGGATGACGCTGCAGTGAAGGCACGCAGCTATGAGCAGGATACCACATTCACCGCATTCTTCAAGGAGAATCCGCACAATGCATGGACTGCTGTGAAGCGTGTGACCAACCTTCCGGCAAGAGGCTACTTCCGGGTAGGCGAGGAAGCACATTTCACAATCACCGTAACCAACACTGGGAACCGTCCACTGAGAGACATGCGGATCCAGGAGACTCTGGAAGGCGCAACACTCCGCGTATCGGAGAACAGCGGCTACACGGTAAACGGAAATGTGGTGACTATCGGCACTCTTGAACCGGGAGCCAGTGTAACCATAGAAGCGGTCTATACTGTAACCAGAAATGATCTGTTCAACAGAAACTTCCGCAACATTGTGAGAACTACGGCAACTGTTGACAATCAGGAGCCTGGTGAGGATCCTGACAGCAACCCTGAAAGGGTTGTAACGGCAGACAGCGGCCAGATACCCGCAGGTGCCCAGGGCGGCGGAAGCAGTTCTGGCGGCGGCAGCGGCGGTGGCAGCGGAAGCAGCACCAGAAGTCCCGGAACCGGCGGTGGAACCGCAGGCGGCCCTGGCGCTCAAACCGTAACCATTGACCCGGATGAAGTACCTCTGGCAAATCTTCCGGATATGGGCAACGACGACATTCTCGCTCTCATTGATGACGAGGAAATACCGTTAGCCGCCCTTCCAAAGACCGGTCAGGCGACAAGCGCAGCCCTGATGCTGATGCTTTCCAGCATGATGCTTGCAGCATTTGCTGCGGTCACCAGGAAGAAGGAAGAGGAGCAGTAAGGAACAACACCTGATACACCAGAAAGAACTGTGGCAGAGGCAGTAGTGACGCACCAGAAAGGACTGCGGCAAGAAGCAGCAGTGATACACCAGAAAGAACTGCGGCAAGAAGCAGCAGTGATGCACCAGAAATGGCTGCATCAAAAAACTGAATCAAAAGGCAGTCAGAGGCTCTAAAGGCCGAAGACAGCCAGATAATTAAGAGAGGCCCCCTGGGGAGGAATAATTCCCCAGGGGGCTTCTTTAAGTGTGTCAGGTGGAATACTCCCGGAATCTGGGCCGCCCATCACCGCAGGTGATTCAACAGGGCTGCCGGGTTACTGTTGGCTGGGTACCAGTGAACAACAACTGCGCCCAGCAGGGGATGCTCTAGTTACGGCTTATTTACGAGAAAAAGTTTAAATGCTATAATAAACATGACATACAGTTGTCATGTTTGGTTTGCTATTATATGCATGGAGCGTGAGAGATTATGAAGATAGACAGGCTAATAGGAATATTGTCAATCTTACTGCAGGAAGAAAAGACAACAGCTTCTGAACTGGCAGAAAGGTTTGAGGTATCCCGCAGAACAATCAACCGGGATATTGAAGACCTCTGCAGGGCGGGGATTCCTATAAGGACTGCGCAAGGAACCGGCGGTGGTATCAGCATTATGGACGGATACCGAATGGACAGGACGATTCTTACTTCTAAAGATATGCAGATGATCCTTGCAGGGCTGCGGAGCCTGGACAGCGTGAGTGGAAGCAGTTACTACGGTCAGCTGATGGAGAAGATTCAGGCGGGATCATCTGAGTTTATCGGCGGCAGAGATTCTATGCTGATTGATCTTTCGTCATGGTATAAAGGTTCTCTTGCTCCAAAAATTGAAACAATACAGCGTGCGATAGAGAACCGGCATCTTTTGAGGTTCCAGTATTATGCACCATTCGGAGAAAGCAGCAGAGTGGCAGAACCTTATTATCTTGTCTTTCAATGGTCAAGCTGGTACGTATGGGGATGGTGTACAGATCGTAAGGATTATAGGTTATTTAAGCTGAACCGTATGGATCGGGTTGCAGAAACTGATAAAGGGTTTGTTTGTCGAAATGCACCTGTGCCGGATCTGTCGAATGAGAAGATATTTCCGGGAGGGATTAAGGTAAAAGCTTTATTTACGCCAGATATGAAATGGCGGCTGGTAGAAGAATTCGGACCGTATTGTTTTACGGAAGCGGATGATGGAAGGCTACTATTTACGGCGGACTATACGGATATGGAAAATCTTGTGACTTGGCTTATGACCTTTGGGGCAAAGGCTGAAGTACTGGAGCCGACAGAAGCACGAGACATTATTCGTAGGAATGCGGAAGAAACATTACAGATTTATATGGAGGATTAGCATAATGAGGCTAGATGGCTTTGGGTTATTTGTCGAGGACATGGCAAAGATGATCCGCTTTTATAGGGATGTGCTTGGATTTGAAATCAAGGAAGAAGAGAATACATCAAACGTTTATCTGGTGAAAGATGGAACGTTATTCTTGTTGTTCGGCAGGAAAGATTTTGAGAAAATGACAAACCGGAGATATGAGTATACCAAGGGGCTGAATGGTCATTCTGAAATGGCGCTGTATGTGGATACGTTTGAAGAGGTGGATGAGGCATACAAAAAGGCTGTGGAAAACGGTGCGACATCTGTGCTTGAACCAGAACTTGAGCCCTGGGGACAGAGAACCTGTTATATCGCAGATCCAGAAGGAAATCTGATTGAGATCGGTTCCTGGAATAAGCCCTATGAAGAGAAGGATCTGACGGAGGGATAAAAATTATGGCATTTGATATCAAGAAAGAATTATTATTCAAAGGTCGAGTTCCTTACCTGTGATGAAGGACTGTGTGTTCAGTGTATGCATATCGGGGCTTATGATGATGAGCCCGCAACGGTACAACTGATGCATGAGTTCATGAAGCAGGAAGGTTACGAACTGGACATTACAGATAAACGCCTGCATCATGAGATTTACCTGAGCGATGCCAGAAAAGTAGCACCGGAGAAGTTAAAGACTGTGATCTGGCATCCGATAAAAGTGAAGGATGGTTAATCTTATGGAGTATATCAGAGTTACAAAGGACAATCTGGAAAAGGAGCACATCTGCTGTGCCATTTCCAATAATAAGGATGAGCAGGTTTCATCTAAGAAGGCATGGCTGGCAGACAGATTTGATGAGGGGCTTGTCTTTCTGAAGAGCGTGGAGCGGGGCAAGTGCTTTATAGAATATATTCCTGCGGAAAATGCATGGGTTCCGATCAATGCTGATGGCTGTATGTATATTGACTGCCTGTGGGTGTCCGGTTCCTTCAAGGGGCATGGGTACTCAACAGATCTGCTGAACGCCTGTATCGACGACAGTAAAGAAAAAGGGAAGAAGGGGCTGTGTATTCTGGCTGCGGCGAAGAAGAAGCCGTTTCTGGCGGATCCCAAATTTCTGAAATATAAGGGATTTACTGTGTACGATGAGGCGAATAATGGCATTCAGCTGTGGTATCTGCCCTTTGGGACGAATGCAGATAAGCCTCAGTTCAGGGAATGTGCAAGGCATCCTCACATAGAAGAAAAAGGATATGTGCTGTATTACACCAGCCAGTGTCCGTTCAATGCGAAATATGTTCCGGTTTTGGAGCAGACCGCTAAAGATAATGCTATACCATTTCATGCTATCCATATCGAAAGCAGAGAAGAAGCTCAGAATGCTCCGACTCCGATCACAAACTATGCGCTGTTCCATGATGGAGAGTACATTACGAATGAGCAGTTGAACGGCAAAAAGTTCCTGAAACTTGTAAATGCATAGGAGGATCATATGGCATCAATAAAAGAATAGCCGGATTTTATCCTGGAACAGTTACCCTCAGTGGACAAAGTATGTCCCCTTGTCCACTGAGGGTATCAGATCTGGAATACATCCTTTATTAGTAAGCGGTACAAAGGTTCTTTCCAAACTTGGTTGAAATGACAAGTCTTTATTATTCAGAAAGTAAGATATTGTGGCCATACCTAGCACTACAGCGAACTTATGACATGATACCTGCTTTTTACAACGAAATTTTTG
>CAJTOW010000171.1 GCA_910577655.1 uncultured Lachnospiraceae bacterium | reverse complement strand
TTTCACGCAAATTCCTTTGCAAAGAGTGAGAATCATATTAAATGTGCGCTGTAGTGCTAATACCAGGTACAAAACATTTCAAAAAATCCCTCTAAGCCTTATAAAATCAAAGCTTAGAGGGATTTTCCCATATTACTGTATTACCTCTTTCCCTTTCATTCTCAGTACCACGCCGTTTCTCACGCCCGTATGCTTTCCTCTCTCCACTGCCAGTTCCCCGCCGACGATCACATACTCTATGCCTTCCGGATACTGGACCGGATCAATGAAGGTTCCCTTATCGATGACTGTATCTGGATTAAAGATACACAGATCAGCCGCGTAGCCTTCCTTCAGCTCCCCACGTCCGGTCATGTTGAAGGTGGCAGCTGGTTTCTTAGTCATCTTATAGATGGCCTCTTCCAGAGTCAGGGCCTTCTCCTCACGCACATATTTACCCAGGATCCTGGGAAATGCTCCGTAGACGCGGGGATGGGGCTTGCCGCCCAGCAGACCGTCGGTGCAGGCATTCATTTCCGGGCGCTTCATGATGCGGATCACATGCTCCTCGGTTCCGTAAAAGTCCACCATACCCACGGCATTCTCCTCCTCATAGAGAAGATCAAAGGTAGCCTCGTAAGGATCCTTGCCGCGTTTCTTTCCAAGCTCTGTCAGGCTCAGACCGATGGCGTCCTGATTCTTCTGGGTCTTTACGCTGGTCACGAAGATCTGGTCCAGTCCGGCAAATTCCACAAAGTTGTCCCAGCCGGGGATCCCGTGCTCAATATCATAGACCATCTTCTTGCGAAGCTCCGGATCTGCCAGACGCTCCAGCACCTTGTCTGTCCCTCCGTCGTGAACCCATGGGGGAAGGATCACGCCCAGCATGGTGCTGCCTGCCACATAAGGATACTGGTCAAAGGATACGCGGATGCCCTCCTTCTTGGCTTCCTCCAAAAGCCCCATGACCCTGTCCACCTTATCCCAGTTCTTCTTTCCGCACACCTTGAAGTGGGAATAATGGATCTTCACACCGGATTCCCGTCCGATGCGGATCACTTCCTCCATGGAATCCAGAATGGTGTCCGCTTCACTTCTCTGGTGGATCACGAAGATTCCGTCATACTCGGCCACAACCTTGCACATCTCGATGATCTCTTTGGACTCGGAGTAGGCGCAGGGCATATAGATCAGCCCCGTAGACAGTCCCACCGCACCTGCCTCCATCTCCCGGCGGGTGATCTGGCGCATCTTCTCCAGCTCTTCTTCATTTGGCAGACGGTTCTCCAGGCCCATGGCCTCCATACGGATATTTCCGTGGGGAACCAGATAGCACTCGTTAAGTCCCGGTTTCACCGCGTCAATCATCTTCAGATAATTTTCCGTATTCCCGAAGGTCCAGTCGATCTGGTCGCTGTCTCCGTCCAGACCTGCCAGATTCTTCCTCCAGGGGCTGATATACTGCTGGGGAAGGGGCGCCATGGAAATGCCGTCCTGGCCCAGAACCTCGGTAGTGATTCCCTGCATGACCTTGGGAGCCACCTCCGGCTCCACCAGGATCTGTAAGTCACTGTGGCTGTGGGTGTCGATAAACCCAGGTGCCACTACCAGGCCGGATGCATCAATGACCTGGGCGCTATCCTCCTGGATGGAGGGGGCGACTTTCTCGATCACGCCGCCATTAAGCAGTACATCCCCCACAAATCCCGGATTGCCGCTTCCGTCTACGATCATGCCATGTTTAATCAGTTTCTTCATTTCCTTCTCCTCCTGCTTATATGATGTTACAATTCAAATACCCCTTGAACTGTTACCCGTGAACAGCAACAATATTACTATTCCTCTTCAAACTCAATTGCCGGTGCCGCTGGCACGCCATTTCCCCGCTCTATTGCCGACACCATAAAGATCACGGCGAATGCCACGATCCCGCCGGGAACCATAGCGCTGAGGCCCCAGGGTGTGCCCAGTACATAGATCCATACCGCCGCCACCACCGTACCTGCCACGATGGAGACAAAACCGGCCCTCTGGGTCACATTCTTATAGAATATACCACAGATAAATGCAGCGAAGGGACCTGCGCTCCGCAGTGCGAAGGCGCCCATCATGACGCTGATAACGTTGGATGCGGTCAGCGCCACAAAGAGTCCTACCAGGCCCACTACCACCATGGTCACACGGGAGATCCAGACCTCCTTCTGGTCATCCTTCTGTCCCTTGTTGATATAGGGGGTGAAGATATCATTGGTGAACATGGTAGCTGTACCGATCATATTGCCGGAAGCGCTGCTCATGGTAGCTGCCACAATGGCCGCCAGCACCAGTCCTGCCACGATGGATGGGGCAAAACGGATGGTTGCCTCTGCCAGAGCATTCTTCTGGGCTCCCCCAAGAGCATAACCGTCGATGCAGGAGTAGGCCAGCAGTCCGATAATGGCCGGGACAATGGCATATACAGCTGACAGGATTCCCGCAATCACGGAACCGGTCATGGCCGCTTTACCGTTTTTAGCGGAACAGTAGGTCTGCACAATCTCCTGGCCTGTGGGAAAGGTCATGAAATACATGGCGATATAGCCGATGACCGTGGGAATCCCTACCTTGGTCATACTCAGAAGATCCAGCCCCTCTCCGTTCTGGGCAGACACCTGGGCCGCCCGTTCAAATAATGCGGCAAAACCGCCCACTTCCCGATTGTTCACCATAATGAACATGGCAATGGTCATTCCCACCGTGATAAACAGCACATGCATCAGGTTCGCCGCCGTCACAGACTTGAATCCTCCCACCATGGTATAGATGATGACCACCACAGTGGTGACAATGGCCGCTGTCTGGAAGGACAGCCCGGTCACCACATTGATAATGGAGGCTGTGGCGATGATCTGGGCCCCTGTAGCCATGAACAGAGCCGCGATGGAGGTAAAAGCCGTGAAAATATGGGATGCCTTCCCGTAACGCTTGCTGATGATCTCCGGTACCGTATTGGCCTGGGCCTTGCGGAAATAGGGAGCGATAAAGGACACCAGCACAAAGCCCACACCTGCCGCGATCACATACCAGCAGGCCGACAAGCCATAGGTATAGACATTGGTTGCGATTCCCGTAGTGCTGGCGCCGCCGGTATTGGCCGCGAACAAGGTTCCCGCCAGGACCACCGGCCCTAAGGATTTGCTGGCCATGAGGAAATCATCGTTGCTCTGCTTTGCTTCCCTGGACTGTTTCATCCTGGATACAATCAGTCCGATGGCCACCGTAGCTGCCATATATAACAAAATGATCACTAATGCTGTAATCTGGATACTGCTCATTTCTTATCCCCCTTGTTCTTTCCTCTATCTATTTCAAAAGCGCTTCCATCACCCCATAGTAGCACTCTTCCACCTTAGTCAGCTGCCCGATCTCGATATACTCGTTGACCGTATGTGCCAGATTTTCCCTGGAGGGCCCCAGGCCGAAGGTTTTGATCCCCGCCTCACCGGCGTAATGGCTTCCGTTGGTGCAGAAGTTATACTGGGTGATCTCCGGAGTGAAGCCCTTCTCCACCAGCTTCCCATAGACTGCCTGGACAAAGTCATCCTCCTTGTCATAGAGCCAGCCCGGGAAGAACCGCTCCCCTTCGATCTCATTGCCGGTATGGCATTTCTCACGTCCCACCGCATAGGAGGCCTTCACCTTCAGCTGGGGGTCCTCCTCCATCATCTTATCCAGAAGGGCCTTTACCGGCGCCAGCACACTCTCCTTAGTCTCTCCAACCAGGAGACGCCGGTCATAGGTAGCACGGCAGTACTCAGGCACCACGGAAGCCCCGGGATACGGTGCGGACTTGATATCCGTCAGCTCCAGGATCCCGTCTCCCAGCACCGGATGGTGGGTAGGCTCCAGGGTACGGATGGCCTCAATGACCTTTGCCATCTTGTAGACTGCGTTGATGCCCTTTTCCGGGTTGGCGGAATGGCAGGGCTTTCCAAAGGTCTCGATGACGATCTCTGCTCTGCCTCTCTGACCGATCTTAATATTCAGCTGGGAAGCCTCGCCGATCACCACATAGTCCGGCTGCACCTGTCTGCTGATCTCCCTGGCAGCCACGCCCTCAAAGCACTCCTCGTGAACTACTCCGGCCACATAGATCTCACCTGGGAAATTCTTCCCCGTGTCTCTGGCAAAAGCAGCGGCGGCGCTGGTCATGGCAGCTACGGCGCCCTTCATGTCGCTGGTTCCACGCCCATAGATCTTCCCTTCGTGGATCTCGGCAGCAAAGGGCGGATACTGCCACTCCTTCTCCTCTGTCACCGGCACGGTATCGATATGTCCGTCAAACAGGAGCTTCCTTCCGGGACGATTGCCCCTGATGCATCCGATGATATTGCCGTAGCGGTCTACGGTGACTTCATCAAAGCCCAGCTCTTTCATCCGGGCGGACAGTACGTCCACCACGCCCTTCTCCTCACCGGAGTAGCTTCTCTGGCGAACCAGATCCTGACACAATGCGACTACCTGCTCTTCTCTTGCTTTTTCCATGATATGAACCCTCCTGGTCATGTTGTTTGCATAAGCTCTTTCTATTGTTTGCACTAAATGCTTTTTTGTTTCTGGTCATTTCCCATAAGCCCCGTCCCAGACAATGGAACGGTAATTTTCCTGGTCCGTATCCCCCTCCGTGTTGAAGAAAAGGATCCGGGAATGCTCATTCAGCCCCAGCTTCTCCTTGATCCCGGCATACTCAGGATTCCGCAGGATCTCGCTGACACATCCAAAAGCCGACGCCCCGCTCTCCCCGGCAATAACCCGGTCATCTCCAGCCGCCGGATTGCCCAGAATCCGCATCCCCTGGGCCGCCATATAATCCGGGCAGGAGATGAAGTTGTCTGCATAATCCTTTAACACCTTCCAGCCTATGCTGCATGGCTCCCCGCAGGCCAGACCGGCCATGATAGTATCCATGTCCCCGGTGACAAAGTGCAGCTTTCCGTCTGACGCCTGGGCGGTCCGGAAGATACAGTCTGCCTTATTGGGCTCCACAATAGTGATCACCGGCCGCTCCTTTCCATATACTCCGGCGAAGAAGCCTGTCACGGCGCCGGCCATGGAACCGACCCCTGCCTGCAAAAAGATGTGGGTAGGCTTCTCGGGCAGCTGGCAGAAGGCCTCATAGCCCATGGTGCCATATCCCTGCATGATCCACTCCGGGATATCCTCATAGCCCTCCCATGCGGTATCCTGCACCATGACCCAGCCCTTTTCCTGGGCCTGACGGTTGGCCAGACGCACTGCCTCATCATAGTTAAGATCCGTGATGGAGGCCTGGGCTCCCTCTGCCTGGATGTTCTCCAGACGCTCCCTGGCGCTGCCCCTGGGCATATAAACCACTGCCTTCTGTCCCAGACGGCTGGCGGTCCAGGCTACGCCTCTTCCATGGTTTCCATCGGTGGCCGTCACAAAGGTGATGTCTCCCAGCTCCTTCTTCACCTCCGCAGAAACCAGACGCTCATAAGGCAGCTCCTGGATGCTCCTTCCCAGCTTCTGCGCAAGATAGCTTCCCATGGCGTAGCTTCCGCCCAGAACCTTGAAGGCCTTAAGCCCGAACCGGAAAGCCTCGTCCTTTACGTAGATGCCTCCCACTCCCAGGATCTTTGCCGTCTCCTTCAGGTTTACCAGGGGCGTCTCCTGATACATGGGGAAGCTCCCATGGAAAGCCTGAACCTTCCTGGCATTCTCCAGACTCATAAAATCCAGACTGAATTTCGCTCCGGTTCTTTCCGGATACTGGATCAGTTTCAATTCCTCCTTCATACCATTCCTCCTTGCTTTTTTGTTTTCTGTCTATATAAAAAGCATTTCCCATGCCAGCTTTGCCATAAATGCCGTAAAAATTTCTTTTTGGTCATTTTGTCTGTTTAATCATCCATATTTTATAAAAAATGCACAAAAAAAGAAAGGAAATCCCTCTGGAATCTCTTCCTTTGGTTTCCTTTCTTTTCCCAATCCGGTTCTAATTTTGAGAATTTTTCTGATTTTGAGAACTCTTTATTCTTATTTTGAGAAATAGAGCAGCCGGAAAACACCCATATTTTTCTGACTGCCCCTGACAGACCTCCTCCCACTCATATCCCTTCCAGCTTCCTGTACAAGGTCGCCAGACTGATCCCCAGGGCCCTGGCCGCCTGCTTCTTGCCCTCTGTGCCGCTGCCAAACAGCTCCAGGGCCTTTCTGATCTCCTGGCGTTCCAGCTCCTTTAGCTGTGTCACCTTTCCAGGAGCCTCACCGGCTCTGCTTTCCGGCTCCTTCATCTCCTCATACTCCCGGATACTCTCCGGAAGGGTGCCCACATCCAGGATCCCGTCCTGATCCATCATATTGATCATGAATTCCATAGAATTCTCCAGCTCACGCACATTGCCGTACCAGGGATACCGTACCAGCCTTTCCATGGTATCCTCTGTGACTGCCTTCACCCTCCGGCCGAAGAGACCTGCATACCGGTTCAAAAAATGCCATGCCAGCTCCGGGATATCTTTCTTCCTTTCCCGCAGAGGAGCGATCCGCATAGGGATCACATTGAGCCGGTAGTACAGATCCTCCCGAAACTGGTTCTTCTGGATCATGGTCTTCAAATCCTTGTTGGTGGCCGCGATGATGCGGATATCCAGGGGAATCACCTGATTAGAGCCGATACGGATCAGCTTCCGCTCCTGGATAACCCGCAAAAGCTTCACCTGCAGATACAAGGGCATATCCCCGATCTCATCCAAAAAGATGGTGCCGCCGTCCGCCAGCTCAAACTTCCCCGGCATCCCGTTTTTCTTGGCCCCGGTAAAGGCCCCGCTCTCGTAGCCGAACAGCTCGCTCTCGATCAGCTCCTTGGGAATCGCCCCGCAATTCACCGCGACGAAGGGCCCACTCCGGCACTTGCTCTCGTTGTG
>CAJTOW010000170.1 GCA_910577655.1 uncultured Lachnospiraceae bacterium | reverse complement strand
CCCTTTGCCTTACAGCAGGCTTCTATGGCATTTTCCAGTGCATTATTTAAAATAACTGCAATATCATAAATATCTATCAAAAGATTTGGAGGACAAGCAAAGTCAACCCTGAACTGTCACGGATATAGGTTCAATTGAATCGTTAATTATGCAGGGCAGCCTATCATGGGGGAAATGATGGGCTGCTTGTTGTTTCTTGTTTATACCAGGATACTGTATGGATCTGGACGTAAAAAATCCTTGAGGAGGTTAAATGGCAAACAGTTAAGATTTCTCTGTTGACACACCTGATAAAGTATGCTATAAATAAAATATAATTTGTCGACAATATAAACACAAAAAATATACAATATTATTTAGACCGAAAAGGAGGCGGTTATGCAAAGAAAAGATTACGTCCAGATGGATGCTACCAGCATGGCACATGCAATTAAACAGCGGCATTACTCACCGGAAGAGATTCTGGAGCAGTGTCAGGAAGCGGTAGAATCCATGGATCCCCGGATCAATGCATTGTATTACAAAGCCTTTGAAGAAGCCAGAAACCAGATAAGGGAGGGGATTGACCTGGAGGCACCCTTTGCCGGGGTGCCGATTCTGATGAAGGATGCCGGCGGCACGGTAAAAAGATTTCCTTACAGCGGCGGAAGCAGGCTGATGGAAGGCTGCATATGCAGGAAGGATACGGGACTGACAAGGAAACTTCGCAAGGCCGGATTTATCTTTGTAGGAACTACCCGGACGCCGGAATGCTGCTTTACCAATACGACGGAAAGCATTCTCCACGGAGCTACCCGGAATCCATGGAATACCAGATACAGCCCTGGAGGTTCCAGTGGTGGTTCGGCCGCCGCAGTGGCATCCAGGATGGTGCCGGTAGCCCATGGCAGTGATGGAGGCGGCTCGATCCGGGAGCCGGCATCCTGCTGCGGGGTGGTGGGATTAAAGCCCAGCCGGTTCCGGGTCACCGGATATCCGGGATCCGATGATTCCTTATCAGGCTTATGTGCCTCTTTTGCTCTTACAAGGTCTGTGAGGGATGCAAAGACACTTCTGCATGAGATTGGCGGCATGGACGCCGGATATTACGGGACACAGCCTTCCCTGGCAGAAGCTCCGGACACCGGAGAGAAGCTTAGAATCGCAGTTTTAAAACAATCACCACTTGGCAATCTTATAGAAGAGCCGGAATGCCTGGAAAAGCTGGAACATGCGGTCCGGCTGCTGGGACAGTGGGGACATTATGTGGAAGAAGCTTATCCCCAGGTAGACCCCGGCATTCACTGGGCAAGAGCAGTGATCCAGAGTACCTACATTGTCCGGGAGCTGGAGGAAGCGGCAGCCATGACCGGGCGGGAGATAAGCAGCCGGTATGTGGAAGATATGATTCTGGAGGTATATAGGAGAGGAAAGGAAGTAAAAGGCGAAGAGTTTGTGAAAGCTCTGGAGATCAATAACCGGATTTCCCGCAGTATTGGACAATTTATGGAGAATTATGACCTGATTCTCTGTCCTACAATAGGCAGACTTCCGCCAGAGATTGGGCAGATTGATGCCAATGTCCACCCGGACTGGGACTATGAGACATGGACCCATGAAAAGAGCAAATATACACATTTTACAAATCTTTTTAATGCCACCGGGCAGCCGTCCATCAGTATTCCCTTGTTCCAGAGCCGAACCGGACTTCCCATAGGGATTGAGTTGTCAGGCCGGATCGGGGAGGATGCCACAGTCCTCTGTGTGGCAGAGCAGCTGGAAGCCATGATGCCATGGAGCGGCCGTATGCCTGAAATTACGGAAACATATATCCAGAACGGAAAGCCGAAGGAAAAGCATAAGATTTAGAAGGAAAGAAGGCAGCAGGAGTCACATGGCGTACCTGACAAGACTAAATGAAAAAGCAGATATAATGGGGACTTGAGACGTGCACCATAAGGAACTGTTACAAGAAACGAGGAGGGAACATGATGAAAAAAATACTTGCAGGACTTTTGGCAGCAGCAGTGACCGCAGGCTGCATAGGGTGTGGAAATCAGGGGACAGCAGGCCCAAAAGATGAAACTGTACCCGGCAAAGCAGTAGAGGAGACATCTGCCCAGGGCAGTGAAGGTACCTCATCCGGCAATGAAATCACCCTGAAGGTAGCATCCGAATATTCCCGGACAGAGCCCATCGGACAGGCTCTGGAGCAGTGGGCCAGTCTGGTGGAGGAGCGGGGAGACGGAAGCCTTAAGATCGTGATCTACCCGGACAGCCAGCTTGGGGGAAAGACAGATATCATAGATGCGCTTCTCATGGGTGAGCCGGATATTGTGGGGGCAGATCCGGCCTTTATGGCGGAGTATGGAGTCCCGGATCTGGGAATTCTGTTCGGGCCATTCCTGTTCGACAGCCGGGAGCAGTGCGCCATGCTGACAGAAAGTGAATGGTATCAGGAACAGTGTGGGAAGCTGGAAGAGAAAGGACTGAAGGTCATTGACTCCACCTGGATCACCGGTGTCCGTCATCTGCTGACCAACAAGCCGGTTCACAGTCCTGAGGACATTAAAGGAATGAAAATCCGTGTTCCTGCAAACCAGATCCAGACGGAAAGCTTCAATGTACTGGGGGCTTCGGCCACGGCTATGAATCTGTCTGAGGTATATACAGCCCTGCAGACCGGAACCATCGACGGAGGGGAAAATCCTCTTTCCACTCTGTACAACCGGAAATTCCAGGAAGTGTCCAAATATCTTCTCAAGACAGGGCATGTACGGGTGATCTCTATGTGGACCATGAGTTCCGATGTATGGAACCGGATGACACCAGGGCAGCAGGAGCTTCTGACCTCAACCCTGGCCGAGGTTGGACAGGAATTCAACGTGCAGCAGGAGAAAGCAGATGATGAGTATGAAGAAAAATTCAGGGAAGAAGGGGTGACCGTGCAGGAGCTTTCCGATGCAGAACGTCAGCAGTGGATAGACGCTTCCAGACCTTTTTATGATAAAGGAAGCAGCTTTGGCTGGAGTGATGGTCTGTATGAGGATGTCCTGAAAGCGATTGGAAAGTAAACCTTCATGTGTCCAGCGGGGGGACGCGCCACCAATGAATGAAAGAGAGTTTACTGTGAGCCTTCAGCGGATGCACACAGAATATACCGTGTTTCCGCTAGAAACTGGAGGAGGTTGTGGATGAGTGGAAGAAAATTCAGAAAAATGTTGATGAACTGGGACCTTCTGGTCTGTGATACAGTTCTGGGAATACTGGTCCTTGTGACATTTAGCGGCGTGATATTCCGGTATGTTCTGAACCGGCCATTGGAGTGGCTGGAGGAGGTACAGATGATGGCCATAGTGTGGGTGGTATTTCTGGGAGCAGGGGCGGCATTCCGGGAGGGCGGCCATGTAGCCGTGGAGATACTTGTGGAGATGTTCCCCCAGAAAGTCCAGAAGATCCTTCATATCCTGGTATCGGTACTGATTGTGACTGTACTGGCGTTTCTGACTGTCCTAAGTGCCCGGTATGCAGGAATCTCACTGGCCAGCGGACGGCGCACTGGAATATTGAGAATTCCATATTATCAGATCTATGGGATCATTCCCATCGCCTGTGTCTGGATGATGGTCAGTCATATATATGGGGAATACCGGGCGGGACATAAAGAAGACAAAAGCCAGGATGCTGCCCGGACTGTAACGGAGGAAGAGTTATGAGCAATATGCTGATTATTACACTGGCTGTTATGCTGGTATGCCTGTTTTTGAAGGTTCCTGTGTTCATATCCATTCTGGCAGGCTCCCTGATCTATTTTGTCATGAACCCGGATGTCAGTATGACCCTGTTTGCACAGCGCATGATTGTCGGAACCCAGAGCCTTTCCCTTCTGGCGATACCTTTTTTTGTCTGTTCCGGTGTCCTGATGAACTATTCCGGTGTGACAAGGCGTCTGATCCGTTTCTGTGAAGCGGTTACCGGAAGAATGAACGGGGGTCTTGCCCAGGTAAATGTCCTGCTGTCTACGGTTATGGGAGGTCTGTCAGGCTCAAATCTGGCAGATGCAGCCATGGAGGCTAAGCTGCTGGTGCCAGAGATGGAGCGGTCCGGCTACTCCAAATCCTTCTCCAGCGTAGTCACAGCCGTATCAGCCATGATCACCCCGCTGATACCCCCTGGGATCGCCCTGATCCTATATGGATTTCTTGCCAACATTTCCATCGGAAAGCTGTTTGCAGCGGGAATGAGTGTGGGACTTCTGTTATGTGTTAGTCTGATGATATTTGTGTCCGTCATCTCAAAAAAGAGGGGATACCTTCCCATCCGGACGGAAAGAATGACACCAAAAGCATTTGGTGCCGCCATAAAGCCTGCAGTCCTTCCATTGTGCCTTCCTGTGCTGATTATAGGCGGTATCCGGGTTGGAATCTTCACGGCAACAGAGGCAGGGTCAGCTGCTGTGATATTCTCTCTGGTTCTTGGATTTCTCTACCATGAGATTAAAAAGGAGGATATTGTCACAAGCCTGTCGGAGACAGCTGTATCCACGGCTTCCATTATGCTGATCGTTGCAGCGGCCACAGTTCTTTCCTGGATACTGACCAATGAACAGATTCCCCAGAAAATGGCCGAGGCCATGGTCAGCACAATCCACAACAAATATGTATTCCTGCTGGTGGTGAATCTTTTTCTGATCTTTCTGGGAATGTTCATGGAAGGAAATGCTTCCACCATCATCCTGGTGCCACTGCTGGCCCCCATTGCCAGAGCCTATGGGATCAACGAAATCCAGTTTGCCATGATCTATATTTTCAACGGATCTATCGGCACCATTACGCCACCTCTGGGAACTTTGATGTTTGTAACTTGTGGTGTTACCAGATGCAAAACCAGGGATTTTATTAAAGAATCGCTGCCATTTTATATGCTGCTTCTTGTGATCCTGCTTCTTCTGGTGTTTGTGCCGGGAGTTTCCACATGGATTGTGGATTTGATTTATTAAAAGAAATGTTGATTGATTTCTGGAAATATCTGTTATATGATATTGCTATGAAAGTTCACCGCCAGAGTGCCAAACTGTGGGAGAATGAGGTCATGAAGTCGCATCTTCCATACCAATTTTCTGTACATTCGCCGGAGGCACATGATAGAGTACAAGAAAGAATGCAGAGGTTGATGAAATGTCAAGAAAAGACCAGGCCTACGATTATATACGTAAAAGGATCATAACCGGGAATTTAAAAGATGGGACACCAATTCTGGAAAATGATCTGTCAGAGGAGCTGCATATGAGCCGCACTCCGATCCGGGAGGCGCTGCGGGATCTGGAGGCGGAAGGAGCAGTAGTCAGTTATGCATTCCGGGGGACCTTTGTTACAGCACTGACTCCTTATGATGTGGAGGATATCTTTGATCTTCGTCTGCTTTTTGAACTGTGGGCACTGGACAGGGGATTCAACCGGATCACAGAAGAGGAGCTGGATCTTGCAGCAAAGAAACTGACAGATGCAAAGGAAGCTGGCGATTGGGATGAGGATTACCTTGCGGATCTGCACCTTCACAACCTGATTATAGAGAAGAGCGGAAGTCGGCGTCTGGTAGGATTTATGGATGTTTTATATACACAGATTGAGCGAATCAGTTACCGTGCTTTTATGAATAAAACTTATAACCGTAATTCCTTTGAGGAACATATGGAACTGATTGCCGGTATCCGGGAACGTAATCTGCCAAAGAGCCGGGAGGTGCTGAGTCGTCATCTGAACAATGTGGCAGAGGCGGCTATAGAGGCTTACAAAACGGTTTAACGTTTTAAAAGTAAAAACATAAAAGTATTTTTTCCGAGCCCCCTGGTCATTCGACCAGGGGGTTTTTAAGACTGTCATGAATTCTATGAGCTATAATTAGGATTTCTATCAACCACCCTATGAACAGTAACAAATATATAATATTTTATGAAACATGTGAAATTAAAGGTGTACATTCTGCCGCAAATCCTTTATAATAGTCTTACATCAGAAAAGGCAGGCGATGCACTCCCTATTTGGGACATGCACACCTTTGGGATGATCTTAGGAAATTAAGATTATGCCAAAGGTGTGTAAACACCAGAGAAAGGAGGATGTGGTCTATGGGATTATTAGACATCATGAGCCGCATAGTAAGTATTTTGGTAGGTCTGGCAACACTGGCTGAAAAGAGTAAACCTTACATAAAGCGGTTAAGGAAAGTGACAGAAAAAGACCCATCAGCTAGCCTGCCAGCACCTGATGGGCCCTCTGACGATTGCGTAAGCAACCGTTAATGGTCACCGGGCGGCAGCTTCACCGCCGCCCTTTTCTGTATTGCAATTTCATGATAGCATTTTACCATGATATAGTCAAGGATTTATTTTTTGTTCCCGTACCACGAAGATTGTTACTGGTAACAGTTCAGATACCCATTGAACTGTCACAATCATACATACCTTTTTTGTTAACAGATAGAAGGAGGATTCCATGAACCACAAGCTTCATGTACCAGTAAAAAAAGAAGATGTAAAACATTTAAAAGCAGGTGACTATGTGTACCTGACCGGAACCGTCTACACCGCCCGGGACGCCGCCCACAAGCGCATGCAGGAGGCCCTGGATGCGGGTCAGAAGCTTCCCTTTGACCTGGACGGCAATGTGATCTACTATATGGGCCCATCCCCCGCCAGGGAAGGCCGCCCCATCGGCTCCGCCGGTCCCACCACGGCCAGCCGTATGGACAAGTACACCCCCCAGCTTCTGGATCTGGGTCTGGGCGCCATGATCGGCAAGGGAAAGAGAAGTCAGGCTGTCTTGGACGCCATTGTCCGCAACGGAGCCGTATACTTTGCCGCCGTAGGCGGCGCCGGGGCTCTGCTGTCCAAAAGAATTCTGTCCTCGGAAGTAATTGCCTACGATGACCTGGGAACCGA
>CAJTOW010000169.1 GCA_910577655.1 uncultured Lachnospiraceae bacterium | reverse complement strand
CTCCCACAAAGCGGAACGCACAGCTACCAGAAAGCAATTTTCAGACACGCTCTAGAGCTGTAAGGATATAATAAGTAACAGATACAATTTGAAGATGTAGGATGAACAGAACTGCCTGCCAGGGCCTGCTGGTACGGCAGTTCTTTTTTTTCTGGAGGGATATAACAGTTCAGGGGGTATCTGAGCTGTTACATCTGCATACCTCCCTTGTATGTGAAATCTCTGTGAAAAGGTGGAAATATGAAAAATTATCTGTTAGAATAAAAAAAGAATCAAAAGTATTAAAAGATTTAGAAGAGAATTCAAATAGATGAAACACGGAGGCATAAATATGGACTCATTAAAAGTGCTTGTTGTAGATGATGAAGCCAGGATGCGCAAGCTGGTGAGGGATTTCCTGACTGTCAAGGGCTTCCAGGTCCTGGAGGCAGAAGACGGGGAGAAGGCGGTGGAGCTTTTCTTTCAGCAGAAGGATATTGCACTGATTATTCTGGATGTGATGATGCCCAGGATGGATGGCTGGGAGGTATGCAGAACCATCCGGGAATATTCCCAGGTGCCGATTATCATGCTGACGGCCAGAGGGGAGGAGCGGGATGAGCTGCAGGGCTTCAAGCTGGGGGTGGACGAGTACATTTCAAAGCCTTTCAGTCCCAAGATTCTGGTGGCCAGAGTGGAGGCCATCCTGCGCAGGGCCAAGGCCGCGGTGCCGGAAAAATCGGATGTGGGAGGTATTCAGGTTGACAAGGTGGCCCATACAGTGGCTATTGACGGAAATCCCATTGAGCTTAGCTATAAGGAATTCGAGCTGCTGTCTTACTTTATAGATAATCAGGGGATTGCCCTGTCCCGGGAGAAGATCCTGAACAATGTGTGGAATTACGATTATTTTGGCGATGCCAGAACCATTGATACCCATGTGAAAAAGCTGCGCAGCAAGATGGGGGCCAAGGGAGAGTATATTCACACTATCTGGGGCATAGGCTATAAATTTGAGGTGAGTGAATGAAGAAGTCGATACGCCACCGTATCATGTTTCTGTTTATCAGCCTTATGGCAGGGGTGCTTCTTGTGATCTGGGCCATCAACAGCTGGTGGCTGGAGGGATACTATACCAGCCAGAAGGTGAATGTTATGGAGGAGGCCTATGAGACCATTGACGCTGCCGTGATGGAGCGCGTGGATGCCGGAGAGAATATCGGGGATGTGATCACCCGGGAAATGGCACGGGAGTGGGAGATTTTCAGCCAGCTGGCAAGGCCGCCCTTTGCCGGGGGGGAGACCGGGGAAGAGACGGGCGGAGGATCTCGCGGCAGGGTACAAAGCGGTGAGGATATCCTGGGTGAGGAGATCCGCCAGGAGCTGGATGAGACTTTGCTGGGAACCATCCGCCGCTATGGTGAGAGCAACAACATCACCATTGTGCTGATTGACAGCTCCACAGGAAAAGCAGTCTTAAATTCCGGACGGGAAGGAGAATTCCTGGCCAGAAAGGCCCAGCGCTATGTGCTGGGCATGGGGCATGAACAGACTGAGATCCTGGTACAATGTGACAACTATGTAGTGGAGAAGAACCAGGACCACCGGCAGGGCGGGAATTATCTGGAAAGCTGGGGGTTTTTCTCTGATAATAATACTCTGTTTCTGATGCAGATGCCCCTGGCCAGTATCCGGGAAAGTGTGGCCCTGTCCAACCGTTTTATCACCTATGTGGGAATCGCTGCCATGGTGTTAGGCAGCATCGTCATGTATCTGGCTACCTGGCAGGTGGCGAATCCGGTGATGAAGCTGGCCGCCTTATCAGAGCGCATGTCAAATCTGGATTTTGATGCCCGGTATGAGGGGGATGCCCAGGACGAGATCGGCATCCTGGGACGCAGCATGAACAAGCTGTCAGAAAAGCTTAAGGAGACCATCGGAGAACTGAAGGATGCCAACCAGCAGCTTCAGCATGATATTGAAGAAAAGATCCAGATTGATGAGATGCGCAAGGAATTCATCGCCAATGTTTCCCATGAACTGAAGACGCCCATTGCCCTGATCCAGGGTTATGCGGAAGGCCTGACTGAAGGCATGGCAGAGGATGCCCAGAGCCGGGATTATTACTGTGAGGTCATCATGGATGAGGCAGATAAGATGAACAAGATGGTGAAGCAGCTGCTGACTCTGACTGCGCTGGAATTCGGCAATGACACACCGTCCATGACTACCTTTGATATCACGGAAATGATCCGGGATTTCCTGAATTCCGCCTCCATCCTCTTTCATCAGAAGGATGCCCATGTGGACTTTGAGGCAGACGGCCCATTATATGTCTGCGCGGACGAATTCAAGACTGAGGAGGTTCTGCGCAACTATCTGAGCAATGCCATGAACCATCTGGATGGAGCGCGCAGGATCCGTGTACGGGCGGCACGGACCGGGGAGTCTGTGACCGTCTGGGTATACAATACCGGAAATCCCATTCCCCAGGAGGATCTGCCCAATCTCTGGACGAAGTTCTTCAAGGTGGACAAGGCGCGGACCAGGGCTTACGGAGGAAGCGGCATTGGTCTCTCCATTGTGAAGGCAGTGCAGGATGCCCACCATCAGATCTGCGGAGTGGCCAATGTAGAGGATGGGGTAGAATTCTTCTTCACCCTGCAGGCGGCCAGAGAGCCGGAATCGTGATGGCAAAATCACGAGAGCGGGCAGGGAAGCATTTATTTATACCAGGAAACAGGAGGAGGAAAAGAAAACCATGAGAATACTGATGATCCGCCATGGCGATCCGGATTATGAACATGATACCCTGACTGAAAAGGGGAGAAGGGAGGCGGCTCTGCTGGCGGAATATGCACAGCATCTGGATCTGGGCGACTGTTATGTATCGCCTCTGGGAAGAGCCAGGGATACGGCCGCCTATTCCCTGAAGAAGGTTAAAAAGACGGCAGTGACCATGGACTGGCTTCAGGAGTTTGCCGCAAGAGTAGATATCAATCAGTCAGAAAATCTCAGGAAGGCATATCCCAATGCAAAAAAGGAGGGAGACAGGTACCTGCCAAGAAATGTATGGGATATTGTCCCATCCTTCTGGACCAGGTATCCGGAATACCAGGATCCGGAAGGGTGGCGCGGCTGTGAGACAGCCAGATACAGCGATATGGCAGAGACCTATGATGGGGTGACCAGGGCCTTTGACAGTCTGCTGGAGCAGTACGGCTACCGGCGTAACGGCAGGTACTACCAGGTGTTGAAGGAAAATACCCGGACGGTGACATTTTTCTGTCACTTCGGAATCAGTTGTGTGCTGCTGTCCCACTTGTGGAATATGTCCCCATTCCTTTTGTGGCATGGTCTTGCCATGGCACCTACTTCCGTAACCGAGGTGGTGACGGAGGAGCGGGAGCAGGGGATCGCCTATTTCCGGGCACTGAGGATCGGAGACACCGGACATCTGTACGCAGGCGGGGAACCGGCCTCCTTTGCGGCCAGATTCTGTGAGACCTACAGCAACTGGGAGCAGAGGCATTAGAGGGTGTCTGTTGGAAGTAAGGATTCGTTCATTGCGTTCTCGCCTTTTTTGTGGTATGGTATAGACAATTATTAGTTACAGTTTGCGGGGCGGGGAAAACTGGACAAAAACAGATGTCAAGCGCGCTTGTAAGACTGTTTTTGTCCGGTTTTCCACATCGGGCGGACGCCCGGTGCTTCTTGTCTGGCGTAGCCGGACAAGAAGATGCGCCATGTGAACAGTAACAATTACTATATTAGTCACAATGGGCAGGATAAGGGGGGGAATAGGGTGAGCGGCGAAGATTATGCGAAAATACTGGATTCCATGCAGGAGACCGGAGTATATGTAGTCAGGGAGGAAGATCATAGGATCCTGTACTATAACAACTGGGTTCATAAGATGGCTCCGGAGGTGGATGTGGGAAAGGTCTGCAATGAACTATGGCCTTCTGGCTGTGCGAACTGCCCGCTCCTGACAATCGGTGACAGGCAGACGAGCAGGTCAGTGATCCGCAACAATCCTTTTGGTCATGTGGTAGATATAACTGCTTCCAGGATCTTGTGGGAGGAACGGATCCCGGCCTTTGTGATCACGCTGACACCTCACACAGAGGAGGTCCTGCGGGAGGAGATGGAGCGGGAGGAGCGCAATTTCCGCAATCAGGAGGTGATCCGTTCCCTGGGGGAGCAGAATTTTGGGATCTATCTGATTGATCTGGAGACCAATCTGGCAGATCCGGTCCGGGTAGACGGGCAGATGCAGGAAGGCGGCCGCGGCTCTCTGGTGTCCTGGGACCAGGACCTGCGGCTCCAGCTTCAGGATCAGATCCACTGGGAATACCAGGAGGAATTTGACCAGAAATATTCCCTGGAGGCGTTGTGTCGGGCCAGACAGGCCCAGGAAAAACAGGTAGAGATGATCTGTCAGTGGAGCGGCAATGGAGAAATGTACAGCTATATTTCCGTCCGTGCCTGCTTTGGCGGCGAGCTGGGAAATCGTTCCTATGCAGTGCTGGCGTTCCAGGATGTGGAGGAACGTGTGCGCAAGGAGATGGCCAGCAGCCAGCGGGATATGCAGATGGCTGCAATCCTCAAATGCCGCTACAGCGAGATGACTACGGTCCATCTCTATACTGGGTTATGCGAGAACATAGACCTGGGTTCAGCAGCAGATCCGGATGATTACCAGTCTATGGACTATACCCGGGTCCTGGAGGAAGCACTGGAGAGGATCGCTCCGGAGGATGTGGAACATGTCCGTCGGGCATTATCCCTGGAGCATCTGTGCCAGACGGCGCTGGAGACAGAGGATTATCTGGAGGAGGTGTGCCAGTACAGGCTCAGCGGACAGCCGGTATGCTGGATAGAGCAGCATATTGTCTACAGCCGCCAGTTTGGGGAGGTCATTGTCAATCTCCTGAAACGTGATATTACCCGTGATAAGAGTCAGGAGGCGGCCCGCAGAAGGAAAGACCGGGAGAAGGCGGAAATCATCCGCAGTATGAGCAGTCTGTTCTTTGCTACTTATTATGTGGATCTTGCAAAGGACTGTTATCAGCGGGTGACCAATCTGCGGGATACTGGGGAATTCCTGGGCCCTGAGGCATGCTTTACCATAGGGCTGGAGCATTACGCGGAGAGATATATCCATCCGGAGGACAAGGGAGAATACCTGGAAATGATGAGCATTCCCAATCTGCGGGAAAAGCTGGGACGGGAGCGCCCCTATCTGGTCATGGAATACAGGATGCCTGCCGAGAATCCAGAGGCGGGACCAGAGGAGTGCGGGTGGATCCGGGCTACGGCAGTCCTGGTGCGTACAGATGACAAAGAGTGCCCAGTGGCTGTGTTGTGTACCTCCCAGGATGTGACGGAAAGCAAGCAGAAGGAAGCGCGGGAGCAGAGGGCTCTGCGGGATGCCTGCCAGACAGCCAGTCATGCCAGCGCCTCCAAGAGTGAATTCCTGTCCCGGATGAGTCATGATGTACGTACGCCCTTGAATGGAATCATCGGTATGGCCGGGATCGCAATCTCCCATGTCAATGAACCGGAACGGATCCTTGACTGCCTGAAAAAGATCACTGTTTCTGGCCGTCACCTTCTGTCTCTGGTCAATGAGGTGCTGGATATGAGCCAGATCGAGTCAGGGAAGATTGATCTGGCGGAGGAGGAATTCAGTATCCAGGAGCTGATACAGAGCCTGGTTACCATTATCAGTCCCTCGGTTCAGGAAAAAGGCCATGATCTGCGTATCCATCCGGTGAGGCTGGAGCACGAGCATGTCCTGGGCGATACCTCACGCCTGCAGCAGGTGTTCGTAAATATCCTGGGCAACAGTGTCAAATACACTCCTCCCGGCGGGCTCCTGGAGGTGGAGGTTCACGAGAAAAAGTCCCGGGAGCAGGGGCTTGGATGCTATGATTTTGTCTTCCGGGACAACGGCGTGGGGATGGATCCGGAATTTGTCAAGCACATCTTTGAACCCTTCAGCCGTGCCGAGGACTCCCGGATCAGTACCGTGGAAGGAACCGGCCTTGGCATGACGATCTCCCTGAATATTGTGAGGATGATGGGAGGAAGCATCTCCGTGAAGAGCAGCCCTGGAGCCGGCTCCCAGTTCACGGTTACATTGTTCCTGAAAAGGCAGAGTGTTCCCTGGCGGGAAAATGTGCCTGCCGGGGAATCTGATGATAATACTCCGCAGGAATGGTCCTTTGCAGGACACAGGATCCTTCTGGTGGAGGATAATGAGATCAACCGGGAGATCGCCATAGAAGTGATCAGTGAGACGGGAGCAGTCATAGAAAGCGCGGAGAACGGGAAACAGGGACTGGAAATGTTTGCCGGGAAGGAGCCGGGATACTACAGCCTGATCATCATGGACATTCAGATGCCTGTGATGGACGGCCATGCAGCCACCCGTGCCATCCGCAGCCTGCCCCGGGAGGACAGCAGCCACATCCCCATTGTTGCCATGTCTGCCAATGCATTTGCAGAGGATATCAGTGCCAGCCGGGAAGCAGGGATGAATGAGCATATCACCAAACCTCTGGATGTGGAACGGCTGATGAACTGTATGGATTACTGGATGAATCAAAGGCAAGGAGGAACAGCCTAAAACTCCATCCGGCCAGTAATGAGACTTTTGGCACCGCCTTTTTACCATCTTCCTGCCCCGGACAGCGCAGGGACAGGATGCCTTTGGACGGTCAGTCCGATGTCAAATCACAGAAGAAAGTGTGCTGCAAACCTGCTTTTGGTTTGCAGCACACTTTCTTCTGTGATTTGCTGCTTGTCTGAACTGTTACCATCAACCACGAAAAATGGCAAAAAATGTAAAAAAAGTGGTTGACTTTTGGAATGGGATTTGCTATTATATAATGCGTCGCGTAAAAGACAGCCAATAACTTTGAAAGATAACTTCAAAAGAAATCTTCAAAAAAAGAAAAAAAGTTATTGACAAAGCAAAGATAAAGTAGTATAGTAAATGAGCTGTCAAAAACTGACAACAACATGGACCTTGAAAATGAAAGATTGAACAGTGTTTAAAACCCTGAAAATTCA
>CAJTOW010000168.1 GCA_910577655.1 uncultured Lachnospiraceae bacterium | reverse complement strand
GGTGTCAGCGAGCACTACTGGAAGTAAAGGAGGAGCTTATGCACAAAAAAATCATCCGGGATGAGCGCGGGGACCTTTCCTTTTTCACTGTTTTCGTCATCCTGGCCATCAACATGCTCCTGGCCTTCGTGCTCCTGTTCGCTTCCGTCAAGATCAACTGCATCAATATCCGGAATGCAGCCAAGATGGAACTGAACAACGTCAGTGCTCGGATCTATGCGGACACCTTCCACTCCCAAAGGGAAGCCAACCTGGATTCCTACATGGCAGACCTGCATTTAAGCTCCGCCTATCAGGAAGCACTGCGGGCCGGCTTCATCCTGGGCATGGAGGAACGGATACAGCTGACCAGTGACGATTACACCGTAGACAACATCCACCTGCAGTTCAACCAGTATTCTGACAAGATCGAATATGTAGTGACCTGCGACGCAACCTTCCGGGTCCGGATGTTCGGGAACCTGTTCCCGCCCATTACACAGCATATTATGCTGACCGGCTCGCATAACACAAAATATTAAAGGAAGCTGTTGCCATTTGGGGCTGGCCGGCGTATATAATAAAAACCCGGCAGCCGGAGAATCCAGATCCGGACCTGCCTTATTGAAACTCAGGATGCCTTGAAAAACAGGCAGACAGAAGAAAGGAGCTTTCCATGAAACCTACAGACAAAAAAACAGATACCAGAAAAATCGCTTCCATATGCGGCCTGTCCGCACTGAGCCTTGCCGTCCTTGCAGGCGCCTATTTTTTAACCAGAGAGCCTGAAGCAGAGTTTATCCCCTCTTCTGTCCAGACAGACACGGCTACAGATACCTGGAAGGAAAATGCCGGAACGGACGTGGAACGCCCGGAAAATCTTCCGGACGGCCCTATCCAGGTGGAGGGAACCGCAGACGACCAGACGCAGGTGCTCATCAGCGAAGATGATTCCGGCTCCACAGCCATCCTTTCCGACAGCAGCGCCCGGACCGGTACGGAAGGGGGAAAACCGGAGCAGGCACCGGAAGGCGCCGTTTTTGACGATGAAGAGGAACCGGAACCCCAGGATACAGCAGACACCACAAAGCCCAAAGCCCCGGATACCACACCTGCAGAAAAAACGCCTGTTCCATCCACACCTGTTGTGGAAGCGGAACATGCAGGGCAGGTATATGATCCCGTCTTTGGATGGATCCCTGTAGGCGATACCCAGCAGGATATCGTTGACAGCAGCGGCGACATCAACAAACAGATCGGCACCATGGGCGGCAGCTGAGAAACAGCATGGCTGCATCCCTTTTACCAAACATCATACCGGCACCGGAAAAGGCATGGAATCCCCCATGTCTTTTTCTTTTGCCTGAAGGAGGAACAAAATTCACATGAAGCAACTGCAGAAAACCATTTTTCCACTTATCCTGGCGCTCATTCTGGTGTTATCCACCGGCATGACCGTACTGGCTACCGGGGAAGGGAACATCGACGGCGGTGGCGGCGGGATGGGCAGCGGCACCAAAACAGATGTCTGGCATAGCCAGGATGGGGTACGCGTCACCGTAGTCACCACCAGCGGGAGCGTGGCCTCCACCCCCTTTGATCTGACCAACTCCAGCATCCCCAATGCCACCATCAACTTCGGGCATGTATGCAAGCTCCAGTATACCTCCGGCGCTTCCCTCTCGCCGGGAGGCTCCTATACCTGCTCCCGGCCGGCGACGCCGCTGCCCCGCATCATCAGCGGCACCTCTTCCAAAGCAAGCATCGAGGCGATCCGGCGCTATTTCTGTTCTGAGTACACGGCACAGCTCGTTGCCTCCAAAGCAGGGATTGCATTTGAGGAGCTGGTCTCCGGCTCCTACAAGCTGGTCATAGAGCCCATCGCCTACTTTACCCACGGCGGCCGCAATTATGCCATGACTGCTACGGAAGCAGCCCTGTATAACCAGATGTCCGGGGGAACCCTGCGCAGCAAACTGCCCAGCCTTACACACCAGAACCTGCCCCTTTCCATTTTTCTGGAAACCCCTGACCTGGGCTACCCTGCATGGGGCGGGACGACCAGCGGAAAGGTATCTGATGCGGAGATCCTGTCCGCCCTCGGTATCGGCATCGTGACTTATAAGGAAGTTCCGGCCGCCGAACTGGAGGCCACGGACTATACCTACCGCGTGGATACGGATGTCATCACCAGCATTACCCTGACCAGCAGCCGGGAGGTCAACCCTGACAACCCTGCCAGTGTTACCTTCCATATAAACGGCAGGAGTTATACCGTGAACAACATTGTCATGCCTGCAGGAGGCTCCCAGGTCGTATGGGCTAAATGGCATACTCCAATGGAACCGACTGTCCTGACAATCCAGGCATCCGTAAGCGGGGCATCCACTGCAAAGACCAGCTTTACCGCGCGGATCGTCTCCCTGGAAGAAAACCTGCCCCCGGATCCCATGGCAACGGATGTCAACCCTCATTTTTCCCTGCCCTCCCTGCCTTCCAATCCCCAGAAGACATCCGCCTCCTGGAGCGTGTGGAGCGCAAGGTGGAAGCCCGTATGGGTATGGGTAAGCACAGGGCATAAGTCCAGCTGCTCGGCCGGATGCGGAAAAAACCACGGACATTATGAAGACCACGGCTATTATGTCTTCACCTCCACGGGATATTCCGCTTCCTTAAGCGGCTCCATGGAGATCCACCCAGATGATATTGTACCGACCGCCCAGGGCGACAACATGAAAAGCGGTTATGGCATCAAAGAGGCCGCCACAGCGCGGTTCTCGGCAAATGCCCCCTTGAGCCATTATGCTCCCGCCCAGACAGGCGTATCGTATTTCCCGGAATTCTCCTATAAGGATTACTGGAGGCTTTTGTCCTGCAGCGGGGGGATGAATACAGTGTTTGCCTTTAAAGCCAATGAATTTTCCACCTATAACCGGAACGTGCATTTCACACCGGTATGGTTCCCGGATGGTACTTCCTACACCGTATACACCTATATCATAGATGCGTGGACGCCCTCCGGGATGCTCTCCGTCAACGTGAACGACTCCGTGCAGATTCAGGGCAGCCTGTTCGATGACTGGTACAGCAAACGTGAGTAGGATGCTTTTTTACTACCATGCCGTCACCCTGGTATTCCTTCTGTGGTTTGCAACCTATGACCACAGACACCACCGGATCCGCAATGCCGCCCTGCTTGCGTTCCTCCCATGGTGCCTTTTATACATCCCGGCTGCCCTCCAGGAGATGCCTGCTTGTCTGGTCCTCCTGCGCTGCTTCCTCGGAGCTCTCTGCGGCTTCCTGCTCCTGCTTACCGTCTCCCTTGCGACCGGAGGCGGCATCGGGGGCGGGGACATCAAGCTGGCAGCCCTCCTTGGCATCCCCTTCGGTGCATCAGGGCTGATGGCTGTCCTGGCTTTATCCTGCATCCTCGTCCTTCTGCATATGGGGCTGCAGTCCCTGTTCCGCAGGGAAAGACATAAACATATCCCGTTTGCGCCTTACATTTTCTGGGGCAGCTTTTTATACACCCTGTTGATGCTGCCCGCCTGATACGAAAAGGAGGAACTTTATGAAACTGATCCTGTTGCTTTCAGCCGGCATACTGGCTGTTTTATGCGGCCTCAGCGCCACCGTAACCCTGCTTATGCGGGACATTTACCATTTTTTAGACTGTCCAACACTCCGCTAGCGGAGTGTTGGACCCTCGCGGCAGTCGCCAAATGCCCGTGCAAGCACGGCACTTGGCTCGTTGCTCGCGGAAATAACCGATAAGGAGATATCATCCCATGAAAATGAACAACCGTTTTATCTACGGCATCTTAAGCATTGTCCTTGCTGCCGTTATCGCTTTTATCGCCATACCTGCCGTCACCAGCAAAACCAGCAGCACCTGCGGGATCGCCCGCATGAAAAATGCAGTCCCCCGCGGAACCCTCATCACCGCAGATGACGTGGAGCTGGCAGAGGTCGGGGGATTCAACCTGCCGGACAGCGTGGCCCGGCAGACACAGGACGTCATCGGGACCTATGCAGCCACGGACCTGTTTCCCGGAGACTATATCCTTCCGGAGAAGGTCAGCAGCGTCCCCCTGTCCTCCGACCTTTCCCTCAACGGGATCCCGGACGGCATGGTGGCCATCTCCATTACTACCCAGACACTTGCCACCGCCCTCTCGGACAAGCTCCAGGGAGGGGATATCATCCGCCTGTACCATTACGACGACGATAATGAGCTGGAGCCTGTCACGGACATCCCGGAGCTGCGTTTTGTCAAAGTCCTGTCCGTCACGGACTCCAAGGGGCTTGATGTAGATTACACCACACCTCCGGAAGAGGATGAGGAGCGCCAGCAGACCGCCACGATCACGGTCCTCGCCACGCAGGAGCAGGCCCTGCTCCTGACCAGATATGAAAATGAGGGAAGGCTACATGTGGCACTGATCACAAGGGGGAACGAAAAACTGGCAGAGGAGCTGCTGGGCCGTCAGAGCGAGATCCTGCTCACCCTTTATGGGGACGGAACGGAAGAGGAAACTCTGGAGCCTTCCATGGATGCCAAAGACAAGCCTTCCGAAACTGCAGATGCGGATGCCGGCACAGAGTCAGAGGATGCACAGACGGCTGAGGATGAAAACAGTACAGAAGACACGGAAGAGGAATAAGGGAGGGAACGCATATGTCTAAAATCATCACTGTCTGGGGAAACCCAGGCTGCGGGAAATCCATGTTCTGCTGCAACCTAGCAAAGGTACTTACGGCAGGCAAGGAAAAAGCCCTCATCATCAATGCAGACTCCAGCACTCCCATGCTGCCGGTCTGGATGCCGGAGCGCATCCTGGAAGCTTCCGCTTCCATCGGAAATGTGCTCACAGGCCTGGAGATCAATACCGCACTGGTGGCAGAGCGCGTCGTCCTCTTAAAGGAGTATCCGTTCATCGGCGTCATGGGCTATGCAGCTGGTGAGAACCCTTTCTCCTACCCGGAGCTGAAATACGAAAAGATCAGGACCTTCATCTCTGAGGCATCCAGGCTTGTGGATTTCATCATCCTGGACTGCAGCTCCAATATGCTGAACTTTTTTACGCCTACTGCCATCGAAGCGGCAGACCTTGTTGTGCGCATCATCACCCCCGACCTGCGGGGCCTTAACTACCTGCGCGCCCACAAACCGCTTCTGACGGATGAGAAATTCCATTACCGCGACCACCTGACGCTTGCCGGCCTTGCCCGCCCCTTCCATGCCATCGATGAGATGGACCACCTTGATCGGCGGCTTTGACGGGCTGCTCCCCTATGCAAAGGAGATCGAGCGCTATGGTACCAGCGGACAGATGTTCAAGACACTGGCCTACTGCAACCAGCGCTATATCAATTCCCTGAAGCTTGTGAAAGGGCGCCTGGAGAAACCGGAGCCGGAAGACGAGAATACCGGGGAACCTTATGAAACCGAAGAGGGAGAATTCCAGGAGCCTTATGAAGAGGAAGAGGAGGCTGAATGGGAAGAACCGGATGCAGGCAGGACATCCAAAAAATACAGGCAGGCGAAAACTGCCGGAAAGGAGCGAAGACGCCGTGGAATCTTTAAATGATATGTTTTTTACCGCCGCAAAGCAGGAAACCCTGTCTTACGACCAGATCCTGGATGATGTGCAGAAATACTGCACCTCCAGGCACGCGGACAAGCTGACTACCGAAGGCAACCAGGAAGAGGCAAGGAAGCTTTTGCGGGAATTTATCTGCCAGTATATCCTCAGCCGCTCCTACCATATGGAAGGCATGACCACAGAAGAGCTGTGCGACACCCTCTATGAGGATATGGCCGGGATCTCTTTTTTAAAGAAATGGATCTACCGCCCCGGCGTGGAGGAGGTCAATGTCAACGCCTATGATGATATTGAAGTGATCATGAGCGGCGGGCGCTCCATGAAGATCCCGGACCGGTTCCAGTCCCCCCAGCACGCCATTGACGTGACCAGGCGGCTTCTCAATACCTGCGGCATGGTCATCGACGACACCATGCCCTCCGTCATCGGCTTCCTGGATAAAAATATCCGTATCTCTGTGGACAAGACGCCCATTGTGGATGCGGAAGTGGGCATCAATGCCTCCATCCGTATCGTCAACCAGCAGACGGTCTCCAGGGAAAAGCTCACTGCCTCCGGCTCTGCTACCGATGAGATGCTGGACCTTCTGACCTGCTGTATCCGGTACGGCGTGTCTGTCTGTATCGCAGGAAGCACCGGTTCCGGGAAGACCACGATCATGAGCTGGCTTCTGTCCATGGTCCCGGATAACCGCAGGCTCATCACCATTGAGGAGGGGAGCCGTGAATTTGACCTGATCAGGCGGGATGGGGAGGGGCATGCCTTAAACAGTGTGGTCCACCTGCTCACCAGACCCCATGAGAACCCGTCCCTTGACATCGACCAGGACCTTCTTTTAGAGCGTGTCCTGCGCAAGCACCCGGATGTCATCGGCGTAGGTGAGATGCGTTCCGCAAAGGAAGCATTGTCCGTAGCGGAAAGCTCCCGTACCGGGCATACCGTGGTGACCACCATCCACTCCAACTCCTCGGAATCCACCTACCGCAGGATGATGACTCTGGCTAAACGGAAATACAACATGGCGGATGAGATTCTGATGCAGATCATGGTGGAAGCCTATCCCATCGTGGTATTCACGAAACAGCTGGAGGATGGGAGCCGGAAGATCATGCAGATCATCGAGGGGGAGGATTTCCGGGACGGGCAGCTCCTCTACCGCCCCCTTTACCAGTATGATGTGACGGATAACTGTACCGGGGCGGATGGGAATATCACTGTGGTAGGAAAGCACCGGAAGCTGGGCGGTATCTCAGATACCCTGAAGAGACGGATGCTGGATAACGGCATCCCTGCAGGGAAACTTGCCCCGTTCCTTACAAAACCCGCCGCCAGAAAAACCAGGAAAGGAGGTGCAGCACATGCAGTGGATCCAGATCATCCTGTTCCTGCTGATTGTTAATGGGCTTTTTACCCTGTTTGCCGTCCGGTTCAATGACTTTTTCCATGTACTCTCCCAGTCGCAGAAAACCACGCTACAGGACGA
>CAJTOW010000167.1 GCA_910577655.1 uncultured Lachnospiraceae bacterium | reverse complement strand
TATAAAGATACAAAGCGCTGCTCAACAATGTAATCGCTATATATATCACCGAATAACTTGACACAATGCGGATCCATTTTTTTTGATTCATTTTTCCCTCCAGTCTCAATTTTCCCAATCTGATAACACCATTATTCCGCATCCCCCAAATTGTATATCATTGCCAACGCAATCTTTCCGGCCATATCCCTGTCACTTGTATTCTGGGGCGATTTCCCATAGATAGCAAAGCAGTATCCGTTATATGCCCAGTCTATCATAAACATATCCCCTGTTTCATTAACCCTCATATAAGGAAAAAGATATTCCCCGTCTGCGGTGGATGCCGTCCATTCAATTTTGGTGGAATCCACAAAAACTTCATCCGGCAGAATGAATTTCTCCCCTTTACCGGCATCAAAAGTGCAGAGCCCTACATTCTCTAATTCGAACTCAATCTGTAACTCATCCTCCCCTGTTTTTATAACTGTAACATTTGATGCAATCGGCATATGATCCAACACTTCTTTTGGGTTGCCAAATTCGGCTGCGTTCACAATCTCCATTTCACCCAAACCGGTATCGTCTCCTGCCAGGCCTTCAGAACCCCTTCCAGCATCCGGTTCCTCTGCATCGAAGTCCCTTTTTTGATTCTGCCCATCTGCATCGCATTCTGTTGTAATATCATCAACGCCAGAGGTAATGGTTTTTTCTTCTGTCCGGATTGGTTCGGATAGCATACAGTTGCACCCGGTCAATCCTGATAGAGCACCAGTTACAAGAACCATACAGCTTAATATTTTAAGACTTTTATTACACATAGTATTTT
Source organism: uncultured Lachnospiraceae bacterium (assembly GCA_910577655.1). Lineage (GTDB taxonomy): Bacteria > Bacillota > Clostridia > Lachnospirales > Lachnospiraceae > Brotaphodocola. Next base: position 6,298 of record CAJTOW010000167.1, on the reverse strand, counting down.
CCCTTCTGAAAATGCTGATTTTTCTTTTATGCGTCTTTCCTGTAAAACTTGATTTTATCATTCCAAAAACACCGGAACAACCTGCTTGCCGCAGACGGTTTTCTAAATGACGTGAAATGTCCGGGCATTTCAAAATCCACCTGAAAAAAGGTCGAATTTTTATCATGCCCGGACATCCCCAAAATTTATGAACTATATTTAATTCAGCGCATGCCTGCAATAAGAGCGGACAGCCAGGAATGCAAACAGGGGAATCTCAATCATGCAGGCCCCAATCATGGCATACGGCATCCAGACGGACAGCCCTGCCAGATTCAAAAACTGGAAGTCCGTAATTGCGTAGAGAACGCTCGCCTGAATGCTCGTTCCGCTGGCGGGCAGGATGCTGCAAAGCCATGCACCCAGCGCCCCAGGCGCCGTCATGGAAATAACCACCGGAGCAATACAGAATACCAGCGATGATGCCAGAGATGACACAGTGGTCCTGCATCTGGCGGAAAGAAACAGCGTAAAGCTCACAGAAGCCAGAACCGAAAGCAGTCCTGCAACAGCAAAAAGGAACTGAAGGCCTCCTATGTTCATGTCTGCCAGGGTCACAATGGAGTACATCATCTGAATGGATGTACGGGTGCATTCCCAGCCGAACAGACTGTCTGCCACCAGAATATGGACGGCAGCACAGAGCACAAATGCAGCTCCGCTGATGAAAAGGGCTGCAAACATCTTTGCAATACCAAGAGAGACTCTTCCATGCCGGGTACAACGCAGGATATCGTCTGCGCCGGACTGATAATCAGCAGAAAATATTGGTGCGGCAATGACCACACAAAACAGCAGCACCAGAAAACCCATGATGTTCTGATAATCCATGACCGCGGAAGTCATGCCCGGATAAACCTCAAAGGGCTTCTTTGTATTCCGGTACATTTCTACGGCTTTGCTTTGTGCCCTGGGGCTGTCCGGCTGTTCCATCTGCATCAGGGAGGCAATCCGGCTCTCACAGACGGAATAGTAGTCGTCAATCTGCTCCAGATCAATTTCCATAATCGCAGGGGCCATTCCGGTATCCGGATCTGCAAAGGCCTCCTTTACACCGTGGAGCAGCGGGGCAATGGGGAGTATCTCCCGCTCATAGACGCCCTCCGGCAGATCATAGGATTCCGTCACGCCGTAGGATGCAAGGCAGGCCTGATAGGTCTCCACAGCCTCCCTCACCCGCTGTGGGGTAACGATTCCGGCTGCTTCCGCCTGCCGTTCCTTTTCATGGGCGATGGATGCCAGGCCGGTGAGATTCACCTCATTTCCGGCCTCGTCTGTGTAATTACTGTAGCAGTAAGTAGTGGGCAACCAGGCAAGCAGAACGGAGAGTAGCAGCGCCAGCGCCAGCAGAATCCAAGTAAGCTTTGACTTCAGTACACGTTTTAATTCCAGATAGAATATTCTCATCTATGGATACCTCCTTTCTTTCGGCTGGTTCTTTTTGGGTTTTCTACGCCGCCTTGTGGGAACAGCCACAAATACAGGTCTTCCAGACGGGGAACAGACGGGACGGAAATGTCATTGCAGGGATTCTCCGCCAGATAGCGGATGGAAACGCTGCCGTCGTTTTCATTCCGCAGGCTGATAATCTGGAGCCTGCTTTCGTATTCTGGCACAGCTCTTGCAGGGATTGTACAGCTCCATACCTTCCCCTCCACCAGTCTGACCAGTTCCTCTGTAGTTCCTGTGGCTAACAGCCTCCCGTCCCGGATGATGGCATGGCAGGTGGCGATGTACTCCACATCAGGAACAATATGGGTAGAGATCAAAACAATACGGTCATGGGCAAACTCCGACAACAGATTGCGGAAACGCACCCGCTCGCCGGGGTCCAGTCCCCCGGTAGGTTCATCCAGAATCAATATCTCCGGATCATTCAGCAAAGCCTGGGCAATCCCCACCCTGCGTTTCATGCCGCCGGAGAGTCTGGCGATCTTTTTGTTATAGACGTCCGTCAGGGAGACTCTTTCCAGCAATTCGCGGATCCTCCGCCGGCTCTCCCTTTCGGTCAGCCCCTTTAGGGCGGCGACATAAGCCAGATAATCCTTCACCGTGAATTCCGGATAAAAGCCAAATTCCTGGGGCAGAAAACCGAAGACATCCCGGTAACCCTCCCCCAGTGTCTGAATTGGCACACCGTCATACAGCACCTGGCCGGAGGTGGGCTGCATAATCCCGGCAATCATCCGCATCAGTGTTGTCTTGCCTGCGCCGTTGGCGCCCAAAAGGCCCCAGACGCCCGGCATCAGCTCCAGGCTGATGTTGTCAACCGCTTTTTTGTCTTTAAATTTTTTGGAAACCTTATCAATCAGCAGTTCCATGTGAAAACTCCTTTCCTATTAAAATCGCTGCGCGATGGCACTGAAGGGTAAAGTCCCTTCGGCATTAAAAAAGTGCCCATGCCTTAGTACGCTCATTGTACCAAAAACAAAAGCACCATTTCCTTGTTTGTTCACACGGTATTCCACTCTTTTTCTACGGATTTTCTTACGATTTTCACACGGAATGGTTATGTTTCCGCCTTGATTTGCGGGAACGTTTTTTCCGGACCAGCTTAGAAATGATAAAAAATGCCAGATACCCCAATATGCCGCCTGACGCATTCAGCATAAGATCATCAATGTCTGCTGATCTCCCGGTAAAATATTGTGCAGTTTCAATCGCCAGGGAAAATAGTGTCAGGGAAAGAGCGGTTTTCCAAAAATATCGCATACCCCGAAAGGCAGTTGGCAGCATAAATCCCAATGGAATGAACATCACAATATTTGCAACGGTCTGGGTAATTTTCTTAGGCTGTGGCATATCCCAGGTTTCCTGAAAAACCCGGAAAGGGACAAGATTCAATGACCGGTCAGCCGCAGCCGTTCCTGTCGCACCAACCACGACTGTTGCAGCGAGAACCATAATTACACAGGCTCCAAACAGAAAACAGGCAATCTGCTTCTTTGGGGGTACCCGTTTTCTCAGTAAAAAGCAGACAGGTGCATAAAGAACGGCCATACAGGCAATTCCTATGGCACTGATGATGCAGTAGCCCAAAATTTCTCTTATCATAAACATAGTTTTTCCTCCCAAAACAAAAATCAGTAGCTTTAGCAGTATTATACTAAAACCACTGGTTCTTATTCTGTGTTTTCCCTACGGATTTTCTTACGATTTTCCTATAAAACAGGAAGCGTTACAGTAAAAACCGTCCGCTCATTTTCACTTTCCGCTGTGATTACCCCCTTATGAAGTGTAACGATCTGTCTGGCAATGGCCAGTCCCAGCCCGGTTCCGCCAGATCCGCGCTCCGTATCCAGTCTGTAAAACTGTTCAAAGATCCGCTCCAGCCGTTCTTTTGGAATGGTCCCGCCATGATTAGAAAATCTCAGTACCAGGCTGTCTTTGCCCTGTTCGGCTTCGATGATAATTTCGGTTCCGTCATAGCTGTAAAGCACGGCATTGCGCAAAAGATTGTCAAACACCCGCTGCATCTTATCAGCATCACATTTCAGCAGAATATCATCCGCAGCCGCAAGGCGGCAGGTCAGCCCCTTTCTGTCCAGTATCGGCTGAAACTCATATACAAGCTGCTCCAACAGACGGGTAAGGTTGATTTCCTTATATTGTAGTGTTATGTTTGACAGGCTGTATCTCGCAATTTCCAGGAATTCGTTGATTAAGTCCTCCAGCCGTTCTGATTTGGCAAGGGAGATGGAAAGGTACTTCTCCCGCAGCTCCTCGGAAATCTGTTTTTCATCCCGGAGTAAATTCAGATAACTGATGGTGGAAGCAAGCGGCGTTTTCAGGTCGTGGGCCAGGTACATGATCAGATCATTTTTGCGCTGTTCTGCCATGAGCATATCACTTTTCTGCAGGAGCATCGTGTGCTTTACCAGGTTCATTTTTCTCTCAATGGAGAACAACTCCGGGGGAAGGGAAATCTCTCCCGGTGCATCCGCAAGCAGGAGATCCATTCCTTCACTGACCGTCTCAAAGTACCGTGTAAGCCAACGGAGATAAAAATAAAACAATACGGCGAATATCAGCAGAATGGAAAACAGAATCATGGCATCCATATGGCTGCGAAATATCCGCTCGTACAGTTGGAGCGCCGCATCGTATTTTATTCCAAGGGCAGTCTGAAAAAGCGCCACCATCCCATCAGCGAAGCGGCCGCGCAGTAATACAGAATATGTTATATAGATGACAGAAACGGCAGTTACCAGCGCGGCAATCGTCCGGAGGAAAATCTTTATACGGATCTGGCGAAAATCTTTTCTATTTTTCAATGGTATAACCAACCCCCCATACTGTTTTAATAAACCTGGGATTTCTGGCAGGCTCTTCCATCTTTTCCCGCAGCCGCCCGATATGGGCCATGACGGTATTATTATTCTGCAGGAACTTCTCGCCCCATACCGCCTCAAAAAGCTCCTCGGAAGGGACTACAACGCCCTGCCGCTCACAGAGATACCAGAGGATGGCAAACTCAATGGGAGTCAGTTGCAGTTCATTTCCAAACAGAAAGCACTTATGACTGTCCCTGTTGATTACCAGTCCCCTTATATCATACTCGCGGGCCGGCTCCCCCTGCTTCGCTGCAGAATGATTGTAAAGCCAGTACCGCCGCAGCTGGGTTTTTACACGGGCAGCCACCTCCAGCGGGTTAAAGGGTTTTGTAATATAATCATCCGCTCCAATGGTCAGCCCCATGATCTTATCCACGTCCGTCCCTTTTGCTGTGAGCATAATGACAGGATACCAGAACTTCTCCCGGATTTTTTTACATATTTGAAAGCCGTCCACATCAGGGAGCATCACATCCAGAATTGCCAGATCCAGGTCTGTATGCGCGATGCACTCCAGAGCTTCTTTGCCCGTGTAACATTTATGAACCGTGCAGCCGTCTGCTGTGAGATAAAGCTCGATCACATCGGCCAGTTCTTTTTCATCATCTACTACTAATATATTGTAACTCATTTGACTCCTAATTGTATCTCATATAAAACCAATATGATTTTTCTGATTCTTTTTATACGGAAACAGAGAGATTTGCGTCAGGTTCAGGTCCGGCTGATTCCCCGGTCTTCGTATAGATTACAGGCTCCATCTTAACAACATCCACTGTTTTTTCTGCAGATATGCCATTATCTGCACCAGTCTGAACCGAATCTGTCTTCTTGTCCAACGCGGCTTTTCCACGCTCGCTTATGCTTACGGTATCAGTATCCTCATTCTGGCTTTCCGCTATTCTCTTTTCCAGTTCCTCACGCTCTTCCTTGCGCTTCTGAATGGCATTTTCCTGCTCCGTCTTCGCTTTTTCCCTCGCTTCCTTTGCATCCTCTTTCATACCTTTTTCTGTGACTTTCTGATAGTCTTCTGCTTTATCCGCAAAGTCCCCTACATACCCCATTGCCCGTTCCATGACGGCTGTATCTCCTCTTCGCTCCGCTTCTTTATAAACTCGCAGCGGTGTATTCATCAGTTTCATACTCATGCTTGCCCCTGTAAGGCCTTCCATTGTTTTCGTATGCATAATTATTCCTCTTTGAATTTTTCCTGATATAATATTTTTTAGAAATCCAAATAATCCATTTCCAAAATCCCGGGAAACAGTGCGCATTTGCCACCATCTCCCGGTATTGATACCACACTAAAAACTTAAGTCTCTTTTATTCTGATACAGAAGCATTCTGCCGCCTGTATGTATCATTGTCCTTCTGGCTTAACTCGTTTTCTACCTGTGCCAGCTTTTTCTCCAGCTCCCGGATTTTCTTTTCATCTCCGGAAGCAGACTGGATCTGCTGTTTGAGCTGCTGCTTTTTCTCTTTCAGCTTCTTGATCTCCCTGTCAACCTTATCCGTATTTGTGACACATTTCTCCGCCGGCTTTCCCTGGCTGTCTCCGCCTACCTTCGGTGCTTTGCCATCTTCGTTTTTCTCGGAACGGTCATCCTGTTCCTTTGCATGGCCAGCTTTCGGATCATCAAAAAAGATTTTCCGGTTTCCGTTCTCGTCCTGGCCTACCCAGTACAGCCCCGTAGGTTTTTGTCCCGATTTTTCACTGCTGATGTATTCATCCCGTGGTTCGGACAACTTACCAGCGTTTTTTTCCTCAGCAGCTTTCCCAGCTTCCTTTGCCTTTTCCGCCCTCTCGGCGGCCAGTTTTTCCTTCACCCGCTCTGCGTAATCGGCGCCAGAATGATCATAATTTCCTTGAATCTGCATTGCCATAAGCGTGTTCCTCCTTCAAATCGATATTGTCAGGAAACTTC
>CAJTOW010000166.1:6884-7123 GCA_910577655.1 uncultured Lachnospiraceae bacterium | reverse complement strand
CCGGTCCGGCTTTATGGTCTGCTTTTCCAGCATTTCCAGTAATCTGGCAAACCGCTGGTCCGGCTTGTACACTGGTATCAGAACATCAACAGTCATATTGTATCTCCTCTCTCCAGTACCGGTACCAGGCCAGACCCACAAAGCCTGCCGCCATACCGGCCATCAGGATCAGGTACGCCCCAGCCGCCCCCCGGATACCATGGCGCTCCACCATAAAGGGCGCCAGCACTGCCGCGGCA
>CAJTOW010000166.1:0-6874 GCA_910577655.1 uncultured Lachnospiraceae bacterium | reverse complement strand
GAAGATGGTCCTCTGCCTGCGCATGATGACCAGGGCATAGTAGTAAAGATTCAGGAGCGCATAGCATCCGCCTCCCAGAACGATCCAGACAAAGGCACCATGATACAAAGTCAGCTTCCCGGCATACACCGGACCAAGCACCCATTCCAGAATCCCCAGCACCGGGCGTCCCAGTACGGCGGCACCGGCCACAGCCAGCACCGTCAGCCCCCCGATCACCAGGGAAAGCTCCCTTAGCTTCCCGGCAAACCGGCCAAACTCCTTCCTGTCCCAGAAATCCGTGAGACTTGTAAGGAAGGGCCGGATGACGAATCCTGCCGCCAGGTTGATGACAGATGTCGGCATAAAGATCACATTGAAATAGCCCGAGGCCGCATCATTCATATGGGCATCAATGGCATACTTGGATGCTGAAAATATATAAAAGTCCAGAAACACTGACAGAAACAAGAGCAAAGTGGCCGCTGTCAGCGCCCTGGCCGTATCCTGGCCCCGGCTGTAATCCACACCATCCAGCTGCCTGATCACCACCAGATCAAACAGACAGACTCCTGCAAGCTGCGCAGCCGCCGCTGCCGCGCAGGCCGCCGTCAGGTTCTTTCCCACCACCAGAAAAGCCAGGAAGACTCCCACGGAAAGCATGGTACGGAAGGTATTGGATTTGCCGGTAAGGTAGAGACGTCCCATCCTCTGGAACTCTGATTCATATACATCGGCAAAGCCGTCGATTACCTTATAGACCACCAGAAGCATGATCACCGCTGCCTTTTCTGTCCGGTAGCCGCTTAAAAACACCCACACTGCACCAAGAACCAGAGCCGCCCCGCAGGTCAGACGCCGGTGATACAGATAATCGCCGAACCGGTACTCCCGTTTCCCGTCAGTGATCTGAAAGGGACGGATTCCAAAATAAGCCAGCAGAAACATCTGCTGCCCTACAGTACTGAATCCAAAGGAAAAGACGCCTCCCTGCTCCTCGCCGGCCAGCCGCATCACCAGAAAGGACAGCACCATACTGGCAAAGGCGTAGCAGAAACTTCCTGCCATGTTCCAGACCATATTCTTTTTTTCCCTGTCCGGACCCGTCCGGATCAGGAGAGCTGCCCAGCGTTCCATATATTGCGCTCCTTTTTCATACGCTCCGCTGCACGTGGCGGGGTTCTGTTCAGACGTGGCGGAAGTTTTGTATCAAAAGTATCGAAATCAATATCCTGGTCATATAGCTGCATGCTACCAGGGGTTTCAGGTAGCTTTCTCCGCTGGTCCGGTCTGTGATGTGCACCGGAACCTCCGCGACTCTGGCCCCTTGCTTTAGCAGGTAGGAAACTGTGTCCGGCTCCGGACCGTAGTTGATATTCAGGGCAAACTCCCGGATCATGTCCCGGTTGAACATCCGCATACCAGAGGTAGGATCCGTAATCCGGACTCCCGTAGTCAGGCGGATCGCCGCAGCGATGAGGCGGCTCCCAACCATCCGCGGGGACCAGTCCTTTTTCTTCCCTATGAACCGGCTCCCAATGACGATATCATACCCTTCGTCCATCTTCTGACGCATAGCCTCAATATATTCCGGTCTGTGCTGGCCGTCCCCGTCAAACTGGATGGCATAAGTATACCCTTTCCGGTAGGCATATTTCATTCCCGCCTGAAAACATCCCGCCAGCCCCAGATTCACCGGCAGGTCCAGAAGATTGTAACCATTCTCCCGGCAGATCTGGGCTGTACGGTCACGGGAGCCGTCATTCACTACCAGGTAGTCCAACCGGGGAAATTTCTCCTCCAGCTCTCCTACCACTGCGGCGATATTCGTCTCCTCATTGTAGGCCGGAATGATCACCAGCACCTTGTCCATGTTGAACCTCTCTCCTTTTGCATAACACTTTCATTACCCGAATCCCAGGATTACATCGCATACCTCATCCACCACATCCGGCTCCAGCTCCGCATATAATGGCAGCGTCAGCACATTGGCCGCCACCCGGGCTGCTACCGGCGTGTCCTCCGCCCGGAATTTCCCCCTGTAGCAGGCATAGCTGTTGACGCAGGGATAGAAATACTTCCGGGCAAAGATATTGTGTTCTTTAAGCTTCTCAAATATCTGATCCCTGTCCGCCTCATAGCCGTCAAACACCACCGGCATATATGCGTAATTATACCGGACCCCAGGCTGCTCCGGACAGAGCCGGATACCAGGTATTCCCCCAAGACGCTTTCTGTAGTGCATGGCCAGTCTCCGGCGTCTGCTGATCTCACTGTCAATATGGCGGAGGTTGCACAGGCCCATGGCTGCCTGAAATTCATTCATCTTGCCATTGGCTCCCACATATTCCACGCTTTCGTATCCCGTAATGCCGAAATTCTTCAGCTGGTAAAGCCTGTCCGCCAGCCAGTCCTCCCGGAACGCCACTGCCCCGCCTTCGATACTGTGAAATACCTTGGTAGCATGAAAGCTGAACATGGATGCATCCCCATACAGCCCCACACCGGTCCCGTCCTTCTCCTCGCCAAAAGCATGGGCCGCATCATAGATCACCCGCAGGTGATGCCGGTCAGCCACTGCCTGGATCCGTTCCACATCGCAGAGATTACCATAGACATGAACCGGGACAATGGCGCAGGTTCTCTCCGTCACCAGGGCCTCCAGCCTGTCTGCATCCAGGGTGTAATCCGTCTCATTGATATCACAGAAAACCGGTGTCAGGCCGTTGCGCACAATGGCGTGGGTGGTGGACGCAAAGGTGAACGGGGTAGTGATCACCTCTCCCTCCAGTTCAAATGCCTGCAGCACCAGCTCCAGCCCCATGTGGCCGTTGACGAACAGCTCCAGCTTAGGAGTACCCAGGTATTCCTCCAGACGGCTTTTAAAAGTCTCATGGTACTCTCCCATATTGGTAAGCCAGGCGCTTTCCCAGATGGATCTGAGCATCTCCACATATTCTTCCAGAGGAGGCATGGAGGACCGGGTCACCATTACCGGCTTTTCATGTATTTTCGTCATTCTCATCCTCCTTCATGCAAAATCCCATGCTTCCGGCCCCTTCCATCCGGTATTCTGTATAACGTCTTGCAATATACTGGCTGCCGATCTTCCCCGGCGCCTCCAGCTCCTGCCCTGTGAAGCAGTTCACATGATTCTTCACCATGTCATAGCCTGCCATAACGGAAAATGCCACTCCGCCGGAAAATCTGGGATTGCATTCCAGAAAATGCCACTCCCCGGTGGCGGCATGCTGGATAAATTCAAAATTCACGCACCCCCGGATGTCCACAGCCGCCGCCACAGCCTGACACCGGGCTTCCAGTCCGGGATCCCGAAACACCTGCACCGAGACGCCCGCCCCGTTGGGGGTCCGCAGGATCTCCCGCCTGGGCAGACATACGCAGGCCCCGGTGTCTGGCTGGCGCACCACATCCACGGTGATCACATCCCCCGGCAGCTTCTCCTGAACCAGATACCGGTCCGCCTGATCTTTCAGAAGCTCTGCCGCCCAGGAAAGCTCCCGGGGCGTCTCTATAATCCGCAGCCCCTGGCTGCTCCGCCCATCCACCGGCTTGACCACCAGGGGGAAATGCATCAAAGCCGGATCATCCCCAGCCGGTATATTCTTATCTGACGGCCCAGCCGGAAGACCGGGTGCAGACTCTTTCTCCAAAAACTCCGACAGACGGCGCCCCGGGATCACCGGACAGATATTCCGGCCGGAAAGAAACCGCTCCATCCTCTCCTTGTTCCTGCACAGAAGAACCGTAGCCGGTTCTGACATGCAGACCGTAGCCCCCAGCTTACCGGAAGCTGACTGCCAGTCTGCCAGCACATCCACCTCCACGTCAGTCAGTGGCATCACAAGCTCCACCTGCTCCCGGCGGCAGACCTGAACCAGAAACTCCTTCCAGGCCGCCCGGTCCGAAGCATAGGGCGCCTGGTAAAAGACATCCACCTCCATGGAATTCACAATCCAGGCTGCCGGGTAGATATCACAGCCCACAACCCGGAATCCCAGCCTGCGGCAGCCGGCAATCACCGGCTGGGCAGCAAAAGAACCGATGGCTGTCACCAGAACCGTCTTTTTCATTGACTGTCTCCTTTCCTGGCACGGTTTTTTACCAGTCCCCATAAGAAGCAGAAGCTTTCCAGCCGGAAAGCCCATGCCAGCGCCACATACACCACGATGCCGCAAAGGATCTGCAAAAGCAGCTTCGGCCACGCCGGAAGCCATGCAAGCTGGTATCCTGCCCCAATGACCACAGCACACATGACTGCCGAAAGTGCCGCCGCAGGCATCACATCCTGCCACTGTCTGCGGATACTGTAGCCCAGCAGCCTTTTGTTGGGCGCCCCATTGACGAACGTACACAGAAAATCCTGCACCGCCTTCAGGCTCACCATAACCACAACATCAAACTGCATCCCCACTGCCAGAGCCAGCAGGCTTAATGCTTTCTTGATAACCTCCAGCTTCAGGAAGATATCGCTGCGCCCCACCGCGTTGATGGCCTGGAGATTGGCAATGTGGATGGGCCAGAAGCAATAGGATATACACATGATCCTGAGAAACGGCACACATACCAGCCACTTCTCTCCCAGCAAAGCCAGCACCAGAGTGTCCGCCACGGCAAACAATCCCAGAAGCATGGGGATCACCGCAAAGGAGCTGAGCCGGATCGCCCTGCTGACCATTCCGCAGACCGCCTCCCGGTCATCCTGGCTGGCGGAAAACGCCGGCAGCAGCACGGCCTGGATGGCGGCGCTTAAGTTGCTGGCAATCAGCCTGGGAAACTGCTCCCCACGGTTGTAGCTGCCCAAAAGCTCCTCATTATACAGCTTCCCGATGAGCAGCCCGTATAAATTGCTGAACACAGTATCCAGCAGGGAGGCGCACAACAGCTTCCACCCAAAGGAAAACATATCACGTACCCGGTCCCCGCAAAAAGTAAGCTGCGGCTTCCAGGATACGGTCAAGAACAGCACCAGCATCAGGCTGAAATAGTAGCTGACCTGCTGGCCCACCATGGCCCATACCCCCCAGCCCTTCCATGCCAGAAGGATGCTCAAGAGGCCCGATACCACCGAAGCTGCCAGAGTGGAAAGAAACAGCCCTTTAAATTCCATTTTCCGGGACACATAAGCCGTCTGCACGGAGATCACTACCCCCGGAAACAGCACCACTGCCAGAACCCGGACAATCTCTCTCAGCACCGGAATATGATAAAAGGATGCGATCCGGGGCGCTGCCATATATAAGAGTCCGTAGAGCACCAGCGCAGCCGCCAGCTCAAAGTAACAGACCGAGGAGAAATCCACCGGGTCCGCCTGACGTTTCTGTACCAGGGCCGTGCTGAAGCCGCTCTGGACAAACACATTGGCAATGGTGATAAAGATCATGATCAGTCCCACCACGCCATACTCTGCGGGTGACAGAAGCCGGGCCAGGATGATGGCGATCACAAACTGCACCCCCTGGGCGCCGCCATTCTCCAAAAGCTTCCAGAAGAGCCCCTTTGCCACCCTCTGGTTCATATCTGATTCTGCCAAAGCTTTCTCCTTACCAGAGCGCGTCCTGAAATCCGGTCCTGGCATCTTCACATCTGACTAAGATCAATCCGGGGACACACTCTAAACCTGCTTATGAAATACCTTCCACAGCCACCTGTACAACCATGGCGCCAGAGTCTCCAGCCGGATGAAGAACCGTGTCCGCGGATTCAGTTCCCTGTAAAATCTGCGGTATTTCTTATTCAATACCACATTGTACTGCCTGGTGTTGACTTTCGTCAAGTAGACAAGACGCGCAATCCCACGGTTTACGGTTCTGTGGAACCTTCCGCCGGTTTCTTCGTCAAACCCCCGGTACATCTTTCTCATGGCCCGGGCATACTCCTGCTGCTTCCTCTCATAGTCCCCCTGCTTCATCAGGGTGGTCCAGGAGGAGACTCCGCCCAGACGGTACACACACATGGGCCTGTCCATATAATACCCCCATCCCCGGGCCGCCGCCATAAGCTGGAGCGGAATATCTGCAATGGGCGCCTGCACATAAAAATCCGGCAGATGCTCCACCATCGCCCTGCGAAACAGCAGGGAGGCCGTGGGATATCCGGAGGTCTTGTCAATGATCTCCTCCGGCGATACCCGCCTGCTGCCCCGGTATGGCCGCATCCGCCGCTCTGTCAATGCCCTCTCCTGCACATCAATCCGGGCGCTGTGAAAGCAGAGGGAGCAGTCAGGATGGGCTTCCATAAAGTCCACCTGCCGCTGAAGCTTCCTGGCGTCCGTCCAGTAATCGTCCCCCTCGCACATGGCGATATACCGCCCCCTGGCCCGGGGAAAATTGAAAGTTCCGCTGATATTGGTAATGCCCTGGGAATACTGGTTCTCTGTCTGAATCACCGGAAAGATCCGGTCCGGATACTGCTTTGCGTATTCCCGGATAATCTCCCCGGTCCCGTCCCCGGACGCGTCGTCATGAATCAGGATCTCATATGCAAAATCTGTCTTCTGCTTTAAAAATCCTTCCAGGGCATCCCGGATATAGGGCTCCTGGTTGTAGGTGATGCAGCAGATGCTGACCATGATCTCCGGCTGTTTTCCCCGTGACAGCCCAGATCCCCCCTGGACGGTTGCTTTTCCCTTCATCTCTGTCTCCATTCTGTCTTTGCCGCAGGTGGCATATCTTTCCATATATTGATTATAATAGCAAAGCTGTATTCCATTTCTGACAAATGATTTACATTTTTCTTGCCAACACCTTTTATTTTACAATATTGCCTATAAATTGTAAATCAAATCTGGAATTTTTTAATGATTTGTGTTAGATTAAAGTAACAGTTCAGATAGGTCTGCGCGTTCACCGCGCTGACCGTAAGAATACGTAGC
>CAJTOW010000165.1 GCA_910577655.1 uncultured Lachnospiraceae bacterium | reverse complement strand
AAGGATTTTCCCTTCAGGCTCCCCATGCAGATGACATAGTTATCCTTATGTCATCCAGGGCGTTCTGGGCAGGAAAGGAGGGGGAGGATCTGGTGCTTAAGAAAGAATCTGAAGGTGGGAAAACGCAGTGGGAAGGGCTGGCCGGTCCCACGGCGATGCTGATCCGTATCTTTGGAAAAAGAGACCGGGAACCATACGGGGACATCGTTCACTACCATCTGAAAAAGCCGGTTCCCTACCAGGGGGCCGCACAGCTGGTGCTGAGAATCGATGCCATCAGCCGCAGCCTGAACCTCCCACCATCCGAAACCACCTTCCGCAGCGTGGCCAGACCCGGAGACGAGAACAGGAATGTGCTGCCAGAGGAATACTGGCAGGAGGAAACATTCAGCCCGGGGCCAGGAAGTGCCAGAGATAAAGGGACAGTATCTGTAGAACCGCCTGCCAGAGGGAAGAGTACGGCAGACGGTTCCGGCAGTTCCGGCGCGGATGGCACAGGTACCAGTCCGCCGCACCAGGTGCGGGAGACCATCTACCTCCAGTTAATCGGAAGACAGCACACCAGCATCCAGGGACGGATCTGGGGGATAGCCACCAGAAAAAAGTATATTACATTCCGGAGTGCATTGGAACTGATTTATCTGCTGTCAGAGGCAGTTTGATTTGACAATGTTATGATGGGGAGCCGTATTTGCCTGTTTCAGATACAGGCAGATGTCCGGCTGGTTATCGCAATGTCCAGGTATGCAAAAAGGCGCTGACAACGCCTTTATGTATAGGAAGTCCTGAATACAGGGTTTCCATTATTCTAGTAAAGGAGAGAGGGATTATGTTGAAAAAGCTTCGCAAGAACTACAGACGCCTGGTCGCATTTATGTTGACTATCGCCATGACATTCACCAACGTAGGAACGAATCTGAATGTGGCGTTTGCAGCCGGTGAAGAGCAGGAAGCTCTGTTCCTGGTTGATGGTGCAGATCTTAAAGAAGCGATTCAGGATGCCGTCGATGGCGGCGAGACTTTCAAGTTCAGTTCTCTGGAATTGAAAACAAACTCCAAGAGCCTGAAAACTTCCTATGAGAAGTTGATTGGAGGAAAGAACGGCAAAGTCTACCAGTTAGACGTGGACGTGGATGAGCGTTATGCCCCGGAAGGTACTTCTGTGGAGGTATTCTACAATGCGGGCACGGAAGATGTGATCTTCCTGTTCATCAACGAAAGCGATATGGTAGTAAAGTTCCGTGCCAATGTGGACGGCTACGAGACCGCGCGGGTGACGATCAATCCCAATGCGGTCAATGTGGATGACACAGAAGCCTCCTATGTGGAAGACTACAGCAATACCACCATGGTGGACGACATGCCCCCTACCCTGGGTGCAGAAGTCCTGAACCCAACTACTGGGGCCAATGCAGACGAAGGAACGGAAGCAGAAGAAACCCCGGAGGCAGTAGAGGGTACCGCTGGTGAGACCAGTGCTGCGGACGGAAGCGGAAACGATGAGAGCAGCTCAGCCCAAGAGACCACAGCGGATGAGAGCAGTGAGTCCGGTGACAGCGTTGAAGGTGAGACCACTGAAGCAGCCAGTGACAATGGCGGCGAGGAAGGTGAGACTACCGGAGCAGCCGGTGATAATGGCAGCGGAGAAAGTGAGACTACCGACGCAGCTGGCGAGGATACCGACGCAGCCGGCAGTGAGGAAGAGACCACAGCAGCTGACGAAGCTGCCGGGGAGGAGAACGAGCCGGAGACGGAAGCCGAGGCAGAGGACAGCAGCCAGACAGATACAGAGGATGCCGCTGACGAAGAAGCCGAAGCAGCCGGCGAGGCCCAGCCGGAGGCAGGCAGCGCAACTGCCAGTATTTCTATCCGGAAGCTGCAGCAGGTAGCATCCAGTGTGCAGGTTCTGGACGATGCAGACATTGTCATCGATGCCGAGGATGTGCCGGAGGATGGGGACACGGAGATCAGCGAGGATTCCCAGGTAGAAGTGGAGACCGATGCAGCCGACCAGGAAGAGCCGGAAACCACTGTCGAGGCTGAGACCGAAGCTGAAACCGAAGAAACCCGCGCAGCCGAGACAGAAGCAGATGAGACTGAAGATGATACCGAGCAGACCGGCGCAGCAGAAACCGAAGAAACCACAGAGACAGATGCCGAAGCCGGTGACACAGAGGAAAGCAGTGCAGCCAGTGACGCAGCTGATGAAAACGGCGATGCAGATATTATTATAGAAGAAACTACCGCAGCCGGCGACACCGATGTGACCGATACTCCGGTAGAGGTAGAGACACCTGCCGAGACTACTCCGGCAGATGGGAACAATGCAGGGGAAACCCAGGCACCTGATGAGAACAACGGTGCAGCCGATATTCCTGACTTAAGCGATGGTCAGGAGCTTGAGGATGACATCAACGGGACACTGGAGCATCTGGGTACACTGAATGGAAGAGCCTACAATACTGTGACCATCTGGGATTCTGCAAATGCAAGAGCCTACAAGGTGGCAGCAAAGGATCTGACAGGAATTGATGCAGTGGCAGGCATGTTCCGGGTGGACTACAGTGTGGATCCGCTGGGGGCAGCCGAGATCAAAGGAAGCAAAACCATCAATGAAGGTGAAAACCTGTATTTTGCGGTGAATCCCCAGGTGGGCTTCGAAATCAGCTCCGTGACAGCCAACGGCACAGAGCTTGAGGCTGTGGATACAGCAGAAACCGGGGCAGGAGAGCTGGCCGGATATGAGTTTGTCTATGCAGTGGAAGAAGCTTCCGAAGACCTGGAGATCCTGGTATCCCTGGAGGAAGTGTCCGAGCATCCGGCATTTGCCGACCAGAAGACTGCAGGCGGGATCAATGTTTCCGTAAGTGCAGAGGAAGGCGTTCTTCCGGCAGACACCGTGCTTCTGGTAGAAGAGGTGGGCAACAGGGAAGCCCTGATCGAGGCAGCACAGAACCAGATTGATCCTTCCGCAGAGGAAACCAGGGTCAGCGATGTGATCGCATTTGATATCCGTCTGGAGACCCAGGATGGCAGAAAGGTGAATTTCGACGGAGACGTGGTGGAAGTGACGTTCTCTGGTTCCCGGATCCGCAGGATGACCGAGGAAGCCGACCAGGTGCAGGTCTCCTATGTGGAAGCTGCCGGTGACTCCAGCAGGGAAGCCGTGGAAGCCGCTCAGGTCAGTGAACTGACCGCAGACCTGATCAAAGAGCAGGATGTGAGCGGTACGGCAGTCCGGGAAGTAGCGTTCGAGGCAGAACATTTTACCACGATTCAGGTGACATTTACCGAGCGGGTCGTATCAGAAGAAATATGGACCGTAAGATTCTACGAGTCAGAAGAAGCGGAGACACCATTTGTAACCCAGTCCGTGAAAAATGGCGCCGGAACTATTGCTCCCTATGCAGAGGAGCGGGACGGCTATGAATTCTTAGGATGGGTTGAGAAAGGTGACGACAGCAAGACCATTGTTGATTTTGGAACTGTTGAGAAAAACCTTGATGTATATCCTGAGTACAAGAGCCTGGATACAGTGATTCTGCGTGTGGATTATGAGTACAGTGACGGATCAAAGGCCGCAGAGTCCTATATTGCCACGGTACCGAAAGGTGAGACACGGGTTGTCGAAAGTCCCGCCATTGAGGGCTTTACTGCTGATAAAAAGACTGTTACGCTCAGTGAAGATAATTTAAGCGAAACCGTAACATATACCGGTAATGAGCGTACGTATATGGTTTATTACCGGAAGCAGTCCCTGGATAACGAGCAGGTATATGAGCAGGTCGGCCAAGGCACCGAAAGAACCGGTATAGCCGGTGAAAAGACGGATATTGATGTGGCAGGGCTTCCGACATATACGGGATTTGTCCGCAGACCCTTCAACAATGTAAGAATTCCCGGTGGATCTGAGGATTTCGCGATCTATATTGACTATGACCGCGAGAAATATCTCCTGATCTATGATACGGACGGCGGAAGCTATGTGGCTCCCCAGTCTGTAAAATATGGGGCGGTAATCCAGCTTCCGGAGGAGAATCCCACAAAGCTTGGATTTGAGTTTGCGGGCTGGGATGCAGCAGCAGGTACAACAATGCCTGCGGCGCAGAAAACCGTCACAGCTACATGGAAAGAAGCCACAGAAGCGGCCTATACGGTAGTATACTGGCAGGAGAAGGTTCCGGGAACCTATGATGAGTCAGACGGAATCCAGTATGACTTTTTCACGGTTGATTATGGAACAGGCACTGTAGGGAGCACAATCGGATACAAGAGTCAGGCAGAAACGGGCTTTTCCTTAAACAGGACGAAGACAGACGCAGAGACTGTTAAGATTACTTCTGATGGGAAAGCTGTAAAGAATGTCTATTTTGATAGGAATACGTATACGATTCGCTTTTTGGTGTCAGATGGCTATGACAGTGGGACCCATGCTCCTATATATAAGGAAATAGGTAGTATTACGGCTAAGTATGGCGCAGATATTTCGACTGAGTGGAATGAAAAGGCCGAAAATTATCAATGGAAATCCGGCGATGACAAAAAGGGTGGAAAAATTTACAGTCTGTTAAAAGATATGCCGGCTGAAAATTTGCAGTTGTTTGGTACTCCGCGAGGAACAGAAATAGATGTAATATACTATGCGGATGGATTAAATGACGAGACGATCCTGAAAGGAGTAGAGAAGAGAGAAGCCTTTTATAATTCCGCAACGCCAGTGTACAATCAAGATGGCAGTTTGAAGTTTGATGAATTTGGTAACCCGGTATTTACGAATGTTGTGCTGGAGAAGGTAGATGTAGCACAATTTGAAGGTTTTACGTTTTTGGAAAACAGCAGGCCTGAAGACTATTTACGTGGATATAAAGGCATGATCAATGAGGCAGCCAATGATCCTTATCATTTGGCCTATCCATTGCGGTATTCCAGAAACACCTATAATATCGTGTTCGAGGACTGTACCATTGACGGCAATTCAGAAATAACAGACAATAAAGCCTCCAGAAAATATGAGGCCCCAATTGCAGAAGTCAGACCTGGCACAAATGAGATCACGCCTCCGGCAGAGTATTCCGGTTACACCTTTGCAGGCTGGTATACCTCCCCGACTTATGAGGAAGCAGTAGACTGGAGCGCGACAATGCCGGCAAAGAATCTCAGGTTCTTTGCAAAGTGGGATCCTCCAGTATATACGGTCACACTGCATCCTAATAATGGCGAAGGTGTGACAACTGTGCCTGTTTCCAAGGGCACGTTCTACGACAAGGCGGATATTACAGAGCCGACCAAAGCCGGCGATACATTTGACGGATGGTATCTGGATGCGAATTTCGAGTTCCCTTATGTAAACCGGCAGATCACGGAAAACATCCATCTTTATGCAAAATGGAAGAGTGATGACCAGCTGACTTACAGTATCCGGTATGTGGAACAGAATGAAGCAGGGAGATGGGTGGCGATTGAGGGTGTTACCCAGCCCGAGGATCAAACCGTTGCCAGAGGTGAGTATGTAACCGTCGATGCAATCGGGATCCCAGGTTATACGGCAATAACACCAATGGTGTCTGCCCGGATCAGCGAGAGGAACATGACGATTGAGATCCAGTACAGGAAAGAGGAGACATGGTCTTATATTGTCAGATATGTTGACGCAGATGGAAACGACCTGCCAGGAACGGCTCCGGAGACGTTTTCCACCACTGACCAGATTGTTACGGTTTCCTATAAGCCCATTACTGGCTATATGCTGATGGCAGGAGAGACAGCCCAGAGAACGGTAGAAAAGCCAGCCAATTCCGGTGCTGCTTTGCAGGAAATCGTATTCAGGTACAGAAGCTCCTATGTGGATTATACCATTAGATATTTTTATAATGGAACGGAGAACCCGGATATCCCCTCTAAAATGGTGTCAGGAATCTATGGACATCAGGTTACCGAGGCAGAGATCAGGGAAAATCACCGCCATGATGTGGAGGGATTTGAACTTGTTGAAGTGAAGAATTGTCCTCTGACCTTAGGGCTGGACGGCAATCCGGAAATCGAGGTGTACTATGTAAACCAGGTAACCGTTGATTTCAAAGTACAGAATCCTGGCACTGATGAATTTACATCTGTTGCCCAATGGCCGAAAGCCATTACAAAGGGAACAGATGTTACACCGCCTGACCAGGACCAGACAAAGACAGATGCAAACGGTATCCGGTATTACTTTGATGGATGGTACAAAGACAGTGGGTGTACAGAGAAAGCCGCAGCAGACGATTTTGCAAATATTCAGAATGATACTGTATTCTACGCAAAATATGAGCTGGAATTCAGTGTTAACGCCGAAGACAGCGAGAAAGTCTATGATGGCAAGCCGCTTGGCCCCAATGTTGCCATTACAGATTCTGCAGGAAATACCATAGATGCAGATATTGAATATGAAGTAAATGGAAGCTGGACAAAGACAGCTCCGACAATTACAAATGTCGGGGAGGAAACTTATAATGTCCGTGTTACAGTAAATGGTGTTTCCAAGGAGACATCATTTACCCTGAAAGTTACTAAGCGCCAGGTAGTTTTGACCTCAGCGGACCTGAGCAAAGAGTATGACGGAACCGCCCTGACCAACGGTGACACCGCTCTGGCAGTTGAGAGCGGATGGGCTGACGGAGAGGGAGCCAGCTATACCTTCATAGGAAGCCAGACCCTGGTAGGCAACAGCCCCAACGCCTTTGACTATACCCTGAACAGCAATACCCTGGCAGGGAACTATGAGATCCAGAAGTCCGAAGGGACCCTGACGGTAAACAACCGTGACGCAGTATACGAAGTAACCGTAACCGCCAGCAGCCTGACCGCCATCTATGACGGGACAGAGAAGAGCGTAAGCGGCTTTGTGGATGAAACAGAGCAGGGAATCCCGGTAGAAGCCAACGGCCAGACCTACTATGTAACCGGCCTGAGCTCTGCGGCAGCGGGAACCAATGTATCTGATTCCAAGGCAACAATCCCGGTGACGGGAACAGCCGTGGTGAAGGATGCATCCGGAAACGATGTGACAAAGCAGTTCAACGTAACAGCCACCCCCGGAAGCCTGACCATCAGCAAACGCACAGTAACCCTGGTCTCGGCAAACCTGAGCAAAGAGTATGACGGAACCGCCCTGACCAACGGTGACACCGCTCTGGC
>CAJTOW010000164.1 GCA_910577655.1 uncultured Lachnospiraceae bacterium | reverse complement strand
CCACAAACTGTGACGCACATCTGCCAGAAAGCAATTTTCAGACACACTCTAGTGCATTCCGGGGACAAGAGGATGCCCGTGGGAACCGGAAGCAATTGACCCTCGCGGCAGCTGCCAAATGTGCATGCGAGCATGCACACGTGTCTCGTTGCTTCGCGTGAATAAAGCAGAAAAGAGGAATCAGTATGGAACAATTTACCGGAAAGGTCTGGGTGCTGGGGGATGACATTGATACCGATATCATCATTCCCACAGAATATCTGGCCATGAAGACTATTGAAGATATGAAGAAGTATGGTTTCGCCCCCCTGCGGCCTGAGCTGGCGGCAAAGATCGGCCAGGGGGATATCATTGTGGCAGGGAAGAACTTTGGCTGCGGCTCATCCCGGGAGCAGGCGCCGGAGGTGATCAAGGCTCTGGGGATCCGCTGTGTGATCGCTAAATCCTTTGCCCGCATATTCTTCCGCAATGCTATCAATAACGGCCTGCTGCTGATCGAGCAGCCAAAGCTCTGTGATGATATAACAGAGGGAGACCAGATCACGGTGACCGTCAATGAGGCAGTGGATTACAAGGGGAAGAAGTATCCCATCGCCTCTCTGCCGGAGAATCTGGTGGAAATCCTGAATGCAGGCGGTCTGGTGAAGGCCATGAGGAAGCAGAACGGACTATAATACTTTTTGTACTGGAAAAGGAGAATTGGGATCATGGGACAGACAATCATTGAAAAGATCATTGCCCATAATACCGGCAGCACATCAGTGAAGCCGGGAGATATTGTGACGGTAAATGTGGACCGGGTGATGGTTGACGATATTATGATGCCGTTTATTGTTGGGAAATTCAATGAGATGGGATTTAAAAAGGTGTGGGACCCGGATAAAGTGGTGATGATCTATGACCATCTGGTTCCCGCCAGCCAGCAGGACGACGTGCGGCATTACCAGGTGGGGGATGCCTTTGCCAGAGAATATGGGATCACACATGTTCACAGAAGCGATGGAATCTGCCACCAGCTCATGACGGAGGCAGGATACGTGAAGCCGGGAAATGTGGTCTTTGGTACAGACAGCCATACCACCACCTATGGGTGTGTGGGCGCTTTCTCTACGGGAATCGGTTATACGGAAATGGCATCGATCCTGGGGACCGGCACCTTGTGGGTGAAGGTTCCGGAGACCATAAAGATCGTTATTGAGGGAGAGATGCCGGAGGGAGTCATGTCCAAGGATATGATCCTTCGGCTGATCGGTGATCTGGGAGCGGACGGAGCCACCTATTGTGCCCTTGAATTCTCCGGGCCGGCGGTGGATGCCATGTCTGTGGCCAGCCGAATGACCATGGCCAATATGGCCATTGAGGCCGGAGCCAAATGCGCGCTTTTTACACCGGATGAGAAGACGGCAAAGTACTGCGGGATCCGGCTGGACGAATTCCAGAAAAGTCTGACAGGTGACGGGGATGCGGACTATGTGCGGACCATGGTTTACCAGGCAGAGGAGCTGGTGCCGGTGATGGCCTGTCCTTCTCAGGTGGATAAGATCCGGGAGGTCCGGGAGCTGGAGGGGACTCCCATTGACCAGGTGTTCATCGGCTCCTGCACCAATGGGCGGTTTGAGGATCTGGAGGCAGCAGCCCAGGTTCTTAAAGGCAGGAAGGTAGCGCCTTTTGTGAAGCTGATCGTGACGCCTGCCAGCCGGAAGGTCTATGAGGAAGCCCTGGAGGCCGGAGTTCTCAAGACCCTGGCAGAGGCCGGGGCTATCCTGACCCATCCGGGCTGCGGTCTGTGCTGTGGACGTACCGGCGGAATCTTAAGTGACGGGGAGCGGGTGGTTGCTACCAACAACCGGAATTTCCTGGGACGTATGGGTACCTCGAAAGTGGAGATCTATCTTGCATCCCCAGTGACAGCTGCGGCCTGCGCGGTGGCCGGAGTGATCACCAGCAGCGTATCATAGAGGGAACCGGATGAAGGAGCACAAGAAAGAGAAGACCAACGTTATGCGCCTTCTGGACGCGGCGGGAATCCCATACCGGACTATGGAGTATGAGGTGGATGAGCATGATTTATCCGGAATCCACGTGGCCAGACAACTGGGGCAGGATCCGGATACCTGCTTCAAGACCCTGGTGCTTAAGGGCGAAAAGAACGGGTATCTGGTCTGCTGTATCCCTGTGGCGGAGGAGCTGGACTTAAAAAAAGTGGCAAGAGCTGTCGGGGACAAGAAGGTGGAGATGATTCCCATGAAGGACCTGCTGGCCGTGACCGGCTATATCCGGGGCGGCTGCTCTCCTGTGGGGATGAAGAAACGGTTTCCTACCTATATAGATGAGACCGCTGTTCTTTTTGAGGAGATCGCAGTAAGCGCCGGGATGCGGGGAGCACAAGTGATTTTGAATCCGGAAAAGCTTGGGGAGTATGTGGGAGCAGAGTTCTGCGATTTGACATTAAGTTGACATAAAAAAGGAGCGACAAGGGTCGACTCCTTTTTTATATTGGCAGAAGTAACATAAATGTAATAAAAATGTAACAATAAAAAACAAAACAGCATAAAAAACCTGGAGAGATAAAGCTTCAAATTGTGTGATTTGTCCATAAAAATGGAAAATGTAAAATATAGTGTGTAAAATGTAACAGTTTTTTAAAAAACTTATTGACATTTTCAAGTTTCCCCCACTATAATAGCCTGCGAAGCAAAAAGACAAGGCAATTTTGGACTTGGTCCCCCACTTTTGTCGAAAAATGGAGGTAAAAATGGGAATTGCTTATTTTTGAGAAGCGAGGTGTATGTATGCTTACATTATGCTCATTTCTTCAGTCTTTGTTCCAGGTTGTGAAGATGGTGCTTTCCGGGGGTATATCCGGGGTGGTCAGGTGGTCTGAATGGATGGCCGGACAGTCCCGGCGGGTACACCGTCAGATGACCGGACGCTCCACAAAGGCAGGCCGTCAGGTTTCCGGACAGTCTAAGAGGGTTTGTCGCCGGATGGAGGTGACCCTTGCCGGAGCACTGATCGTGGTGCTCATGACATTTACCCTCAATGGATTCGCAGGCGGGGGACGGAGTGCGCTGACCGTTTATGCGGAGACCCCCCAGGAGGAGGCGGCAGCTTCGGAGAGCACGGAGCCAGGGGCAGGAGAAGCTGTGATGCCTACGGAAGCAAAAGTACAGGTTCGATTTACCGATGCGGATAATTTACGTGAAGGGCAGGCGCTGGCGGGCAGTACGCTGGCGGAAAATATACGGAAACAGGAGGCGGCAAGAGAAGAGATCCGGGCAGTGGTGGAGAAGGCAAGGGACGAAATCCGCAAGGCGGAGGAGCAGCAAGCCCAGGCTTTGGGGGAAACGGTACCTGAGGAAAGCAGCCGTGTAACAGCGGCAGTTCCGTGCTCCCAGCAGGATTATGAGGTGCTAAAGAGGATCGTAGAGGCCGAGGCGGGAATCTGCGATACGAAAGGGCGGATTCTGGTAGCCAATGTAGTACTGAACAGGGTGCGCAGCGGCCAGTTCCCCAATACCATCACAGATGTGGTCTACCAGACAGCCCAGTTCTCTCCCGTACGTGACGGAAGGCTGAATTCCTGCGTGGTGACCCCGGAGACAGTGGAAGCGGTGAACCGGGCCCTGGCCGGGGAAGATTATTCCCAGGGGGCGTTGTATTTCATGAACAGAGGACGTTCCCGAGCCAGAAATGTCAGCTGGTTTGACAAAAACCTGACCTATCTGTTCCATCATGACCAGCATGAGTTTTTCCGGTAAAATTTATATAAATGATTCAGAATCAGGGTGTAAGATCTTTGGCGGTATGGAAGGGTCTTACCCCTTTTTTGTAATTTTTTGAATAAGTTTTTTTCGAAATATTGACTTTTTCTTAACAAAATGAGATAATAAAAACAAATAGCCATTATGTGGGGATTTATCCAGCTCCTTCATACTAAAGGCTACCAATATTTAAAGAAACGAGGTCAAAGTAAGATGGCAGAAATCAATTTGAGCAAGTACGGTATTACTGGAACTACAGAAATCGTGCACAATCCTTCTTATGAATTCTTATTTGAGGAGGAGACGAAACCTGAACTGACTGGTTACGAAAAGGGCCAGGTGAGTGAGCTTGGTGCCGTGAATGTTATGACCGGCATCTATACAGGCCGTTCACCGAAAGATAAGTTTATAGTAATGGATGACAATTCCAGGGATACTGTATGGTGGACTTCCGATGAGTATAAGAATGACAACCATCCGGCAACAGAGGAGACCTGGAAGGCTGTTAAGGAGCTGGCGCTGAAAGAACTGTCAGACAAGAAGCTCTACGTTGTGGATGCATTCTGCGGCGCAAACAAGGACACCCGTATGGGCATCCGTTTCATCATGGAAGTGGCATGGCAGGCTCATTTCGTAAAGAACATGTTTATCCAGCCCACTGATGAAGAACTGAAAAACTTTGAGCCCGATTTCGTAGTTTACAATGCTTCCAAGGCAAAGGTTGACAATTACAAGGAGCTGGGTCTCAACTCCGAGACTGCTGTTGTCTTCAACATCACCAGCCGCGAGCAGGTCATCCTGAACACCTGGTACGGCGGCGAGATGAAGAAGGGTATGTTCTCTATGATGAACTACTATCTGCCGTTAAAGGGGATCGCTGCTATGCACTGCTCTGCTAACACAGATATGAACGGTGAGAATACCGCCATCTTCTTCGGCCTTTCCGGTACCGGCAAGACCACTCTGTCCACAGATCCCAAGCGTCTGCTGATCGGTGATGACGAGCATGGCTGGGACGACAACGGCGTATTCAACTTCGAGGGCGGCTGCTATGCCAAGGTAATCGACCTGGACAAAGAGTCTGAGCCGGATATTTACAATGCCATCAGACGTGACGCTCTGCTTGAGAATGTAACCCTGGATGCAGAAGGCAAGATTGATTTCAAGGATAAGAGCGTGACCGAGAACACACGTGTGTCCTATCCCATCAACCATATTGAGAACATTGTCCGTCCGGTATCCTCTGCACCGGCAGCGAAGAATGTGATCTTCCTGTCCGCAGATGCATTCGGCGTACTGCCTCCAGTATCCATCCTTACACCGGAGCAGACCCAGTACTACTTCTTGTCTGGATTCACCGCAAAGCTGGCTGGTACAGAGCGTGGTATCACAGAGCCTACACCTACCTTCTCCGCCTGCTTCGGACAGGCATTCCTGGAGCTGCATCCGACAAAATACGGCGAAGAGCTGGTTAAGAGGATGGAGCAGAACGGCGCCAAGGCTTACCTGGTCAACACCGGCTGGAACGGCACCGGCAAGCGTATCACCATCAAGGATACCCGCGGTATCATCGATGCTATCCTGAACGGGGATATCCTGAATGCACCGACCAAGAAGATTCCTTACTTTAACTTTGAAGTTCCCACAGAGCTTCCCGGCGTGGATTCCCATATTCTGGATCCCCGCGATACCTATGGGGATGCTGCCGAGTGGGAGACCAAGGCTAAGGATCTGGCACAGAGATTTGTCAAGAACTTTGCGAAATACGAGGGCAACGAGGCTGGCAAGGCTCTGATTGCAGCTGGTCCTCAGTTATAATAAAATTGTTCTGGTTATTTTGGGGCTGTTTCGACAGCCCCAAATTTTGGTTTTGGAATACCTGAGGGGAGAAAAACAAAATGAAAAAGTACGTGTTGTTTGATCTGGACGGAACCCTGACTGACTCCAGGGAAGGAATCCTCAATTCCATCGAATATATGCTGGAGTATTACGGGATCCACGTAGAGGACCGGGAACAGCTTGTACCCTGGCTGGGGCCGCCCTTAAAGGACAGTCTGATGAAGTATTACGGCTTTAGCCAGGAGAAGGCTCTGGAAGGTGTGGAAAAATACCGGGAGTATTTTGACCGGCAGGGGATTTTTGAGAATCGGGTATATCCAGGAATCGAAGAGATGCTGGGGCGGCTTAGAAATATGGGGTGCCATCTGATGGTGGCCACGTCCAAGCCGGAGGTGGCTGCAAGACGGGTGCTGGAGCATTTCCGGCTGGATTCGTATTTTGACTATATTGGCGGAGCGACCCTGGATGACAGCCGTGTGAATAAGGCGGACGTGATCCGCTATGTCCTGGATACCAAGGGGATCACTTACGGAAAAGAGACTGTGATGGTGGGGGACCGGGAACATGATGTGCGGGGGGCCAGGGAGAACGGGCTCCAGGTCATCGGTGCTCTCTACGGCTATGGTTCCAGAGAGGAACTGGAGGAGGCCGGGGCGGACTGGATTGCAAAAACCGTGGAGGAAATTCCAGGTTATGTCCGGGGTGAAAGCCCGATGGATGAGGGCTGCTGAAATCAGGTGTGTGCCGGATACGCCCGTCAGAAAGTTATCTTGTAGAAATGCGTTAACTGCCAGGTGAGGGAGACTTACGTGGGAAAAATGCACAAAATCTGTTTCCTGTATGCGGGGGAAATCTCACAAAATTTTTAAAAAGTAAAAAAACTCTGGAAAATCCCCCGGTTTATCTGATAAAATAGTATGTAGGAACCGTTTGTTTATAGGCAGGAAAGTAACTGTCAGGAGGTTTGGCGGTTACACCAGAAAGGAATGGGTGCCGGATGTTTTGCAAAGGTGAATACGTAATTTATGGAATCTCAGGAGTCTGTCAGGTGGAGGATGTAACGACCATGGATATGAAGGGAGTCCCCAGGGACCGTTTGTACTATGTTCTGACCCCGGCCAGTCAGAAAGGCGGACGAATCTTCACACCTGTGGATAGTGAAAAGACGCCTATGAGACGGATTCTGACGAAGGAGGAGGCCACGCATCTGATCGACAAGATACCGGAAATCGAGGAACTCTGGATCACCAATGAAAAGCTGCGGGAGGACAAATATAAAGAATGTATGCGGTCAGGGGACTGTCGGGAATGGATCCGGATCATCAAGACGCTGTATCTGCGCAAGCAGCAGCGCAATGCCCAGGGAAAGAAGGTCACCGCCACGGATGAGCGGTATCTTCATATGGCGGAGGATTATCTCTATTCAGAACTGGAGATCCCCCTGGAGATTCCCAAGGACCAGATGGTGCAATACATTTCAGAGCGCATCGGACGCAGGCAGGAAGACTTATAATCACCAATATAAAGGGTTGCCGCAAAGCCAGAGCGTGTCTGAAAATTGCTTTCCGGCAGATGTGCGTCACAGTTTGTGGGAGATTTGGGCCAAATGAAGGGCGCATAGT
>CAJTOW010000163.1 GCA_910577655.1 uncultured Lachnospiraceae bacterium | reverse complement strand
ATGCTTCTTGTCCGGCGGAGCCGGACAAGAAGATGCCCCCCGTGAATAGTAACAACTGTTGCCGGAAATTTGCAAAATCCTGCAAATTCCCCTTGCATTTCCCAGGCTTCTATGCTAATATAAGAAGGCTGTGACATGATAGCGATGAAGCGTGAGGTTGCTGCCCGCTCACGAGGCAGGTTTTCCGTGGAGCGAATGTCAAGTTAGGAAACTGGCGACAAGTCACTGTACCAATTGAACAGCTGCAGGACAGAAAGATGCAGTAACGCAGTGTGGAGTCACTATGACACACACGGAGAAGTGTACAGTCACCGCTTGTCGTACTTCAAACCAAAGTGCGAAAAGGAGGCGACTTTTTTTATGGCAAGTCAAGTAATGAGGATCACATTGAAAGCTTATGACCACAAGCTGGTTGACCAGTCCGCAGGCAAGATCATCGAGACCGTAAAGAAGACGGGAGCAAGGGTGAGCGGACCTGTACCGTTACCGACCAAGAAGGAAGTAGTTACTATTCTGAGAGCGGTACACAAGTACAAAGATTCCAGAGAGCAGTTTGAGCAGAGAACTCATAAAAGACTCATCGATATCATCACCCCGAACCAGAAGACGGTGGATGCACTGTCCAAGCTGGAGATGCCGGCCGGTGTATATATCGACATCAAGATGAAACAGAAATAAGCTTTAGTATGATTGCCGTAAAAGGTAATCCGCTGTAAGGAGGAAAAGAAATGAAGAAAGCTATCTTAGCTACCAAAGTGGGCATGACCCAGATCTTCAACGCAGACGGAGTCCTGACTCCCGTCACCGTTCTTCAGGCCGGTCCCTGCGTGGTGACCCAGATCAAGACGGAGGAGAACGACGGTTACAAGGCCGTACAGGTAGGCTTCACCGACAAGCGGGAGAAGCTGGTCAACAAGCCGTTAAAGGGCCATTTTGACAAGGCCGGTGTCAGCTACAAGCGCTATGTCAGAGAGTTCCGTTTCGATAACGCAGAAGAGTATTCCGTAAAGGATGAGATCAAGGCCGACATCTTCGCAGAAGGCGACAAGATCGATGCCACGGCTGTTTCCAAAGGTAAAGGATTCCAGGGCGCCATCAAGCGTCACGGTCAGTCCAGAGGACCTATGACCCACGGTTCCAAGTATCATCGTCATGCCGGTTCCAACGGTGCATGTTCCGACCCCAGCAAGGTATTCAAGGGCAAGAAGATGCCGGGTCACATGGGACACAGACAGGTGACTGTTCAGAATCTGGAGATCGTTAAGGTTGACACTGACAACAATCTGATTCTGGTCAAGGGCGCTGTTCCAGGACCGAAGAAGTCTCTGGTAACGCTGAAAGAAACAGTAAAAGCTGCGAAGTAAGCTTTGACGAGAAAGGAGGAACACACAGATGGCGAACGTATCTGTTTATAATATGGAAGGTAATGAAGTAGGCAAGATGGATTTAAGCGATGCCGTGTTTGGTGTGAAGGTCAACGAGCACCTGGTACACATGGCTGTAGTCGCACAGCTTGCCAACAAGCGTCAGGGTACCCAGAAGGCCAAGACCCGTGCTGAGGTATCCGGTGGTGGAAGAAAGCCGTGGAGACAGAAGGGAACCGGTCACGCAAGACAGGGTTCAACCAGATCTCCCCAGTGGAAGGGCGGCGGTGTCGTATTCGCTCCGGTTCCGAGAGACTATACCATCAAGCTTAACAAGAAAGAAAAGAGAGCGGCCCTTAAGTCCGCACTGACCAGCAGAGTGCTGGAGAACAAGTTCATCGTAGTCGATGAGCTGAAACTGGACGAGATCAAGACCAAGAAGTTCCAGGCTGTCATGGATAACTTAAAGGTATCCAAGGCGCTGGTGGTAGTGGATGCAGACAGCAGCAATGTAGTCAAGTCCGCACGGAACATCCCCACAGTCAAGACCGCTTATGTCAATACCATCAATGTATATGACATTCTGAAATACAACACCGTAGTAGCTACCAAGACTGCTGTAGCAAACATTGAGGAGGTGTATGCATAATGGCAAACATTCAGTATTATGACGTCATTCTCAAACCGGTGGTTACCGAGAAGAGCATGAATGCAATGGCTGACAAGAAATACACGTTCCTGGTTCACACCGATGCCAACAAGACCATGATCAAGGAAGCGGTGGAGAAGATGTTCCCGGGAACCAAGGTGAAGAAAGTTAACACCATGAACCTGGACGGCAAGAAGAAAAGAAGAGGCATGGTTGTAGGCAGAACGGCTGCCACCAAGAAGGCAATCGTACAGCTGACCGAGGACAGCAAAGAGATCGAGATCTTTGCAGGTCTGTAAGCTGCCCTGCCATCAGGCTGGGAAACTATACGGCAGGCAGTGCTGAGGTGACGGTTCTGGAGTGCTCCGGACTGTTATACCGTGAACATGTGACAGACAAGTATACTGCGCCGTGATAAATGATACGCGCGGGGGCGTTGCAGGAATGCCCGGTGCCGCGCGAAGATAGAGAGGAGTTCACATCATGGGAATTAAAACTTACAACCCATATACACCTTCCAGAAGACACATGACCGGTTCCGATTTCAGCGAGATCACGAAATCCACACCGGAGAAGTCCCTGGTTACTTCCCTGAAGAAGAATGCAGGACGTAACAACCAGGGCAAGATTACTGTGAGACACCGCGGCGGCGGCTCCAGAAGAAAATACAGAATCATCGACTTTAAGAGAAACAGCAAAGATGGAATTCCGGCAAAGGTCATCGGCATTGAGTACGATCCCAACCGTACCGCCAACATCGCCCTGATCTGCTACGCAGACGGAACCAAGTCCTATATCCTGGCTCCGGCAGGTTTGACAGACGGCATGAAGGTCATGAGCGGTGAGACTGCTGAGGCAAGACTTGGCAACTGTCTGCCCCTGCAGAATATCCCGGTAGGTGCCCAGATCCACAACATCGAGCTGTATCCGGGCAAAGGCGGCCAGCTGGTACGTTCCGCCGGCAACGCAGCCCAGTTAATGGCAAAAGAAGGCAAATATGCAACCCTTAGACTTCCTTCCGGAGAGATGAGAATGGTTCCCATCACCTGCCGCGCAACCATCGGTGTTGTAGGCAACGGCGATCACAACCTGATCAACATCGGTAAGGCTGGTAGAAAACGTCACATGGGTATCCGTCCTACGGTCCGCGGTTCCGTCATGAACCCCAACGACCATCCCCACGGTGGTGGTGAAGGTAAGACCGGTATCGGCCGTCCGGGTCCGAGTACTCCCTGGGGCAAGCCTGCTCTTGGACTTAAGACCCGCAAGAAGAACAAACAGTCCAATAAGCTGATTGTCAGAAGAAGAGATGGAAAGACCATTAAATAATTAAGGAGGAGTAAAACCTATGGCACGTTCATTAAAAAAAGGACCATTTGCAGATGCGCATTTACTGAAAAAGGTTGATGCACTGAACGCTTCCGGACAGAAACAGGTTATCAAGACCTGGTCCCGCCGTTCCACGATCTTCCCGCAGATGGTTGGACATACAATCGCAGTTCATGACGGCAGAAAGCATGTTCCGGTGTATATCACCGAGGACATGGTAGGCCACAAGCTGGGTGAGTTCGTAGCTACCAGAACCTACAGAGGACATGGAAAAGACGAGAAGAAATCCAAACGGTAATCGCCGGATTCGAAAGGAGGTTTATTAGCAATGGCTAAAGGACATAGAAGTCAGATTAAGAGAGAAAGAAATGCCAAAAAAGATACCAGACCGTCAGCAAAGTTATCTTATGCCCGCGTGTCTGTCCAGAAGGCATGTTTTGTATTAGATGCCATAAGAGGCAAGGATGTGCAGACCGCACTTGGTATTGTAACCTACAATCCCAGATATGCTTCCACTTTGATAAAGAAATTACTGGAATCAGCAGTTGCCAACGCTGAGAACAACAATGGTATGGATCCCTCCAGGCTGTATGTGGAAGAGTGCTACGCCAACAAGGGACCGACCATGAAGAGAGTAAAACCGAGAGCACAGGGCAGAGCTTACCGGATCGAGAAGCGGATGAGCCACATCACTGTTGTTCTGAATGAGAGATAGGAGGCAAATATGGGACAGAAAGTTAATCCACACGGCTTAAGAGTGGGTGTTATCAAAGACTGGGATTCCAAATGGTATGCAGAAGGCAATTTTGCTGACTGCCTGGTAGAGGACTATAAGATCCGTACATTCCTGAAGAAGAAACTGTACAGTGCAGGGGTTTCCAAGATTGAGATCGAGCGGGCCTCTGACCGTGTGAAGGTGATCATCTATACCGCCAAGCCGGGCGTTGTCATCGGCAAGGGCGGCGCTGAGATCGAGAAGCTGAAAACAGAAGTCCAGAAGCTGACCGAGAACAAGCTGTTCATCGACATCAAGGAGATCAAGAGACCGGACCGTGATGCACAGCTGGTTGCAGAGAACATCGCGCAGCAGCTGGAGAACCGTGTTTCCTTCCGCCGCGCCATGAAGTCCACCATGGGCCGTTCCATGAAGGCTGGTGTTAAGGGAATCAAGACCGCAGTAGGCGGACGTCTGGGCGGCGCTGATATCGCCCGTACCGAGTTCTACAGCGAGGGCACGATTCCGTTACAGACATTAAGAGCAGATATTGACTATGGTTTCGCTGAAGCAGATACCACCTACGGCAAGCTGGGCGTTAAGGTCTGGATCTACAAGGGCGAAGTACTTCCTACTAAGGGAAATAAGGAAGGGAGCGATAAATAATGTTAATGCCTAAAAGAGTAAAGCGCCGCAAACAGTTCCGTGGGAGCATGGCGGGCAAAGCTTTAAGAGGAAATACAATCAGTTACGGTGAGTACGGTCTGGTGGCTACCGAGCCCTGCTGGATCAAGTCCAACCAGATCGAGGCCGCCCGTGTGGCCATGACCCGTTATATCAAGCGTGGCGGTAAAGTCTGGATCAAGATTTTCCCGGATAAGCCTGTGACAGCCAAGCCGGCTGAGACCCGTATGGGTTCCGGTAAGGGCGCCCTGGAGTACTGGGTGGCCGTTGTCAAGCCGGGCAGAGTGATGTTCGAGATCGCAGGTGTCTCCGAGGAGATCGCCCGCGAGGCATTGCGTCTTGCTATGCACAAGTTACCCTGTAAATGTAAGATCGTTGCTAAAGCAGACTTAGAAGGCGGTGAATAACAGTGAAGACTAATAAATTCGTAGAAGGATTGAAGGCTAAGACAGCCGCGGAGCTGAATGAGGAGTTGGTAGCTGCAAAGAAAGAGCTTTTCAACCTGAGATTCCAGAATGCAACCAACCAGTTAGACAATACCAGCAGAATTAAGGAAGTTCGCAAGAATATCGCCAGAATTCAGACTGTTATTACAGAGAAATCCAAACTGGCATAAGGTTTGAAAGGAGAATAAAACCGTGGAGAGAAATTTAAGAAAAACCCGTGTCGGTAAAGTCGTTAGCGACAAGATGGATAAGACAATCGTGGTTGCAATCGAAGACCATGTGAAACATCCTTTATATGGCAAGATCGTGAAGAAGACGGTGAAGCTGAAAGCCCACGATGAGAAGAATGAGTGCGGCAAAGGCGATACCGTGAAGGTCATGGAGACCAGACCCCTGTCCAAGGACAAGAGATGGAGACTGGTTGAGATTATCGAAAAAGCCAAATAATTATACAGGAAGGAGTATCAGGCATGATTCAGCAGGAGACCAGACTGAGGGTTGCTGATAATACCGGAGCAAAGGAACTGCTTTGCATCCGCGTAATGGGCGGCTCTACAAGAAGATATGCAAATATCGGAGATATAATCGTCGCTTCCGTTAAAGATGCAACACCAGGTGGCGTTGTGAAGAAAGGCGATGTAGTGAAGGCCGTGGTCGTGCGTACCGTTAAGGGTGCACGCCGGAAGGACGGTTCTTATATTAAGTTCGATGAGAATGCAGCAGTGATCATTAAAGACGACAAGACCCCAAGAGGAACCCGTATCTTTGGGCCGGTTGCCAGAGAGTTACGTGAGAAGCAGTTCATGAAGATTGTTTCCCTGGCTCCAGAAGTACTGTAAGGAGGGACTGACCGTGCATAAAATCAAAAAAGATGACCTGGTGAAAGTAATCGCAGGCAGAGATAAAGACAAGACCGGCAAGGTGCTCCATGTAAAGGACGGCAGGGTGCTGGTTGAGGGATGCAACATGGTTACCAAGCATTCCAAACCCAACGCAGCCAATCCCCAGGGCGGCATCATTCGTCAGGAGGCATCCATGGATATTTCCAATGTGATGCTGGTGGTTGACGGAAAGCCTACCAGAGTAGGATTCCAGATCAAAGACGGCAAGAAAGTCCGTGTTGCCAAGACAACCGGTAAAGTGATTGACTAATTGCAGAGAGGAGGAGTTTGAAAGTGTCTAGATTAAAAGAGATGTATCAGAACGAAATGATCGGCGCACTGACCAAGAAATTTGGTTATAAGAACGTCATGGAAGTTCCGAAATTAGATAAGATCGTCATCAACATTGGCGTTGGCGAAGCAAAAGAGAATGCAAAGATCCTGGACTCTGCTGTAAGAGACTTAGAGATCATCACCGGCCAGAAGGCAGTGACTACCAGGGCCAAGAAGTCCATCGCGAACTTCAAGATCCGTGAAGGCATGCCCATCGGATGTAAGGTTACCCTTCGCGGGGAGAAGATGTACGAGTTCGCAGACCGTCTGATCAACCTGGCTCTGCCCCGTGTACGTGACTTCCGGGGCGTGAACCCCAACGCGTTTGATGGCCGCGGCAACTATGCCCTGGGCATCAGGGAACAGCTGATCTTCCCGGAGATTGAATATGACAAAGTTGACAAGGTGAGAGGTATGGATGTGGTCTTTGTTACCACTGCCAGGACAGATGAGGAAGCCCGTGAACTTTTGACATTATTCAATATGCCGTTTGCAAAATAATAGGAGGAACGATCCATGGCAAAGACTTCAATGAAGATTAAGCAGCAGCGCCCGGCAAAGTTCTCCACCAGAGAATACAACCGTTGCAGAATCTGCGGACGCCCGCATGCATATTTAAGGAAATATGGTATCTGCCGTATCTGCTTCAGGGAATTGGCTTACAAAGGCCAGATCCCGGGGGTAAAGAAGGCAAGCTGGTGACATTTTACACTTAGCGAAGCCAAGCCATAGGCGCAGGCTGAATTTAGTGAGAAAGCCGTTCTTCGACCAAAGGGAGAAGAACTTCCATATAACCAGCAAAACTAATAAGGAGGAAAATATCTACCATGACTATGAGCGATCCGATTGC
>CAJTOW010000162.1 GCA_910577655.1 uncultured Lachnospiraceae bacterium | reverse complement strand
AAATCTTTCTTGCTCATGTTCTTGTCAATCAGTGTTTTCCACAGCGGCTTGTAGCTGATTTTCATAGCCTGTTCCACCTTTCCGGGCTGGGGCCAGCAGGAGCGGCCCCGGCCCTATGGCCTTTTAATCATTATATCGCCCTCATTGATAAAACACAATGCACTCTTGCAATTCTTCTCCAAAAACTGCGGCATACACAACGCATTTGTCTTTACATCAATTTAGGTATCAAGTGCTTCATGCCCTGGCTGCGGGCACCGGGGTTGTCATTGCCGTAAGCCTCCAGCAGATTCACCGCGCCCCACACGCCCAGGCCAGCGCCCAGGGCGATCACCAGGGTTTTCAAAACGTCGATTGCAGACTGAAAAAATGCCATAAGTTCCTCCGAAACCCAAACCCCCGAAACGTCTTATTTTGTCGTTTCACCACAATTCAGACCGAACCCAAACCATATATTCCAATAGTTTTGTCGTTCCGAACCTGTGTATCTCGGGATCCGGGTTCTTTTCCTTTCTTAAAATTTTTATTTTGTTTTTGAGATAAAAAAGAGAGCCTCTGTATCCGAAGCCGCTTCGGGAAGCGGCCATATATACAAAAAGCCCTCTGGTTTCAGGTTCCATATTCAGTTGTCAGTCTGGATCATCCTGATCCGGTAGGTGAACGTATCCTTACCTGCATGGGCATCTTCCTTCCATATGTTCATAAAGCCTTGTGCCAGGTGGCCGGCTTTCTGCAGCATGCTGCTTCCATATTTATATCAGCCGCGACTGGCCATGGATCCTTCCGTTACAGAATGGGCAGCCTGTCCCTTTCTGACGGATCTGGATTGCACACTGCCAGTGATGGCCTTTCTCACAGACCCACCAGACCTTCCTCGTTGAGAACGGCCTGACCTGTTCCGGCGTCAGCCCCACATTCCTCTGGCAGTCCCATTCCGCGGCCAGCCTGGGGCTGTACGCCGCAAGGTCTGACTCTCCCTGGACGACCGGGTGGCGGTCAATCAGGCGGGCGCATACAGGGCATCCGGATCCTCTCGCCCTAAAATAGACCTCCGCTTTCCAGGAATGCCCTTTACGGCATTTCCACCAGACTTTTTTCCGGGACTGGTATGTGACTTCCTCCGGCACGGCTGTATTTTTTTCATAATCCCATTCCGGGAGCAGTTCCGGGTGGACGGATGCAAGGTCATTCTCCCCACGGGACACTTTCCGGTTGCCGCAGTACGGGCAGCCGTTCCCGCGCCTCCTGTCCGTCAGTTTTGCTTTCCAGGAATGACCCTTTGTGCATCTCCACCAGACATCCCGCCGGCTCCCGGCTGTTATCTCCGACGGCAGGAATGCATTCTTTTCAAAATCCCATCCGCCCATAAGCTCCGGGCACCTGCTCTGTGCATCATTAAAGCCTTCCAGCACCTTTTTCCCGCTGCAGTACGGGCAGCCGCAGCCATTCCTCCGGTTGGAGACCTTCGCTTTCCATGAATGGCCGCATCTCCCGGCCCACCATACAGGCCGCTGGCTCATCCCTGTGACGTCTTCCGGCCTGAGGCCGCCATTCCTTCCATAGTCCCATTGCGCCGCAAGCTCCGGATCCGCAGCTGCCAGGTCATTGAACCCAGGCATCACTTTCCTGCCGGCACAGTAGGGGCATCCTTTCCCGGCCACCCGGCTCGATACCGCCGCCTGCCAGCTGTGCCCTTCCGCACACCGCCACCAGATCTTTTTTGCAGTGCCCCCGGCAACATCCTGGGGACGGAGCCCCCCATTTTTATCACCGTCCCATTCCTCCACAAGCATGGGGGCTACAGACGCAAGGTCGTTTACTCCGGGAAGCAGCCGGTTTCCGGCGCAGTACGGGCAGCCAGTCCCGGCTGTCCGGCTGTAAACGGCTGCCTGCCAGCTGTGCCCTTTGCGGCACCGCCACCAGACTTTTTTCGTGGATCCCGGCTGCACCTCTTCCGATGTCAGTCTCCCATTCTTTATCCCGTCCCATTCTTCCGCAAGGGCCGGATGCCTGGCCTTTAAATCGGTCTTTCCCCTGATCAATGTGTACTGGTTCATTCTTCCGCCTGCCTCCTCATTTCCTCAAGGAGCTGCTCCTCCCTGATCTTAGGCTTTTCCTTCGCTTTCTGCGTGCCGCTGAACGGGGCAGGGCGCTTCCCCTCGATCAGTTCCCCCAATGCCGCCTGCGTCACGTTCCCTGCGGGCCTGGCCGGCAGGTTCGCCTCCTGCATCAGCTGCCTTGCAAGGTCAGGGTACAGGTACTTCTCCAGCATCCTGCGCAGGTACGCATTCTCGCGCCGCAGCCCCCTGTTCTCTTTCTCCGATGCCTGGTAAAGTTCCTCTGCCCGCTGCGCTTCCTTCCTCACCAGCCCGGCCTGCCTGTCGGATTCCGCTTTCCGTGAGAGCGCATCCCTGCAGCTTATCTCCATCTCCGTATATCTGTCATAGACGGACTTCCAATACGCATCCATGTCATTCAGCTTTCTCTTTAAATCCGAAAGGTCCCGGCATGTCCTGACCAGGCCGTCAACATCGGTGCCCTTATAGGCCAGCGGGGCAGCTGCCCCGGTTCCGGGGGCATCCGCTTTTAACTCGTCCAGCCGCCTGCGGACGCCCCTGTTCCTGCGGAATTCATACTCTTTTGCCGGGACGCCCTGCCCTTCGGCATACTTCGCCAGATCCGTGAATTTAATGCCCCCTGCATTGCCACAGGCCACATCCGCATAATACTTTTCCAGTATGCTGACCAGCAGCGCTTCATCTGTTTTGTTTGGCCTTGCCATTTTTCTATCCCTCCATCTTCCTTTCCAGCACTTTCCTGTAACACGCGCTGCTGTTCTGCAGCCGCAGGAGCGCGGACATGATATCTTCCTGCGCCCCGTTTCCCCGGCGCACCTGTTCGATCATCTCCATCAGGAATATACCGTCCTCATCCACTTTTTTCCGGAACCCATCCCGGACAGTAAGCTTCAGCCCATCCCGGGCAGGATAATAATGGACGCAGTTCCCGCATTCACCGAAATGCCCGCCTTCACGGTAGCTTTTCATGCATTCGGAAACATCTCCTTCGGGAAGGCCTGCATAATCGCAGTGCCCGCCTTCTACCTCTGCCATGCCCTGCCGGCCGCCCATACGCATTTTCAGCGACCCGTCCAGCGTTACTTTTCCACGGTTCTCACGGCATTTCTCATAAACGGCGCTTTCCACCACTGTAGAAAGGTTCGCATAATAGCCGGAGCTGATGCCGATGTCTTCATGCCCCGCCAGTTCCCTGCATACCACGGGGGAGCCGCCTGAGAGGATCAGGTTTATCATTGCAAGGTGCCGCGTATCCCCGAGGTTCACCGGATAATCCGCCCTCCCCGCAGCTCTCTCCCGGAATTCGGCAAGCCTGCGGCGCATCTGGCAGTAAGTCATGTATCCCAGCTGCGTCGTGCGGGACGGGGAAAATAAAGTATCCTTTTCATGGGGGCAACGGTTTTCCCTGTTCGCTTTATAAGCAAGGATCTCCCCCGCAAGCCATTCCGGCACCTCGTATTCATGGAGGGTGTAATCCGCATCAATCGTATAGCCGACTTTCCTGAGCTTTTTCTTCAGCCTTGTCCGGCGCACGGCAAGGATCCATTTCCCGTCATCCTGCCTGTGGATGCAGTCATCCGGAAGAAGGAGGAATTCCGTGGCCCGCAGGGGCAGGATGCTGGTGAGCCTCCACCAGAGATAAACCGGAAAAAAGTAATCCTTCTCGCTTTCATCTGCGTTCTCCCAGAAAGCCGCGACATACCGGTCAAACCTCAGGTAATACCGGAAACCCGCCAGCTTCCTTGGCTTCCGGGCCCATCCGTCCAGCGTCCGGTTTTCTTCTATCCGCTCCATGACAGACCCTGTGTACCCCGGGGAGCCGGGGATCATGTCCAGGAACCGGAGCGCATGGCTGGTATAGGTATCCCATGCGCATGCCTCCCCAAACCCGGAGCAGCCCAGCCTGACCAGCGACCTGCTGATCCCGGCGACTGAACTGGCTGCCATCGTCCC
The DNA here is from genome assembly GCA_910577655.1 of uncultured Lachnospiraceae bacterium. Lineage (GTDB taxonomy): Bacteria > Bacillota > Clostridia > Lachnospirales > Lachnospiraceae > Brotaphodocola. The sequence goes on along the minus strand of CAJTOW010000162.1, from coordinate 3,474 downwards.
AAGCAGCAGCACCGTATAGGATTTCACATAATCCAGGAAACACCCCTCGTCACAGCCGGTCCACTCCTGGACTGCGCCGCCTTCGGTTTCAAACAGGATGTTCCTGCGCCGCACTTCATCTGTGATCCTCCATTCCGCGTCCGGGAATGCGCCCCTGTCGATCACGCCCTTTGCGGCATACTCCGCAAATTTCCTTTCTGCCCGCAGGCGCGTCTCCATGTCCATTTCGCGTACCAGTACCACTTTTGTATATCCTTTATGCATCTGCATGTCTGCTATCATCTGCAGCCTTGAGCCTCCTTTCCAGCATCCCTGTCAGGATCCCTGTCTCCGCGCCCGGATAAAGCGCCGGGAGGCTTTCGATCATCTGCCCGACCGCCGGGATGATCCCCCTGGACAGGATATTTTTCAGGCGTTCGCGTTCCAACCCGACTGCTTTATTTTTCAGTTCCGTTATCGCGGCGTATTCTTTCATCAGCAGATGGAACGCCGCTTTTGTATAAATCTCATACCCGCATCCAATGCAGCTGCCCCTGAGCGGATCATGGCAGGCCATCCCTGCGGCATTGCGCAGGCACAGTGTCTCCGCCTGCCTGGAGGCCGCCGTGCCGCTTGCAACCATCTGGAGCGCAGCCCCAAGCCTGCCCTCCGGGAGGGCCGCGACAATTTCCCTGCCCGCCTCCAGTGACCTTTCAACAAGGAGCGTGACTTCTTCCAGCTGCACCGCGTCCAGCCCGATGCACCGGATCAGCTCTGTCTGGCGGGAAACATCCAGGCATCTGTATGTATCCCCCGCATATCTTTCCAGCAGCAGCGCCGGGATGAATCCAAAGATGCCCCTCTCGAACATTTCCCTCAGGATGAATTCCGGGCGGTATCCGGAAAAAGCTGCATCCTTCAGATAAATATCCGTGATCTCCGGGAGTGTGGCGATCCCTCCCTTGTGGCTCCTGGCAAGGGCCGCGAGCATGTATCCCTTCGGCCTGCCGGGCCCGTCTGCCGTCACCAGCTCGATCCCCTGGAGATAGGACTTGTTTGCACGCCGGGTCTGGAACCGCCGTTCCCCAAGCGCCTCTGTAAATGCCCTGCCAAAGAACTTCCTGGCCGATACAATGTCCTGGACCGGCCGTACCAACGGCTCCCCATCCTTATGGTGGATGAGCTTTACGGTCAGGATCAGGCCCACGGCCGTTTTCAGTGATTCCGGTATGAAAAATTTCAATTCCGGCACGCCCTGGTACCTTCCTGTTTTCGACGGGTGCATGGGCAGGTATTTCAGCCGCAGCAAAAGCTCTTCCGAAACGCTCCTGGCATCTTCATCCCGGTAGCTTCCGGAACGGAGCATCCCCTCCAGGACATCTGCAGGGCAGGGCAGTGACGGGACGGGCAGCCGGGTGATGTCCGTCTGCCTTAACGCCCCCAGGAAATGGAGCGCCGCAAACAGCCACAGGTCGGCATAATGGGCAGAATCCAGGGCTTTTGCAACCAGCCTGTTCGCCTCCCATGATTCTTCATTAAATATGCAGTACGCCATCACGCTGAATTCCCTGGCCGGATAAGCCCCTTTCTGTGTTTCCTCCTGCCGCCTGGAATGAATGTCATATCTGCAGCTGTTATTCCCTGACACCTCTGCTGCGAACTTCGCAAACAGCTCCGTACTCCTGACCGGGAGCATTTCTGACGTCTTCTCCATAAGGCGGTCAATCTCCCCGCCGCCGTACACGGACAGCTCACGGTCACAGACGGAAAGGATGAAATCAAGTACCTTCCACCCGCTCGGTTCGTCGCCGATCCCTTCCCTGTCCACGAACCTCCGGTAATGCCGGCATGTTTCCGGCAGCCTGCCGCTGGATGCCTCCAGCAGGAGCGACAGCTTTTCCCGTGGCGCTTTCTGGTAGGCAGACAGCCACAGGCGGACCGGGCCGCGCATGCTTTCGTAATCGCTGACCGCCATCTCCCTGCCGCTGCCTTCCGGGGCCTGCCCGAACCATCCGTTCCTGTCCAGAAACCCAAGGAGGTCATCCCTGCACCGGCAGATATCCCGGTATGCCGACTGCACCTGCGCCGCGTCTTTTAAGACTTCATCAAACAGTATCATCTTCAAGATCCCTCCATCCTGACACGAGCATGGTCACCAGCCGGTCGCTGGATGCCTCCAGTTCCCTTGTAAGGTCACCTTTGTCCTGGAGATACAGGAACGAGCTTTCCGGGCTGCTGTCACCCCTCCAGTACTGGATGCTCCCGATATCCTCGCCCCTGAGTACGAGCTGGACCGTAAACCAGTGGCGCAGCGCATGTGTCCCAAGCTGGTCCTCATACAGGAGCTGCCCATAGAGCCTCAGTTCCGGGTCGCTGCTCTTTATCAGGTATGGGCGGAGATGCCCATCCACCAGCTCACGGAACCTCGTCCGGTAAGTCTCATAGGTCATGGCTTCCCCATTCCTGTTGATGAACATGGGGCAGTAGTCCCTGTCGAACTCCCGCCCGGAAAGGAACTCCCTGTGCAGCCCGTATGCCTTGCAGAAAGCCTCCAGGAATGCGGGGTAGACACCCTGCCTGCGCTCTTTCTTGATCATCCCGACCTCAACGTCATCATCCCGCATCCGGATCTCCTGTTCGACATCGACCACGGCGCTGACTACACGCCCGCCAAGCTCGGTGAGTGTGATCCCCCTCCCCAGGGGGCTGCATTCCTGCCGCACGCTGCATACCTCCCCGGCGCGCAGCCCCGCGAATGCCTGCAGGCAGAGTCCAAAGGCGATGTCCCTGGCATAACGGAAAGCCATCGGGATCAGTACCTCAAAGACTTTATAAGGGATATCCCGAAAGATCTTTTTCCTCACCGGCATCCCGGAAACCTGGAACATGGGGACTGCTTTAAAGAAGCGCCGCCCATGTCTGTCATACGCGGCTTCGTCGCGGTACAGCTCCGGACGGGTGACCTTCATAAACCCGCCGAACTTCCATACAAGGTTCGCCATAAAAGCAGTCACGGCGCCGATACATTTGGTGATGCTGTCCCTTCCCCGGTAGTCCCCGTCCGCTTTCTTTTCCGCTGCATAATAGTCAAAGTATTCCTGCAGCATCTCCGCTGTAATGCCGAACACATGGCGGATCCCGAACCTCCTTCCATTGTCCACCAGGACATAGTTGAGCATTCCGCAGATGTAATACAGCTTCTTCTCCGCGTTCGATGAGATCGGCTTATACACCTTGAAGCCCGCATAGTCCTGGAGCCTTGTGAACCGGGAGATGACACCATAGCCATTCCGTACCACTATGAATGACCTGGAATAGACCACCCCGTCTTCCGTTGCTGTCCGGATGGTATACACTCCATACCTCTGGATCTGTTCCGGCCTTTCCTCCGGATTCATTAAATCCAACATTTACTGTTACCTCCTTTTCCCCGCCTCATGACGGGATCAGGCAACAGTATAACAGACAGCGACAAAACTCTGGTTATACCTCCAA
>CAJTOW010000161.1:4673-7527 GCA_910577655.1 uncultured Lachnospiraceae bacterium | reverse complement strand
AAAGAGTGAATCAAGGTGTGATTTTTACCTGCTTTCGGCATATTGACGAATATCCGGCAATTTTCAGACACACTCTAGGGTGGTTTTCTCGCCGGAAGGAGCTTTGCTTCACCGGGAGGAAACGCCGGCAGGCAGATAGTCTCCGGTTTCCAGCGGTACCCTTGGAAGGATCCGGTCACAGCAGTGGCCAGGATACCATAGGGGGAAGAAGGGCACAAAGCAGCGGTACCATTTCAGGTGCCATAGGCAAACGTTTGCCCATAAGATATAAACACATATTCCAGGGCTTCTTTGCTGGAAATGTGGGGATACTGTAACTAAAATTCAGGAGGAAATCATATGAAAAACAAAAAATCCATGATCGCAGTAGTTGCAATCGTAGTTGTGGCCCTGATCGCGGGGATCGCTTATAAGCAGATCGGCAGCAAGGCCGACCAGTATCCTTCCCGTGATATTAATATGGTGGTTCCGTGGAATCCGGGCGGCTCTACCGACCTGACCGGCCGTGCGCTGGCTGATGCCATGGGTAAGAGCCTGGGCACCAACATCGTAGTAACCAATACTCCCGGTTCTGGCGGTTCCGTAGGTTCCCTGACAGTCCAGAAGGCAGAAAAGGACGGGTACAATATTCTGGCCAATGGTATGCTGGCGCTGACGGCTATGCCGGTTCTGGGCTATACCGAGAGCACCCACAGGGACTGGGATTTCTATCTGGCCACCTTCACTCCCAACGTTCTGGCCGTGCGGAAGGACTCTCCTTACCAGACAGCCCAGGATCTGCTGGATGATATGGCAGCACGTCCCGGCCAGGTTACCGACGGCACCGGCGGCATGGGTTCCGGCGGACATCTGGGAATCGAGGTTCTCTGTGCGGCAGCAGGACTGGAATATAAGCATGTAACCTATGAAGGCGGCAGCAAGGCCATCACGGCAGCCCTGGCAGGCGAGGTGGATTTCACCAGCCAGCTGCTGGTTGAGATGCAGGATATGTTCGTGTCCGGCGATATGAGAGCACTGGCCAACTTTACGGCAGATGAGATCGTTCTGGAGAACGGTACTGTGATTCCTTCTATTCTGGACTTTGTGCCCCAGCTGGCAGACAGACTGCCCATGGGCGAGACCACGGGAATCGCTGTTCCCAAGGGACAGCCGGAGAATGTGATCGCGGCCCTGGACAAGGCTTTTGATGAGGCAGTGAAGAGCGAAGACTTCCTGGCATTCTGTGAGACCAAGGGATTCCTTGTAACCGCCATGGGAAGAACAGAGGCAGAGGGCTATATTGAGAAGCTGGCGTCTACCGTTACCTGGACTCTGTATGACTGTGGTGTGGCTACTATTTCACCGGAGGACTTTGATATCAGCCGTTAGGCGATTTCCGGCAGTTTCTTACGCAGCATGACAGATTCAGTGGGCTGCTGCTCTGGTTGATCCAGATCAGGAACTTGTCAGAAGTTTCTTACGCAGTATGGCAGATTCAGTGGGCCGCTGTTCTGGTTGATCCGGGTCAGACACAAGTTATAAATGGCGGGATCTATGCGGATGCAGGTCTTTCTGTATGATGCATAGATCCGCATAATAGAAGCGGAAGGGTCAAAAAGGCAGGACTCCTCCGCTTTTACAAAGTAGTGGCTGGCCCGATTACAGGGACGGCCCCACAGCTTGTATGTCCGGATGCCCAGCAGCGTGTCCGGGTGTACCCAATCAGACAAGAGAGGTGATATTATTTGGAAAATAACCGGAAAATGAAGGATTTTCTTTCTTCGATTGTACTTCTGCTGTTATCGTTCTTTGTATTGTTTGAAAGCTTTGGCATCTATAGGAAGGCAGGCAAGCTTCTGTATCTGTCACCGGCTCTGATCCCCCTTATGCTTGGAGGGATCCTGCTGATTTTATCCATTGTTCTTTTGCTGGAGAGTCTGAAGGATGGGGGGACAAAAGCAAGGACCCAGGAGATGAAGAGCATGCTCCAGGATATTAAGAAGGACCCCAATTCCTTCCGCATGCTGGTGGGCGTGGTGCTGATGGCCTTGTACACCTTTGTACTTCTGGGGCTGCTGCCCTTCTGGCTGTCTACCTTTTTATTTATGCTGCTTTTGATGTACTTTCTGGAGGCCGGTTCCCTGGTAAAGATTGTATCTGTGTCGCTGGTTGTGACGATTCTGATCATCTTCCTGTTCCAGGTGTGCTTCCGGGTACCGTTACCATAGAGAGGAGGGATTGTTTATGGCATTACAATATCTGGCCCAGGCCTTTGGAGCTGTAATGACACCCATGAATCTGGGGGTCCTGTTTGTTTCCACCTTTGCGGGGCTGGTGATGGGTATGCTTCCAGGTCTGAGCGCTACCATGGCCGTAGCTCTGCTGACAGGCCTTACCTACAGTCTGTCCAGTACCAGCGCGATCATTTCTCTGATCGGTGTCTATGTGGGCGCGATTTCCGGAGGCTGTCAGGCAGCGGTTCTTCTTAATATCCCTGGAACACCGGCCAGCGCGGCTACGGCCCTGGACGGGTTTCCCCTGGCAAACCGGGGCAAGGGTGGCCTGGCGATCTTTTTGGCCACCACAGCCTCCTGCGTGGGAACCCTTATCAGCGTGCTCTGTGTTCTGACCCTGACACCCCTTCTGACAAAGATATCCTTACAGTTTGGAAGCTGGGAGTTCTTCCTGCTAAGTCTCTTTGGTGTCATCATCTGCGGCAACCTGACCTCAGGCGGAAACGCGGTGAAGGGATGGATCTCTGGTGTAATCGGCCTTCTGGTGGCCCAGGTGGGGCTTGACCAGGTGGACGCATTTCCGAGATTTTCCTTCGGAAATGTCAACATTATGGCTGGTCTGGCTCTGATTCCCATTATGA
>CAJTOW010000161.1:0-4663 GCA_910577655.1 uncultured Lachnospiraceae bacterium | reverse complement strand
GGCCTGTTTGGATTTCCTGAGATTATCAAGGCATTCAGGAAGACAGAGAGCCATGTGCTGGAGTTCTCGCCCTTCCATATGAAAGAGGGCTTTGGGATTATCAGGGATCATGTGGTGGAGCTGATACGTTCTTCCTTTATCGGTGTGGGCGTGGGGATCATCCCTGGTGTGGGTGAGGACGTGGGAGGCTGGCTCAGCTACTGGGCGTCCAAGTCCACCAGCAAGGAGCCGGAGACCTTTGGCGATGGGGCTGTGGCAGGCATTATCTCTGCGGAGGCAGGCAACAACTCCTGCATCGGCGGCGCGATCATCCCGATCCTTTCCCTGGCTGTTCCGGGGAGCGCGCCGGCGGCTGTGCTTCTGGCAGCCTTTATGATGCACGGATACCGTCCCGGCCCTCTTCTGATGAATGAGAGTCCGGAGTTTCTGTACCAGGTCTGTGTGGATCTGTTCATGGCCGCGGCAGCTATGTGGATCCTGGCCCAGATCGTGTCCAAGTTCTCGGTAAAGATCCTGGGAGTAAAGAAAGAGCTTCTGATGCCGGTGATCTATGTGCTGTGTGTGGTTGGTTCCTTTGTCATCAACCATATCATGTTTGATGTGAAGGTAATGTTTATCTTTGGAATCATCGGATTCTTCCTTTCTGTGGCAGAATTTCCGGCAGCGCCGTTTCTGCTGGGGGTGATCCTGGGCAGCATGACAGATTCCAACTTAAGAAGAGCCCTGACCATATCCGGGGGCAGCTTTATGCCTATGTTCGGGCGGCCGATCAGTGTGATCTTCCTGGTGGTGATCGTGGTGCTGATCCTGTCACAGTTCCATGTGTTTGACAGGCTGAAAAAGGGAAGCAGATAGGCATGCCAGTGTGTACACTGGTTTTGGGCAGACAGTAACCTGGAAATGGTAACAGTTCAAGGGATATCTGAACTGTTACGGGCTGTTGCCAGAATTACTGCGAAAATAAGAAAAAGTAATGCGCATATCCGCAGAACGTGTTAAAATGTAACCGGCTGGTTCCGGATTCGTCTGGTTCTGGATTCGTCTGTGTCCGGGGTATTCCGGACAGAGGAGCGTGACAGATCTGGAAATGTACGCGGTTACAGCGAAATATAAATCAGGAAAGCAGGTGGAGCTATGATAGGAGTGGCCATATTAGGTGCAGGCGATATTGCCAATGTGCATATTGAGGCTTACAGGGAGCTGGCAGGGCGCTGCCGGATCGTAGCCATGGCGGATATATATGTCCAGAAGGCCCGGGAGAAGAAAGAGAAGTACGGGCTGGACTGTGATGTGGTGGAGGACTACCGGAAGCTGGTGGACAGGGAAGACATTGACCTGGTGTCTGTCTGCCTGCCCCCATCGGATCACTGTAAGGCAGTGACCGCATTCCTGCGGGCAGGAAAGCATGTATTGTGTGAGAAGCCCATGGCGCCCTCCCTGGAGGAGTGTGACCAGATGCTGGAGGCAGCGAAGGAGAGCGGGGCGCTTCTGTCCGTGGTAGCCCAGAACCGGTTCAAGGCGGACATCATGCGGACGAAGAAGTTTCTGGAGAGTGGAGCCCTGGGGCAGCTGTATTTTGCCCAGGCCAATTCCCTCTGGTGGAGAGGAGACAACTATTATGATCTCTGGTGGCGCGGCACCTGGGCGAAGGAGGGCGGCGGCTGCACCTTCATCCATGCGGTTCACCATATTGATCTGTTCTTGTGGCTCATGGGAGATCTGAAAGAGGTCTCTGCCATGGTGTCCAACCAGAATCACAATAACAGTGAGGTGGAGGATGTGTCTATCAGCACCCTGCGGTTTGAGAGCGGTGCGGTAGGTCTCATGGTGGCCTCTCTTCTGCATCACGGAGAAGAACAGAAGATCATCATTGACGGGGAAAAGGGGTCTGTGGAGATCCCACACAAGATCAGTGTCAACCGCCAGATGCCCAACGGCTATCCCGAGGACGATGAGGACCAGCAGGCAGCATTTGAAGTGGCATTCCAGAGCGCGGGGAGCCTGACCTATCAGGAGCATTGTGGGCAGATCGAGAATATGATCTCAGCCATTGAACAGGGAACCCAGCCGCTGATCACCGGAGTGGACGGGCGAAAGACCGTGGAGTTCATCTCTGCTGTCTACCAGTCGGCTTTCACCGGGACGAAGGTGGCGATCCCTATGGACAGGAAGGATCTCTTCTATACCAGGGAGGGTATCCTGAGCAAAGCAGTGAGATTCCATGAGAAGAAAAAGAGTGTAGAGAATTACGCGGATATAGGAATCAAAGTAGGCGGAAGCCTTTAAAAGGGTATTGCCGTCAGGAGGAAACAGGATGCAGAAAGCAGATGGGATGAATTATGCACCCGAGTTCCGGGGGCAGGTAGAGAAAGTGTGCAGGCCCGGTGAGTTCCGGTTCGGCGTCATCGGTCTGGACCACGGACATATCTATGCCATATGCAACGGCCTGCTGGAAGCGGGAGCACAGCTGGTGGGCGTGTGGGATCCGGACCCGGAGAAATGCCGGCAATTCGCAGAGCGCTATCCCCAGGTGCGGTGTGCCGCTTCCAGGCAGGAGATTCTGGAGGATGGACAGCTTCAGATGGTTGCCAGCGCCATCCGCCCTTCCAGGCGCTGTGGCCTGGGCATCCAGGTCATGGAGGCCGGGAAGGATTTCTTCGTGGACAAACCGGGAATGCTTTCCCTGACTGAGGTGGAGGCTGTCCGGGAAGCCTGCGGCCGCACCGGGAGAAAATATATCATCTACTTTGGGGAACGGATTCATGTGGAGGGAGCAGTCTATGGGGAACAGCTGATCAGAGAGGGGAAGATCGGCCAGGTATTGCAGGTCACCATCCTGGCGCCCCACCGGCTCAACCGTCCCACCAGACCAGACTGGTTCTTTGAGGAGCGGGAGAACGGGGGCATCATCCTGGATCTGGGCAGCCACCAGATCGAGCAGTTTCTCACCTACTGCAATGCCAGAACCGCCAGGGTGCTTCACACTGCCGTGGCTAACTACCGGAATCAGGATAAGAAGCATTTCTATGATTTTGGGGAGGGAACCCTTCTGGCAGATAATGGCGCTACCTGCTGGTTCCGGGTGGACTGGTTCACCCCGGATGGTCTGGGAGCCTGGGGGGACGGGCGGGTCTTTGTCATGGGGACGGAGGGAACCATCGAGATCCGCAAGTATATAGACCCCGGCACCTCCCAGGAGGGGGATCATGTGATCTGGGTGGACCGCCAGGGCGAGCACCGGGAGCAGGTCACCGGAAAGATGGGCTTTGTCTTCTTTGGCCGCCTGATCCGGGACTGTCTGGACCGGACGGAACATGCCATTACCCAGGAGCATGTTCTGGAGACTATGACGGTCACGATCCAGGCCCAGGAACAGGCAGAGGTGATACGGGCAGAGGAGATAAAGGAAGAGTAACATATATTTTTCCAGCTGCAATTGCTGGAATATGTCAGACAAACCTCCATGCGCCCAGCAGGGGATGTGCCACCAGTGAATGAAAGTATACTGGTGGGCGCATTTGGCTCTCCGCTCCGCTTCGGTCGTTGCTAAACGTGTGCCACTGGCACACAGCAACCCTGATTTTAAATCGCTTTGGCGATGGAGCTTTCAAAGCAATAATTTAAGGAAAGATGGGGGCTGTTGCGCGGATATAGTGCTTCGGCCCCGTTCTGTGTCCTCTTGTAAATACCCCATAAATGTGCTAAACTGAAATGCAATAACAACGTTTAAGCAAACGTAAGAAATGGAGGAAAAAATGGTCGATTATTCACAATTTGAGGCAAGTGTAAAATCCGGCATCCATGCGGATGCGAACCGGATCCGGCAGAAGGATGAGATAATAAAAGCTGTCGTCAAAAAGCGGAGAAGCTCTGCGATAATCTGCGTGTGCTTCCTGGGTATGGCAGGGATTTTTTTGATTAAAAGCTGGATACCTGCCGTTATCTGTCTTCTTCTTGCATTGTTTTTCCTATGGCGGGCTGTCGGAAAATTTTCTGATGAATATTTACGGGAAATATATGAGGAGGGGCTTCTGGTTCCCGGCATGATCGTGAAAACGGAACCCCTCACTATCATGGCAATCGCAAATATGACCGTGCAGGATGGTGCGGCAACCGTAAATGGGTGCTACTGTCTGGAGGTGAAAGAGCTTGACGGGGCACAGAAAATTCTGTTTGAAAAAATTCCGTGCTCCTGTTTCTTCTGCTATGAGGGTGGCGATTACCATTCCTCCTTCCAGCCCCATCCTCTTTATTGGGGAACGGCAGACCAGCAGTCTATCCAAGAGGCCCTAAGACAGGTGGAGGAGGACAACAAAGAAAACGCCAGAGACGAATGGGAAGTGCTACGGGAGGTTGCGCAGCAGTTTCCTGATCTGGGAAACGGAAACATGATTTTGCTGGATGAAAATTATGTCCCCTTCGGGAAAAAGAATTACATGGACAGCAACTATAAGCCCCTCAACGAGGAAGCTGCCCCCAAGTAAGCCTTCATGCGTCCGGCAGGGGACGCGCCACCAGTGAATGAAAGTACTGGTGGGCGCATTTGGCATCCCTGATCTTAAATCGCCTGCGGCGATGGAACTTTCAAGGTAAACCCTCATATCAGCTTTGCAGATACCACCATGAATGAAAGCGGGTTTACTTTAAGCCTCCGGCGGATGCG
>CAJTOW010000160.1 GCA_910577655.1 uncultured Lachnospiraceae bacterium | reverse complement strand
ATGCTTCTTGTCCGGCGGAGCCGGACAAGAAGATGCCCCCCGTGAATAGTAACATATATGCTTTAAAGTGTCGAACTTTAAAGTCATAAAGCGTTGACAATCTCCCATTCCTGCGCTAGAATACCAATTGGGCTTAATAGGCATCCTTAGAGCAGGGGCACATATGATTTTGCCCAGAAAATTGCCGGTAAGTACCCGAATATTTATCATCCATCAAACACAATGCGAGGAAAAACATATGATTATTATTATGAAACCCAATGCTTCCCAGGAAGCCATCGACAGAGTCACCCAGGTCATCCAGGACAATGACCTGCAGGTTCATCTGTCCAGGGGCCACGAGGTCACCATCATCGGTGTCGTAGGTGACAAGACCCGTCTTAAGGGCAAGAATCTGGAGATCGCAGATGGCGTGGACAAGATCGTGGCCGTCACCGAATCCTACAAGCTGGCCAACAAAAAGTTCCACCCGGAACAGTCTGTTATCCAGGTGGGCAATACCTCTATCGGCCCCGGCAGCCTGACCATCATGGCAGGCCCCTGCGCGGTGGAAAGCCGTGAGCAGATGATGGAAACCGCCTTTGCTGTCAAAAAGGCGGGCGCCAGCTTCCTGCGGGGCGGCGCCTATAAGCCCAGGACCTCCCCCTACTCCTTCCAGGGGCTGGAGGAGACCGGACTCCAGTACATGAAGGAAGCCAGGGAAGCCACCGGACTTAATGTGATCTGTGAAGTCACCAGCGAGCATGCCATTGAACGGGCAGTCCGGTACGTGGATATGCTCCAGATCGGCGCCCGCAACATGCAGAATTTTGAATTATTAAAGGAAGCCGGAAAATCCGGCCTGCCGGTCTTACTAAAACGCGGCCTGTCCGCTACCATAGACGAGTGGCTCAATGCCGCCGAATATATCATGTCTGAGGGAAATGAACATGTGGTCTTGTGCGAGCGCGGAATCCGTACCTATGAGACCTCTACCCGCAACACCCTGGACATCAGCGCTGTTCCTGTTTTGCGGAGCCGCACCCATCTTCCGGTGATCCTGGATCCCAGCCATGCCACCGGAGTCCGGGCCTATGTTGCCCCCCTGGCAAAGGCTGCCATTGCTGCCGGCGCTGACGGTCTGATGATCGAGGTGCACCCTGATCCGGCCCATGCCCTTTCCGACGGCCCCCAGTCCCTGACCTTTGACCAGTTTGAGGATCTGACGGCACAGCTCAGACCCTACTCCAGTCTGGCAGGAAGGAGCTTTTCATGAGTGATTTAGTGGTTGGTTTTATCGGTTTTGGCCTGATCGGAGGCTCCCTGGCAAAGAGCCTGAAACGTGCGGACCCGGATATCCGGATTATGGCCTACATGCGGACCCGCTCCAAGCTGGAGCAGGCCCGCAGGGATGGTATTGTGGATGTGATCCTGGAGGGTACAGGAGAACCTTTAAGAGAATGTGACATCATTTTCCTGTGTACTCCCGTAGAGTACAATGCCCGGTATCTGGCCGATGTGCGCCCCTTTCTGAAACCGGGCGCCTTCATCACCGATGTAGGCAGCACCAAGACGGACATCCACAAAGCGGTCACAGAGCTGGGTATGGAGGATATCTTTGTGGGCGGGCACCCTATGACCGGCTCTGAGAAGACAGGCTATGAATCTTCCACAGACCATCTGCTGGAGAATGCCTACTATATCATCACCCCTACAGACGCCTCACCGGTCAGGGATGTGGAACGCATGACAAAGCTTGCCCGTATGACCGGGGCGATCCCCATTGTCCTGGATTACCGGGAGCATGACCGGATCACGGCGGCCATCAGCCATCTGCCCCACATCATTGCCTCCAGTCTGGTGAATCTTGTCAGGGATTGCGACAACCAGGCAGGTCTCATGAAGAAGCTGGCGGCTGGCGGCTTCAAGGATATCACCCGGATCGCCTCCTCCTCTCCCGTCATGTGGGAACAGATCTGCATGACCAACACGGAGAATATCATTTCCATGCTGGAAAGCTACATCGCCTCCCTGACCCGGACCCTGGGACAGCTGCGGCAGAAGGATCAGGAGGGGATCTACCAGATGTTTGATATCTCCCGGATTTACCGCAACTCTATCTCCGACCCGTCCACCGGTTCCGTAACCCCGGATTATTCCTTCTCTGTGGATGTGGTGGACGAGCCCGGCGCCATTTCCACCCTGGCTGTGATCCTCAGCGCCCGCGGCATCAGCATCAAGAATATCGGCATTAACCACAATAGAGAGCAGGGAGAAGGCGCTCTTAAGATCACCTTCTACGAAAGCTCTGCCAGAGAAGCGGCCTGGGAAGCACTGAAAAAATATAATTATGAGCTGATTCCCACAAAATAGCAGATTATATTCTCACAAAATCAGACATGGTGAGATTCCAGATGTACATGATTACGATTTGTGCCGTCCTCCTGACGGCGGAATGGAGACAATTATGAAATTCAGAAAATGCAGCGGACTCCGGGGGGAAATAAGGGTCCCCGGTGACAAATCCATCTCCCACCGCAGTGTGATGTTGGGATCCCTGGCAAAGGGAACCACAGAGATCCATCATTTCCTCCAGGGGGCGGACTGTCTGTCCACTATCTCCTGCTTCTCTGCCATGGGCATCCCCATCACCATCCAGGGTTCCACAGTCCTGGTGAAAGGCAAAGGCCTTTTTGGGCTTCATGAGCCTGGGCAGGTTATGGACTGCGGCAACAGCGGCACCACCACCCGTCTGATCTCCGGAATCCTGGCGGCCCAGAGCTTTACCTCCACCCTCACCGGGGATGCCTCCATCAGGAAACGCCCCATGAAACGGATCATGACTCCCCTGTCCCAGATGGGTGCCCGGATCCGCAGTCTGGCGGGAAATGACTGCGCCCCCCTGGAGATCACCGGCAGCGCCCTTTGCGGTATCCACTACCAGTCTCCGGTGGCCTCTGCCCAGGTAAAGTCCGCCATCCTCCTGGCCGGTCTGTACGCAGAAGGGGAAACCCGGGTCACAGAACCCTACATTTCCAGAAACCATTCTGAGCTGATGCTAAAAAGCTTTGGAGCTGATATAAGGACAGAGGGTACTACTGCCATCCTCCGGCCGGCCAGAGAGCTGTACGCCCAGAAGATCCTGGTTCCCGGCGACATTTCCTCTGCTGCCTTCTTCCTGGCCGCGGGAGTGATGATCCCCGGCTCTGAACTTCTTGTCCGGAATGTAGGGATCAATCCCACCCGTGACGGCATCCTCCATGTTCTCAAAGCCATGGGGGCTGACCTGACCCTGATCAATGAAGAGACACACAGCGGCGAACCCACGGCAGACATTCTGGTGCGCAGCAGCAGTCTCCACGGAACCGTGATTGAAGGAGCCATCATACCGACTCTCATCGACGAGCTGCCCATGATCGCGGCCATGGCCTGCTTTGCCGACGGCGACACCATTATCCGGGATGCCGCGGAACTGAAGGTCAAGGAGTCCAACCGGATCCAGGTCATGGTCCAGGGCCTTTCTGCCATGGGCGCTGATGTGGAAGAAACCGATGACGGCATGATCATCCATGGCGGCAGACCCCTCCATGGCGCCGTCATCGACAGCCGCTCAGACCACCGGATCGCCATGACATTCGCAGTCACCGGCTGCGGGGTGGAGGGAGAGACAGAGATTGTGGGCGCAGATTGTGTGAATATCTCCTATCCGGGATTCTATCAGGATCTGGAGCAACTCATGAATGGCTGATACAGCCTTACGGACAGCGGATACCGTTTATCCGGGTATCACGCTGTCTCCCAGCGCCCCCTTCCCGGCTCATACTCCCATCACCAGCCCCAGCACCACAGACAATACTATGGCCTTGGGGGCTGACAGGGACCATTTCTTCATGGCAAACAGAACCAGCACGGATATCAGCACCCGGTTCCACATAATATGGGACTGGTCGACAAAAACAGCGCTCATGGTCACCACCACCGACAGCAGCATCCCGAAGCTTACGGGACGGATGGCCTTTAACGCTGCCTCCAGCCACCAGCTCCCTCTAAGCCGCTCTATGCAGACCACTGCCGCCAGACAGAGAGTCAGGGAGGGAGTCATGACCCCCAGAGTCGCGCAGCACGCTCCCGCAAGCCCCGCAATCTGCATCCCCGCAAAGGTGGCTGCATTGATTCCCAGGGATCCCGGTGTCATCTCCGCGATGGCTACGATGTCCATGACCTGGGCAGAGGTCATCCAGCCATAGCGGAGCACCTCGTCATTGATAATGGGGATCATGGTCATGCCGCCAAAACTGGAAAATCCGATTTTCAAAAAGGACAGATAAAGTCTGAGAAATATCATGTTTTTGCTCTCCTTTATGTGCTGGCCGCCTGTTTTATGTATCTGCTTCCTCAGGCGGCTTTTTCTTTCCCCGCCAGATCACCATACCCAGCGCGCCTGCCGCAAGGATCATCACCAGCTTATTCATACCGGAGAAGAGGCACAGAAGAAGGGACGCTGCCGCAAATACATACGTGATCCGGCCTCCCAGGGCATTGTTCTTCATCCGGGCCGCCGCCATGATCATGATGGGGACGATACTGCACCGCACCCCGGTCATGGCCCTGGCCACCATCTGGTTGCGCATCAGTACCTCGTAGCAGCATGTCACCATACTGATCACAATAAACGCCGGCATGGAAAGCCCGAAAGCTGCCGCCAGGGCTCCCGGTACCCCGCAGACCTTGTATCCGAACATGACTGACATATTGATAACCATGATCCCGGGAAATGATCTGGCCAGGGACATGATATCCAGAAGCTCTTCCTTAGACAGCCACCCCCGTTTTTCTCCAAACTCCTCCTCCAGCTGGGCAAAGATACTCCAGCCGCCTCCATAGGTGAAACATCCGGTCCGGAACATGATCAGAAAGATGGTGCCTGGCTTTCCTTTTTTCTCTTTCATATGCGTGCCTGCCTCTCGTGTATTTTCCTGGAGCGTGTTTGAAAATTGCTTTCCGGTAGCTGTGCGTTCCACTTTGTAGGACATTTGGCCCGAATGAACGCGGCATAGTGGGGCCTGCATCTGGCTTTGCAGGCGTGCAGAAGGCGCAGACAGCGGGTGCTTAAAGCCTGCCCCAGCATACCATCTATTAAATAATAAGTATAAACAATTTTGGAGAATTAGTAAAATACAAGTTTCTTTATATCCCTTATATTGTTTTCTTTATGGGATCCGGACAGTCCATCTGCAGCAGTTCAGCCCCCCTGAACTGTTACGTCCATCTGACAATTCCCTTAAAATTTTTAAAATTCTGTTTGCAAACAAATGTTTTTTATGTATAATATGTTCAGCAAACAACCTGCCGCGTTCTGGCTGTGATTTCTGCAGACACGCTCCAGGGTGTAACTACAGACAAACTTTTACAGTCCCACGTCATGCCGGACCGGATTGTAATCATAAGGAGAATTTCATGCAAAAGAGTATTTTGAAACGGATGACAGCCGCACTCTTTGGTACGGCTGTTCTTATTTTAGGAGGATTTACTGCATTTGCCGAACCGGAGGAGGGAACTGCCGGGGAAGACGGGACTGCTGCTATTCCCACCCTGTGGGTGGTTGGAGATTCCACGGCAGCAGAATTTCAGGATAACTACTACATCCCCCGCTGCGGCTGGGGCACCCAGCTCTACCGGTATTTCCAGGGGATCGGGATCCGCAATCTGGCCGTATCCGGCACCAGCACCAAAAGCTTTATGGAGACCCCCCAGTACCAGACCCTTCTGTCTGAGATGCGGGATGGAGACTATCTGATCATCGGTTTCGGGCACAATGACGAGAAGGCCGAGTCCGCCCGCTACACCAATCCCAACGGCACGGCTTCCACTCCCGGCTCCATCCAGTACTATCTGACCGAGGCATATATCGAGCCTGCCCGGGCCGCCGGAGTGACTCCCCTGGTCTGCACTCCCATCGTCCGCCGCGACCCCGGCGACAATTATAACGGAGAAAGCGGGCACATCATCGGAGACCAGACCACCATCGAAGGCACCTTTGAGGGCGGCGACTACGGCAAAGCCATCCAGATGGCCGCTGTAGCGAAGAATGTTCCTGTGATCAATTTGACCAAGCGTACCCGGGAAATCTACAAAACCCTGGGTGCTACCAAGGTGCGGGACCGCCACGCATGGCTGTCCTCCAGGGAGGTCAGCATCGACAACACCCACACCAATATATACGGTGCCTGCTGGAACGCATGGCTGATTGCCAATGAGCTGGCCCAGACCAACTGCCCACTGAAGAATTATCTGATCAGCAACCCGACACCGCCCAACAAATGGCTCCTGGGCTACAATGCTTCCTACCAGGACCGGGCCTTCTCCCAGCCCACCGAAGACAGCTCCCACTGGCCCTCCATCGGAGACTGGAAGGGAACTGTCTTCGGTGATGTGGAAGCCATGGAATATGTCAATGATATCTACTTCACCCTGGCGCCCTACGATGAGGATGCGGTCCGCATCGCGGCAGGACGCTTCGACGGCGGCGATGACACCACCGTAGGTGCCAAAGTAGGCAAGATCTCCACCAGAACCGACGGCATTGCCATGTACTACCAGACAGTTCCCGCCAACCGCAATTTCACCTTCTCGGCAGATGTGACCATCCAGAAGCTGGATGCCAACAACCAGGCTTCCTTTGGTCTCATGGCACGGGACGACATCTATGTAGACACGGTCAGCAATGACACCCTGGGCGATTATGTGGCAGCAGGCCCCCTGATGCTGGACTCCGACGAACCCTGGAACTGCTTCGCCCGCAAGAGCGGCACATTGACAAGCGGCGGCGCCCTGACCCACTCCTATGGGGCCGGAGATACGGTTCACTTGGAGATCCGCAAATCCTCCGACGGCTACACCTGCACCTTCGGGGACAATGCCCCTGTCTCTGCCGGCTTTGACTTCCCCCTGACCGGACTGGATCCGGAACATGTCTACGTGGGGATGTTTGTGGCCAGAAGCGCGGATGTGGTATTTACCAATGTGAATCTGGAGATTGAATAAACACTTAGATAACAGCAAGACATTAGAACAGATTGCTATTGAACGGCGCCAGACTGGGCGGAAACCGTATCATTCCCTGCCCCTGACGAAAAAAACGGCAGACCATTAAAAAAGAGGCTGTGAAGAAATGACAACAGATACCTTTCATTTCCCCACAGCCCTTTTTCTTCCCATCTCATCACCAGCTTGTCCGCTCACAGCCCCCGCTGACGTATAATATCTGTCCATTGAGCGGATCGGATGCATGAGAAGCCAGAAACATTACCGGCCCGATCAGTTTCCCGCCCCTCACCCGCAGGCAGTTTACCTCCCTCAGCGCTTCGGCGATCCGTTCTACAGACAGTCTATCTTGACCATTCCATTCTAAATCAGACGCAGAATCACAAGCGCTACAAAACAGATCAAAACTTCACATATCTTTTTCGCGTCATAATCCAATTCACTGGTTATAGTTCACTGGGCGGGGGAGATCTTTTCTTCCTGCTCAGCCTGGACGGACAGTTTCCAGCTGTTTTTTTAATTCTTCTATCTCCGCATCCCTCTCTTTGATTTCCGCATCCCTCTCTTTGATTTCCGCATCCTTTTCTTTGATTACTGCTGCCTTCTCTGCTTTCTCATCTTCCAGCTGTTTCTGCAGTTCCTCAATCATATATTTCACTGTGTTCTGGTCCAGTATCCTCAATGCCTCTGAAAACATCC
>CAJTOW010000159.1 GCA_910577655.1 uncultured Lachnospiraceae bacterium | reverse complement strand
GGGCATCTGCCCCATCGCGTAGCGATTCTCATGGGCAGATGCCGTAACAGTTCAGACGGACGGCAAATCGGATGAGAAGATCCGGGTCAACCGGGGGATCGTGGTGGATGAGCGGATGCAGACCAGTATGCCGGGAATCTATTGTGCAGGTGACTGCAGCGAAGGAACCAGTCTCCAGACGGGGTCTACCCAGATCATCGGTATCTGGGACAATGCTGCACGCCAGGGGGAGACAGCCGGCGCCAATATGGCCGGTGTTCCCACTTATTACAAAGGAAATATCCTTCACAACATCACCCTCTTCAAGGCTTCCCGGAGCTGGAAGTCATCTCGGTATACTGCAGGCGGAAGGAGGCATTTGAGAGGCTCAGGAAGAAATTCCAGGACAGGATCCGGATAAAGTACGCAGATACATGCAGGGAGGCCGTGAAGGGAGCAGATATCATCCTGGCGGCAACCAGCAGTCCGGAAATTCTTCTGGAAAGCGCGTGGGTAGAAAAGGGAACCACCGTCATCGCCCTGGACGGGTTTATCGACGTGGACCCGTCACTGGCCAGTCAGGCAGACAAGTGGGTCGTGGGAAACCGGAAGACAGACCAGACGGAGATTATTGACAGTGGGATCATGTCCCATGGGGTGAAGCTGGATGCCGGTGATATCTATGGAGAGATTGCGGATATTGTAACAGGAGCCCTTCCCGGACGGGAGTCCCAGGATGAGATTATCGTGTATACCCATATGGGATCCGGCGCCTATGACATTGCCTGCGCAGACTTTGTGTACCGCAAAGCAGTCTCTGAGGGCCAGGGAACCTTACTCTGGCTCAACGAACGGATGTAGAGGGCAGCGGCTGTATTTTCCTACGGTCAGCGCAGTGAATGCGCAGTATGTTTTTTTTAGCGCTACCTGCAAAATTGTGTATAATTTCCATGGCAACTGTGTAATATTATATAGATGGAAAATTTCAACAGCAAAGCAGGAGGACAAACCTATGGCACGTAGACCTAGAAGAAGTGTTTTGGAAAAGTTGCAGGATGAGCTGCTGGAAGTGCAGGCAACTATGGAACAGTATGAGGAGCATCTGGCAGAATTGCAGGAGCGGCAGAAGGAGATCGAGGCCCTCATACTCTCGGAGCAGACAAAGGATCTTATGATTCTCATGGAAGATCACGATATGTCCATGGAGGAGCTGAAGGAGCTGGTTATAAACAGCCGGAGGAATCAGCAGGAGGTGGCGGCTACCGCATGATACGATATTGGTGTCTTGAATTTTTTTCCTGTCTGGGTTAGAATAGAGCGTGTCTGGAAATTGCAGAAAATGCGGTTCCGGACACGCTTTTGACATATATTGGAATAAAAAGCAAGCACCAGCGGTATATGTAATAATTTTACGATTATCTACAGAGGACAGAATCATGCAGGCAGGACCGGATAATAAGAATGATTTTTCAAAGGGAAGTATCGTATGGAATATTATGAAGCTGGCGGTTCCCATGACCCTGGCGCAGATTGTGAATGTGCTTTACAATATTGTGGACCGCATCTACATAGGACGGATCCCTGACTATGCCACCTTGTCTCTGACAGGGCTGGGGCTGTGTCTGCCGGTGGTGTCCATTGTCATGGCTTTTGCCAATCTCTTTGGTATGGGCGGGGCCCCCCTGTGCTCCATCGAGCGGGGGCGCGGCAACACAGAGGAGGCGGAGAAGATCATGGGCAATTCCTTTGTCATGATGCTGGTCTTCGGAGTCCTTTTGACCGTGACGGGACTGGTAGTGAAAAAGCCCATGCTCTATCTCTTTGGCGCCAGTGACCAGACCTTTCCTTATGCGGACAGCTATTTAAGCATCTATCTTCTGGGCAGTCTTTTTGTCATGATCGGCCTGGGGATGAACAGCTTTATCAATTCCCAGGGCTTTGGAAAGACAGGGATGCTGACCGTGCTTCTGGGCGCGGGGGTCAATATCATCCTGGATCCTTTTTTCATCTTCGTGCTCCGTATGGGCGTCCGGGGGGCCGCGGTGGCCACGGTGATTTCCCAGGGGTTAAGCGCTTTGTGGATATTCTGTTTCCTGACGGGAAAACGGACGATTCTAAAGCTGAGGCTTTCCTGCATGCGCCTGGAAAAGCAGCGGGTGAAGCAGATTGTGGCCCTGGGCTTTTCTGGTTTTACCATGGGCTTTACCAATTCCCTGGTGCAGATCGCCTGCAATGCGACCCTGCAGCAGTTTGGCGGGGATCTCTTTGTGGGTATCATGACTGTGGTCAATTCCGTGCGGGAGATCGTGACCATGCCGGTCCAGGGGATTACCCACAGTTCCCAGCCGGTCATGGGTTATAATTACGGCGCAGGAGAATACAGGCGTGTGAAGCAGGCGATTACATTTTCTTCTGTCTCAGCAGTCATCTACACGGCGGTGGTGTGGATCCTCATTAATCTGTTTCCGGAGTTTTTCATCCGTATTTTCAACCAGGATACGGAGCTGGTGGCAGCTGGTGTCCATGCCATGCGTATTTACTACTTTGGATTCTTTTTCCAGTCCCTGCAGTTTGCAGGTCAGGCGGTGTTTGTAGCTTTGGGGAAGGCGAAGCATGCAATCTTCTTTTCCATATTCCGGAAGGTGATCATTGTGGTGCCCCTGACCCTTCTGCTTCCCCATCTGTGGGGGCTTGGAAGCTTCGGTGTGTTCGCGGCTGAGCCGGTGTCCAACCTGGTAGGCGGAACTGCCTGCTTTGTCACTATGCTGCTGACTATTATGCCGGAGCTGAACCAGAGAGGGAGTGCAGGACCGTAGGCGTCCAGGGTGTCTGGCTGGAAAGCCGGCTTGTCTGGTAAAGCACATTGGCAGGCAGGGCGGCGGATCCGGGCTTGAGACTATATTTCCGGTTCCGGTTTATCAGGAACGGGTTACACAAAACGAGAAAGGAAATGGAAGGAACCATGACAAATTACAAGACAGAAAAAAGAAAGACGGCCCTTTTGATACTGGCTTTTTCACTTATGTTTCTGGCATCAGGGGCTGGGATATTCTCTGCCTATGGCGCGGAGCGGTCTGCATACAGGAGGTCAGCCACCTACACCTCCGATGCCTGGGTGATCAATTTCTGGAATACGGAGAGTGATCACATGGAGGAGGAGCTGGCCCAGATCGCGGCGGACGGCTTCAACAGCATCATTCTGGTAGTGCCCTGGCGGGAGTTCCAGCCGGGGACGGCCCCGATCCTTTACAATGACTATGCCTTTGACAAGCTGGATAAGGTGATGCAGGCGGCAGGCCGCCATGGGCTCTGGGTGGAGCTGCGGGTCAGCTATACCTGGGACTATTATGAGGAAACCGAGTCACGGCTGCGTTTCCGGGAGCTGCTGGGCAATGAGCAGCTGGAGCGGGCCTGGCTGGACTATATGGGGCATATGTACCAGTATGCCAGTAAGTATCCAAACTTCTACGGAGGCTTTATCACCTGGGAGGATTTCTGGAATTATATGGAGGATGCGCCGTCCTTCGGCACCGGAAGCCGGAGCATGAATGAGGCGAAGCGGATCGGATTCCAGGAATATCTGGCAGAGCGCTACAGCCTGGAAGAGCTGGCTCCTTACTACGGGAAGCATTTTACCAGCTATGAGAATGTCCATATCCCTGCCCGTGATACGCCGGCTTATAAGCTGCTCTATGAATTTTATGATGATTACCTGATCCATCTGCTGGAGGAGGGGCAGAAGGTATTTCCGGGTCTTTCCATGGAAGTGAGAAATGATGTGGACACCGTGGAGGCTCTCACCGGGGGACAGACCGGCGCCAGCCATTATACTACCTTTCCCTGCGGCAATGCCCCGGATACTTCTCTGATGTACAGTGTTTCCATGGGCTTTGGCTTCTACCAGGAGCTTTCTGCCGCCAGCGCGGTGGACATGATGAACCGGCAGCTGGCCCTGGTACATGCATACAATGGAGGCAAGCCTATCTACATAGACCAGCTGCTCTATATGGATGAGACCGAAGGCTTCTCCCACAATGCGCGGCTGGCAGAGAACCAGCGCAGTGTGTTTCTTACCTCCATTCCTGGTGTCCTGCGCCGCTATACCAATGGGTACGGGATATGGAGCTACCGTAATTATGCCAACAATCCCCTCTATAACTGCCAGTTTGCCTTAAAGACCCGGGGCTGGGACACCAGCAAGGCCCGGGTGGTGGAGCGGGACGGCAGTCAGCAGGTGCGCCTGGAGGATGGCGGCCGGATCGGGCAGCATTTCGGCGACCGCATGACCCGGACGGATACCAATGACAATCATGTTCGTTTTACGGCGGACAGCGACGGGGAGGCTGTGGTGACTGTGACCCTGGGGCGGATCGTCAAGGAGGTGCGGGTCAATGGAAAGCAGCAGGTGGATCTGAATTTCGGAAAGATATCTGCTTATAATTCCGTATCCATCGCCACCAAAGGCGTGGTCTATCTGGATAATATCCAGGTGTACAATTTCGTCCAGGACGGACAGCTCTATGGGCTGGACGGAGAAGGGCTGGGCTGTCTGGATGCCATGCGCAGTCTGAACCAGATGATGGGGCAGTGACCAGGCAAACCGTATACAACCTGACACCGGATTCTATACTATGAATGGATATAGATGAATTTGCCGGGCCATAACTTAGAGGTTATGATTTATATGTGTGAATGGATGATTAAGAGGCCCGGACATCCGGAAAGCAGGAGGTGAACATATGGAATTGCTGCAGTTGAGATATTTCTGCGAGGTGGTAAAATGGGGGAATGTTACAAGAGCTGCCAAGGAAAACTATATTTCCCAGCCGGCCCTTTCCAAAACCATCCGGAATCTGGAAGGCGAACTGGGGGTCAAGCTTTTCGAACGGGTGAAAAACCGGGTGGAACTCAACGAGTATGGGAGAGCCTTTTACGATAAGGTCAGCAGAGGCCTTCAGATGATTGATTCCGGGGTGGAGGGGCTTAAGCTGGCCCCTGATTCCGAGCGTGGGGAGATCACGCTGATCGTGAAGGCCGGACAGTACCTTTTCCCGGAGTTTTATGACAGCTTCAGCAGGCGTTATCCGGATATTACCCTGGATGTGGCCAACTTTACACTGATCCAGAGGCGTATCCTGTCAGAGTATGATTTTCATATCTCGGCATTCTTCATTGCTGACAGTGGCAACTACCGCCACCTCAAGCTGTGCTGGCCCAAACGGAATTTTGAGGGGAAGCGTTTCCGGCTGTTCCGCGTCTTTGCGGAAGAATATTTTTCACAGCTGCAGGCCCAGTTCATGGAAGAAAAAAAGTGTCGGTTTCATAACAACTGTATCATCCATATGGAATATGCTTTGCGCTATTTTTAATAAGGAATAACCTATAGGATATGGTAATAATGTAGAGATTGGTATTGGATACCAGTCTCTTTTTTGTGTATAATGTATAACACAAAGTGTTAAAAAAATATCAATCGTGAAAAGGAAAGGTGATGCTATGGAATGGCAATTGATGGCAGAGGAACAGAAAGATATCACCGGGATGGTACGGAAGTTTTTGGAAAATGAACTGGCACCGGTGGTAAAGGAGTATGAGGAAAAGGGAGAATTCCCCATGGAGGTATTTAGAAAATGCGGGGAGCTGGGCATTTGGGGGCTTGATATCCCGCAGGAGTACGGCGGCCCGGGCTTTGACCTGTAGACCCTGTCGCTGATCCGTGAAGAGTTTGGCCGTGTAGACTGCGGCTTTGCGGTTAGCTTCGGCGCTTCCACAGTAGGGTTTAAGCAGGTTTTAGCCGGAGGCAGCGAGAATCAGAAAAGGGCGATGGCCCAGCGGGCTTTAAACGGGGAGATTTCTGCCATGTGTATCACAGAACCTCAATCCGGTTCCGATGTGGCAGGCACAAAGACAAAGGCGGTACGTAAGGGGGATGAGTACATTCTCAATGGGACAAAGACCTTTATCACCAACGGCGGTCTGGCTAATGTCTATGTGGTGGTCGCATCGACGAATCCGGAGCTTAAGAATAAAGGTCTTAGCTGCTTTATTGTAGAGAGAGATACACCCGGCATCAGCGTAGGCAAGGAAGAGGACAAGATGGGAATCCGTCTTTCTAATACCACGGACGTGATCTTTGAGGATGTGCATGTACCGGCAGAAAACCTGATCGGCAAGGAGGGAGACGGTTTCCGGATCGTGATGAAGGCGCTGGAAAAATCCAGGCCCATCTGCATTGCACCCCTTATCGGTACAGCCCAGAGAGCCATTGAGATCGCGACCGATTACTGCCGGATCCGAGCACCTTATGGCAAGCCGATCGGAAAGCTCCAGGGGATCGAATTTAATTTTCTCTACCGCGCTTGCATTCCTGCTTACCATTGGAACATCTCTTGCGCGTGATCTCTACAAAGGCATTCTGAAAAAGGATGCAACGCCACAACAGCAGCTTAAGTTTTCGAAAATAGCCATTGTCGCCCTTGGCTTTGGCGCGACCTACCTTGGCCTTAATGCCGCTTCCATCCTGAATCAGGTGAACAGTGCGTTCCAGATTCGGGCTGTCGCGGGTCTGATTCTGGTCATGGGCGCCTTGTGGAAAAAGGTGGATGAACGTTCCGCGTTCTGGTCCATGCTGGTGGGCGGTATTGTTGCGGCAGGCTGGTACATTGCCGGAAATCCCCTGGGGATTGTTCCGTTCTGGCCCGGATGTGGTATCGCGCTGGTCATGTGTGTCATCATGACGATGACCAATGGATATGAAGAGTCTCCGGACTATGCAATTTATAAAGAGCTCCAGGCGCAGATATCCAAAGAGATGCTGTAGGCATATCCGTTTGAGCAGATACTGAATTGCGTAACAGTCCATGAGATGGCTGTTCCGAATGGTACGCTCTGGAAAAAGGTTCCCCCGGATTGCGGGTTTCTAAGACTTCTGCAAATGCAATCCAGGGGAACCTTTTTTCAGAGCTGGTATCCGCTGGCCAAGAAAAACAGCATGGTCGTGAACTGTAACAAAAAATGCAATCAGATGGATATTTCTGACATTTTTTGTTGCAATTCTTCCGCCCATATGCTATACTTCAATCATCTTGTAAATCAGAGCTTCCGGTGGACTCCCACCGCATGTTCCAGATCCGATTTCCAATTTGATCTAATTTTATGGAGGTATCAGCCTATGGCAGAAAAAACAGCAGCAGTCAATACATATACAAGTCCGGCTTTCAGTATGCAGCCGGGAGTTCCGGTCTGGGAAACCATACCAGAGACCGATGAGCAGGTGGTTCAGTTGTTAAAAAATTCCCCGCTCCTTTACGGAAGCTACCAGAGGCTGGATGCAGAGTGGCAGAGGAGATTTCTGGATTTCTGCCAGGGAAGGAAGTCCCTGCCGCTGACCTATGATCCCTTTTTCAAGCGGATTTTCCATCCGGATGTACATCCGGACCGACTCTCCCGGCTGGTTTCCAGCATTCTGGGGATAAATGTCAGGGTACTTCATGTTCTTCCGAACGAGGATACCATGATGGATGGAGCCAGCCTCCTGATTATGGATCTTCTGGGTGAGCTGGAGGACGGATCCCTGATTGACATTGAAATCCAGAAGCAGGGGTACGCCTTTCCGGCAGAGCGGATCTCCTGCTACTCGGCAGACCTGGTGATGCGCCAGTATGCCAGGGTCAGAGGGATAAAGGGAAGGGCCTTTACCTATCAGGATATCAGGAAAGTCTATGTGATTGTACTCTTTGAAAAAAGTCCGGGCATTTTTCACAAAACCCGTTATGCATATCTTCACC
>CAJTOW010000158.1 GCA_910577655.1 uncultured Lachnospiraceae bacterium | reverse complement strand
ACTACGTTTTCGCACGGTCAGCGCAGCGAGTGCGCAGACCTATCTGAACTGTTACTTAATCTTCATCAGTCTACCACAAACAGATCAAAAAGACAAGACTGTCACAGATCAGCGCTATTGCGGCCGGAGCTGTTGCGGAATGTCCGTCTCATAGTCGTCCTGGCCCTGTTATAAAAAGTCGCCTTAGTCAGCCCGCATAATCCTGCAGCCTCCTCTGCAGTAATCTCCTTTGCCAGCCACCGGTTGCAGATATGTACGAAATCCTCCGGGAGTGGCTTTGAGGGCCTCCCGAACTTTACTCCGCGCAGCTTCGCAGCCTCAATGCCTTCTCTCTGTCTCTCCCGGATGGATTTCCGTTCATTCTCACTGACATAACTGAGCAGCGCCAATACCAGGTCCGCAATCAGGGTTCCCATCAGATCTTTTCCCCGCCGGGTATCCAGAAGGGGCATATCGATCACCACAATATCCACCCCTTTTTCCTTTGTCAGGATCCGCCACTGCTCCAGAATCTCCTCATAGTTTCTTCCCAGCCGGTCAATGCTTTTGATGAAAAGGACGTCATCTTCTTTGAGCTTTTTCACCATCCGCTGGTACATGGGTCTGTTGAAATCTTTTCCGGACTGCTTTTCCACAAAGATATTCCGTTCCGGTACATTCTGCCTTGCCATTGCGATCAATTGTCTGTCTTCATTCTGTCCTGTTGTGCTTACTCGCACATATGCGTATACGTTTCCCATATACTGCCTCCTTTGTTTTTGATTGGGCGTATATTAAAAAATCATTCCCGCAGTTTATCGCCCTATTTGCGGTATATAGATTTTAACAAAAGAAGCAAAAAAAGGGATCCTGGGTGTATACACCCGGGATCCGGTTTCTTGTTATGGTATGTCTGCCCCCCTGAACCACAAAACATTTACAATACATCCAGTGAAAGTACTCCTTCCATCTGGGCAAGACTTTTCAGATAGGAAGATTTATCCAGACTTCTGGGAATGTAGATGGTGATCAGGATTGTGAAGGACTGGCCTCCGGCCCCAGGCTTCTCCACGTCATACATATCAATCTTGCAGCCGTCCGCCCTCATCCTGTGGATCAGTACAGGGGCCGTATGGTTTGTCTGGGCTTCTATGTACAGACGCACATATCTGGAATGCTGATAGACCCGCTCCTCAAGCAGCGGAATAATATGAAGACCTGCCAGCAGAATCACTGTCACCAGCACTGCTCCATCCACAAACCCGATTCCGGCGGCCAGCCCTACGCAGGCACAGATCCAGATACTGGCCGCTGAGGTCAGTCCCTTGACCTGACGTCCTGACACAATGATGGAACCTGCCCCCAGAAAGCCCACACCGCTGATCACCTGGGCAGCCATTCTGGAGATATCCGTCTTCCCTGGAAATGCAAAATCCATGTACTGGGCCGTCATCATCACCATGGCCGCCCCCATACAGACGGCAGCATCCGTCCTTGCCCCTCCTCCCCGCTTCTTGGCCCCCCGGTCGATTCCTATGAGAGAACCCAGAACCATGGCCACAACCAACCGTAGAATAAGATTCTCCATTGTCCATTCTGTCAGCTGCATTTGGATCGTCATATATTTTTCCTCCGTCTGATTCCGTCTACAGCACCATAAGCAATGTTCCGGCAGTGATCAAAATGCCCCCTGCCAGAGACCTGGCAGAGACTGGTTCATGAAGCACAACAAAGGCCAGTATCAGGGTTATGACCACACTCAGCTTGTCCACTGGCACCACTTTAGAAACGTCCCCCACCTGCAATGCCTTATAATAACAGAGCCAGGAAGCCCCGGTCGCCAGACCTGACAAGATCAGAAACAGCCAGCTCCTCCTGCTGATTGCGGATAATCCTCCCTGGGCTTTGGTCAAACACACCATTCCCCAGGCCATAATAACCACCACCACAGTCCTGACAGCCGTCGCCAGATTCGAATTCACATCATCGATCCCGATTTTGGCCAGAATTGATGTCACAGCCGCAAATATCGCGGAAAGAAGTGCAAAAACCAGCCACATAGTCCCTTGCCTCCATTCTCTTTTTCTGCTTATATGATACTACTTTTTACACCAGGGAGCAATACATTTACAGTTATAGTTCATGGGGCGCATCTTCTTGTCTGGCGTAGCCGGACAAGAAGATGCGCCCTGTGAACAGTAACAAACTGCTATTTTCGTGCCCCCTTAACTCTCCACTCCGAAACCACCAGCCCCGCGATGGTCAGGGCTGTCCCTGCCGCTGACATCCAGGTCACCGGCTCCTTCAAAAACAGAAAAGAAGTAATGATGGTAATGACCGGCACCAGATAGATATACACGCTGGTCTGCACTGCACCAAGTACCTTCACGGCGTAGTTCCATGTGACAAAACACAGGGCAGAAGCTCCCATCCCCAGATAAAGAAGGTTCAAAAGGCTGGTCATATTGGCAAACCGGTCCAGACCAATCTGAAAATCAAAAAAGAACAGCGCAGGTACCATACAGATAATTCCATAGAAGAAGATCCTGCGGGTAGCTGGTATCACCGGATAACCAAGGCCTCCGATTCTCCGGCTCAGCAGTGAATAGATGGCCCACACAACTGCCGCTCCCACAGAAAGTATGTCTCCTATGGGATTCACCTGCAATTTCGTACCGTTGAAGCTGATCAGCACGATCCCCGCCATGGCAACGGTGAAACCGGCAAAGAAATGCATCCCCAGCTTCTCCCCCTCCGGTATCAGAAGGTGGGCCAGGACGGCTGTGAAAAATGGCGCAACAGACACGACTACTCCCACATTAGAAGCCATGGTGTAAGTCAACGCGATATTCTCCATCAGATAATAAAGGCAGATACCACAAAGCCCTGCCAGGACAAACAAACCTTCATGCCTGCCACTCTCCCTCTTTAACCGGCGGGGGCAGGCAGCAAACAATATCACATATCCCAGTACAAATCGAAAAAACAAGATCTCCACCGGCTGGAAATCAACCAGAAGAATCTTTGTAGAGATAAAGGTAGTCCCCCAGACAATGGCCGTGAACAATGCAGCCAGATGTCCGGTCAGTCTTTTATTTTTCATAATCCCTCTCCTTTTGCCGCCAAAGAGGCGGGGTAAACTGTCCATCCACAGTAACAGTCCAGATCCCCCCTGAACTGTCACAATCCATACGGTTATTATAAATCAAGATGAGGGAAATGTCTTGTATAATATCTTCTTTTTAAAATTACAGCAGCGGTCCCTTTCATCTCCATTTTTGGCAACTACACCCGTCTCCATTATAGGAGCATAATAAATCATATCCAGGCAGGAAAGGGAGGGAAACACCACACATTATGATTAAATTCGACAAACTTTTTCAGACCTTAAAGGAAAACGACATCAGCCAGTATAGCCTCTATACCCACCACGGTGTCAGCAGGTCACAGATACAACGGCTGAAAAACAACAAGTCCGTTACTACCCACACACTGAATATGATACTGAATATTTTGGGCGAAGGATTTTCTTTAAATGACATCGCTGAATTTACACCGGATATAGAGCAGACAGAAAAATAATCTGCTCTGTATTTTAATGCCCTTGAACATTATGATCAGTATGCCGGGTAGGCTGGAATCTGTATCAGGGGCAAAAACCCGCATGCCTGAGCGCCGCGAGTCCGGATTTTTGCCCCCTGCTTTTAGCAGATTTCTGCCAGCTTAAAGTTATGTGTTTTCTGATTGAGTAAATTTGTACGATGTGATAAAATACAATAAAATGAGCACTTTCTGAACCAGCAGGATGGGTATGAGGAGAAACGGATCACAGATACCAGTTTCAAAATAGTATTCAGGTAATAAAAGCCCAACAATACACCCTGGAAGAACCCTTAAGTCAGGGAGCCATCAGCGAATATACAAGATGTACCATTATTGACATGTCAAACAAAGTATTGGAACATATCGCTGTAAACTACAATTCTGTCAGGGAAAAAGTGAAAACGGTTATGGGTGGAAAAGTTCTTGAATATTAGCGGCGCATTCCCTGCTGGACGAATGGAAGTTTACCAGAGCCTTTAGTCATGACATTGAACAACTCCCGGTTCGGCCGGCTGTGCAACTCGTCAAAGATCACCGCATGGACATTCAGCCTGTGCCTGGTGTATGCCTCCGCAGATAATACCTGGTAGAAACTGTTGGTCGGCTTATACACCAGCCGCTTTACTGACATGACGGATTTGACGGGCTTATCCAAACTATATTTTTAACCTATTTGCTTATTCAATCATTCCGTCTTTTACCGTAATCACACGATTACTGCTTTTCGCCGCTTCTGGAGAATGTGTTACCATAAGAATTGTCTGTCCGCTATTTTGATTAATTGCTCTTAATAAATCCATAATTTCAGCACCTGTCGCACTGTCTAAATTTCCTGTCGGTTCATCTGCGAACAAGATTTCTGGACTGCCAATTAACGCACGGGCTATGGCGACTCTTTGTTGCTGACCTCCTGACAATTCTCTCGGCGTGTGCTTTCTTCTGTCGGTTAGTCCAACAACTTCCAAAATTTCATTAAGCTGCTTTCTATAATCCCGTGTCTTCTTTCCATCCAATAACAAGGGCAGCATGATATTTTCCTCTACATTCAAGTTGGGAATAAGGTTATAAAACTGAAAAACAAACCCTATTTTCCGCCGTCTGATTTTACTCATCTTTTCATCATTGAATTTAGATATGTCTATCCCATTCATGGAAACCGTTCCTCTGGTCGGAGTATCCAGACCACCTAAAATATATAGGAGTGTGCTTTTTCCAGAGCCAGACTGCCCCATAATGGAAACAAATTCGCCCTTTAAGACTTTTATTGAAACATCTTTTAACACCCTTGTCGTTGTATTGCCAAGTTCAAAATCCTTGACTATATGTTTTCCCTCAATAGCAATATTGCCAGTAATTGATTTCATTTCCTGTCCTCCATTATTCAAACTTTATTTCTTCCACTAACTTCATTTTTCTGCTTTTTGTAATAGGAACAACAGAACCTGTCAAAGTAATCATAACGCCCATCGTCCCAGCCGACAGGAAAACCCTGAAATCTAATTCTGGCAGCATTGAAATTCTGGGGCCTGCCACCAGAAAAATTGTCTGGATTTCCAAGAAAGACACCGTTATAGCAACAAATGCCCCAATTATTCCAGAAGTAAAACTTTCGATGAATGTAATTTTTATATTTTGCCTGTTGCTCAAACCGACTGATTTGTACATTGCAATCGTACGCCGTTTCTGCATGTAGTTAATCAGCAGGTTATTGACAATACCAACAGCAGCCAGTAACAAAATAAAATATGTCATACTGTGCATTGGTTTCAAAAAAGCTCCTACCGTAGAAAGGGCATCTGCGTTAAATTCCTCCACGGTTCTGCTCCAATTTTGTGTACTGCCAAACAGATCCCGTATCTGTACCATAATAGAATCCGGATCAGCAGCGGTATATGCTAAAAAGTTATAATTTGAAGCACCAAAATCCAAAACAGCATAAGTGGACGGGATAACCGCTTCCACATCAGTTGCCCTTGATTTGAAACTGCCGACTATGACATAAGAATTGCTTCCCACACCATTCGCCAATGTCACGGTATTGCCAATCCTAAAGCCAGCCCGCTCTAAACAATCTTCACTCAAAACAATAGAACGTGTCTCCATAAATTCAGAAACAGCAGAACTTTTCATATCTTTCTTTGTATAATGCAAATTCAACATTGAATTGTACCACTCCAAATTGTCCGTTGCTTCCAAACGGGAAAATACGATATTCTCACATTGCATTTCGTTATTAAAAACATAAACTGGCAATACCTTTTCAATACCATCCATTTTCTTGATTTGTTGGGCAAAATCATGATTCATTTCCCCATCTGCAAATCCTTGAAGCTCAGCTCCGTTAAATACATCCGTGATGTACGTGTTGACAAAATTTCCAACTACCGTAATCGCAATAACAGCGGAAATACTGATAAACAACAAAGTTATATTTTGTGTTATATTTTTGTTATCCCTCATATTTCTTGATGCTAACATCCCCTCATTTCCCCAAATGACTGCATACACACGTTCCAGACCTTTCGAGAGGAGATTGACAAGAAGCGGAATCACTAAGATTGTTGCAACTATCAATCCTAATAAGGAGAAGCCTCCCGCAAGATACAGCATCCCTCCAGAAGCAACATTTGGCAAAATTACGGATACAGCAAACAACAGAACGCCAATAATAACAATTAAGCGATTGGGCATATGCCTTTCTTCTATAACACCCAAAATGATACTCTTGATTGGCAATCTGCCTGCACGTCGGACGGGAATCCATGCACTAAGCATTGAAACTGTAACCGCAACTCCAAAGGACAGCAAAACCGCTGTTCCAGTAATAACCATTGGAATTTCTATTCCCTGCGACAAAGAATCTCCCATGCCTTGTAAAATCAGTTTTAAAGCACCAATACCAGGCGGAATCCCTATGATACCCCCGATACAGCCATACAAAGCACTTTCAAGCATCAGAATACGGGTTACTGTTTTTTGGGTTGCCCCAATACTGCGGAATGTTCCAATTATGGGTAAGCGGTCTAATGTAATGACCTTATAACTGCTGTAAATGATAAAAACACTCATCGTTAAGGAAAAAAAACTAATGAGAAAAAATGGCATTGACTTTTGCCTTGCATCAGCAACTATCTGAGTTTCATTTACTACTTTCGATACAAGAAGGGAACCATCGGAAAGCTCTTTCGATAACGTGTCTATCAACTCATCCGTAGAAACGCCCATAGCAGGCTCAATTAAAATCTCACTATACCCCTTTTCATATTGTAAGATTTCCTCCAATGTAGATTTCGGAAGTAAAGCTGTTGCCCCTCTGGTATGTCTTAGAAAAACAGTATCATAACGGGCAATTTCGGCTACTTCAAACGAGATAGGAATGCCACCAATCTGAAGCGTAACGGTATCACCCTTTTCAATTCCGTATTTTGAAGTAAAACGGTCTGGCAAAATAATCTGATTTCCCGTAAAATCCTTGATTTCTCCGCCATCCACTAATCGGGGTTTATTTATTTGA
Organism: uncultured Lachnospiraceae bacterium; assembly: GCA_910577655.1. GTDB lineage: Bacteria > Bacillota > Clostridia > Lachnospirales > Lachnospiraceae > Brotaphodocola. The sequence goes on along the minus strand of CAJTOW010000158.1, from coordinate 703 downwards.
TTTAAGAGCGTTAGGTCAGAAGCTATCAAATCAATTGTTTCATAATATCCATTTTCGTGATACAAAGCTCTCCCCTTTAACAAACCAACCTTAGTCTGTACGGAAGATAATTCTGGAATGTCGTTTAAATCCACAACATGATTTGCATCCTTTGGGCTGACGGACACCGTTGCAGTTCCCGCAATTCCACGAGCCATTTTTCGTTGTGCATTTTCATAGGACGTGCCGATTGAAAAAGAAACGAATAATAGTACAGTGGAAAGCAGTATTGACAGCATCATAACGATAGTCCGTGTTTTTCTTTCTTTTACATTCGTGAGAATGTATTTCAAAATAATCTTCAAATTCACACCTGCTTTCTTTCGTAGAAAATCATTATGGATTCTCTGTTAATGCGTTTTCAATTGCCTTCAATACTGTCTTGCTTGTCAATGTTGCACCAGAAATAGCGTCAACTTCTAAAGATTGATTGAAACATACATCATCAGCAATTTGTTTTGCCTGTTCCATATAGGAATCTTTATGTTCTAAAATTTCAATATCGCTTATTTCATGGTCTTTCACATGGACTTTGACAACAGCGAGGAGTATTTTATTCTGGCATATTCCTATATACTCTCCGTCAGTAATCGTATTGAAATCAACATCCTTTATATCCAATACTTGGGGACGTAACATAAATGCCATCAACACAAATCCCACC
>CAJTOW010000157.1 GCA_910577655.1 uncultured Lachnospiraceae bacterium | reverse complement strand
AAGCGAGCTTGACGTCTGTTTTTGTCCAGTTTTCCCCGCCCCGTGAACTGTAACAGTAATTATACAAGAATATTTTTCCCTTTACAAGCAGTATTGACTTGTTTTTCCAGATGAACTATAATGATAGTTATCTATGGCAAAGGAGCAGCAGGACAAATGATCAGGAGTATGACCGGTTTTGGACGGTGTGAAAGTGCTACGGAAGAATACAGGATTTCCGTTGAGATGAAGGCAGTAAACCACCGGTATCTGGATCTTGGGATCAAGATGCCGAAGAAGTTCAATCTGTTTGAGGCGTCGATCCGCAATCTCTTAAAGGATTATATCCAGCGGGGGAAGATTGATGTGTATATTACGTATGAGGACTATACAGAAGAAAAGCTTTGCCTGAAGTATAACAGTACCCTGGCTTCCGAATATATGGACTATTTCCAGAAGATGCAGGAGAGGTTTGGAATCGAAAATGATGTCCGGGTTTCTGTGCTGGCCAGGATGCCGGAGGTACTTACCATGACCCAGGCCCCGGAGGATGAAGAACACATGTGGAAGCAGCTTTCCCCTGTGGTGGAGGAAGCGGCCAGAAGCTTTGTGGAGGCCAGGACCCTGGAGGGGGAGAAGCTGAAAGCAGATCTTCTGGGCAAGCTGGACTATATGGAGAGTCTGGTTGATTTTATTGAGGAACGCTCCCCGGAGGTTCTTAAGGAGTACCGTTCCAGACTGGAGAACAAGGTTTCCGAGCTTCTGGAGAATGCTGCCATAGACGAGTCCCGGATCGCGGCGGAGGTGGTTATCTATGCAGACAAAATCTGTGTGGATGAGGAGACAGTGCGTCTGCGCAGCCATATCAACGGTACCAGGAAAGAACTGGAGCAGGGCGGCAGTGTGGGCCGCAAGCTGGACTTTATCGCCCAGGAGATGAACCGGGAAGCCAACACCATATTAAGCAAATCCACCAGTCTGGAGATATCCGGACATGCCATTGCACTGAAGACTGAGATTGAGAAAGTGCGGGAACAGATCCAGAACATCGAATAGGTAAGGGCAGCGGAACAGATCCAAAGCACTGGACCGGCAGGGACAGTGGGGAATGCACTGGCCCCCAAAACCAAAGCTGCACCGCGCGATTATATCAGGGAGGGTAGAACCATGGCTCAGAAAGGTATTTTGGCTGTAGTTTCCGGCTTTTCCGGAGCCGGAAAAGGGACTCTGATGAAGGCACTTCTGGCCAGTCATCCAGAGCAGTATGCTTTGTCCATTTCTGCCACCACCAGAAGTCCCAGAGCTGGTGAGGAGCACGGGCGGGAGTATTTTTTCCTGTCAAAGGAGGAATTTGAGGGGCTGATTGCCCAGGATGCGTTGATTGAGTATGCCCGCTATGTGGGCAATTATTATGGGACACCCAGAGCCTATGTGCTGGAGCAGATGGCAGCCGGGAAAGATGTGATCCTGGAGATCGAGATCCAGGGCGCTTTGAAGGTCAAGGAGCGGTTCCCGGACACTCTGCTTCTGTTTGTGACCCCGCCGTCGGCGGCAGAGCTGGAGCGGCGTCTGCGCAGCAGGGGGACGGAGACAGAAGATGTGATCAGGGGGAGGCTTTGCAGGGCAGCGGAGGAAGCCGCCTGCATGGACCGGTATGACTATATTCTGGTGAATGATGACCTGGACATCTGCGTAAAGGAGATGCATGATCTGATCCAGTCCCAGCACAGGAGCACCTCTGGCAGCCAGGAGCTGATTGATGCCATAAAAGCAGAATTGAACAATACATACAGCTCTGTTTTGCAGAAGTGAGGTATGGTCTAAACGATTATGATATGACAACCAGGTTGTCTCTTTTGGAAAGGAGAATTTTATGTTACATCCATCTTATGCAGATCTGATCAATGTCGTCAACAGCGATGTGGAGCCGGGAGAGCAGCCGGTGGTGCAGAGCCGCTATTCTATTGTTCTGGCTACGGCCAAGCGGGCCAGACAGCTGATCGCCGGAGAAGAGGCCCTGGTCATGGCGCCGCCGGAGAAGAAGTCCTTGTCTGTGGCAGTGGAGGAGCTTTATGAGGGCAAGGTGAAGATCGTCGGTGAAGATGACAATGACAATGAGGAAGTAACGGACGAATGAATAAAAGCAACCAGAGAAATCCCGCGGTAGATCTGACGTAACAGTTCAAGGGGTATCCGGACTGTTACGATCTGACAACGGTTCAGGGGATATCCCGGCTATAGCGAAGCTTTTTTGTGGGATGCCAAAGGGTTGCTGCAGATTTATAGAGTGGAAAGGGCTGTCTCAAGATAGTAATGAGATGGCTTTTTTACAACCGTCCAGAACTGGAGAATTTTCATGAAAATATTATGTATTTCACTTGGATGTGACAAGAACCTGGTAGATACCGAGCGGATGCTGGGACTCCTGGGGCAGGACGGTCACACCTTTACAGACGATGAGCAGGAGGCGGAGGTGATCCTGGTCAATACCTGCTGCTTCATCGGCGATGCCAAGGAGGAGAGTATCAATACGATCCTGGAGATGGCGGAGCTGAAGAAGACGGCCAGATGCCGGTGCCTTCTGGTGGCCGGCTGTCTGGCCCAACGGTACAAGGATGAGATCATCAAGGAGATTCCGGAGGTGGATGCCATCATTGGTACCAGCTCTTACGATGAGATAGCCCGGGTACTGGGAAGGGCCATGGAAGGGGAATCCGTGACCTGCCTGCGGGGGCTGGATGTGCTGCCAGAGGCGGATGCGGGACGGATCCTTACTACTGGAGGGCATTATGCCTTCTTAAAGATCGCTGAGGGCTGCGACAAACGCTGTACCTACTGTATCATTCCCAGTCTGCGGGGCAGCTACCGGAGTGTTCCTGTGGAGCAGCTGGTGGCGGAGGCCAGGGATCTTGCAGAGAGAGGCGTGCGGGAACTGATCCTGGTGGCCCAGGAGACGACCCTTTACGGTGTGGATCTTTACGGGCATAAGGCACTGCCCCGGCTTCTCACAGAACTGGCACAGATCCCCGGGATCTACTGGATCAGGATCCAGTACTGCTATCCGGAGGAGATCACAGACGAGCTGATCGAGACCATCCGCCGGGAGGAGAAGATCTGCCACTATCTGGATATTCCCGTTCAGCACGCCAGCGACCGGATCTTAAAGCGCATGGGACGCAGGACTGACAAACAGCAGCTGAAAGAGATTATCGGGAAACTGCGGAGTGCCATCCCGGATATAGCCCTGCGCACCACCCTGATCTCCGGGTTCCCGGGAGAAACGGAAAAAGATCATGAGGAGCTGCTGGAATTTGTGGACGAGATGGAGTTTGAGCGGCTGGGCGTCTTCCCTTATTCTGCGGAGGAGGATACACCTGCGGCATCATTTGCGGACCAGATCCCCGAGGAGGTGAAGGAAGCCCGCCGGGACGAGATCATGGAACTGCAGCAGGAGATCGCTTTTGAAAAGTCGGAGGAAAAGGTCGGGCAGATCCTGGATGTGATGATTGAAGGCAAGGTGGCCGACGAGCCGGCTTATGTGGGACGCACTTATATGGATGCGCCGGGAGTGGACGGTTATATCTTTGTGAACAGTGGGGAGATGTTTCTGTCCGGGGACTTTGTGCGGGTGAAGGTGACCGGGGCAGCGGAATATGATCTGATGGGGGAGGTGTATGATGAATCTGCCGAATAAACTGACAATACTGAGGGTGATTCTGATCCCGTTTTTTGTAGCGGCGCTCCTGGCCGGAGGCGGCCAGATTCCTGTGCTGCGGTATCTGGCGGCGGCGATCTTCATTGTGGCCAGCCTGACGGATATGCTGGACGGCAAGATAGCGCGCAAATATAATCTGGTGACTAATTTTGGAAAGTTCATGGATCCACTGGCTGACAAGCTGCTGGTATGCGCGGCTCTGATCTGTCTGGTGGAATTAAGGCAGATCCCGGCCTGGATGGTGATCGTCATCGTCAGCCGGGAGTTCACCATCAGCGGCTTCCGTCTGGTGGCCGCAGAGCAGGGCATCGTTATCGCGGCCAGTTACTGGGGCAAATTCAAGACCACCTTCCAGATGATCGCGGTGATCCTGATGATCTTGAATCTTCCGGTGCTGCGCCTGGTGACAGATGCATTTGTCTGGATTGCCCTGATTCTGACCATCGTTTCCCTGGTGGATTATGTTGCCAAAAACCATAAAATACTGACAGAAGGAAGGATGTAGCATGATCGTAGAACTGATATCCGTCGGAACAGAACTGCTGCTGGGCAATATTGTCAATACCAACACCCAGTACCTTGCGGAGAAATGCGCCCTCCTGGGGCTTTCCATGTACCACCAGGTGGTGGTAGGCGACAATCATGACCGTCTGGCGGAGGTGATCCGCACAGCCCTGGGCCGGTCGGACATTGTGATCCTGACCGGAGGCCTGGGCCCTACGGAGGACGATATGACCAAGGAGGTGTGCGCCCAGGTCATGGACGCTCCCCTGGAGGAAGATGCCCACACAAGAGCGCGGATCGAAGAATACTTCCGCAACAATATCTACAGAAAGATCACGGACAACAACTGGAAGCAGGCTCTGGTCCCGGCCGGCGCCAGGGTCCTGGACAATGACAACGGCACCGCGCCGGGCCTGATCCTGGAGAAGAATGGAAAGGTGGCTGTGCTGCTGCCAGGCCCGCCAGGTGAGCTGTATCCTCTGTTTGAGGAGCAGGTATATCCCTATCTCCAGAACCTTCAGCCGGAGGTGATCCGGTCCCAGATGGTGAAGGTATGCGGCATCGGGGAAAGTGGTGTGGAGGACCGGCTTCTGGACCTGATTGACGGCCAGACCAATCCGACCATCGCCACCTACGCCAAGATAGGGGAGGTTCATGTGCGGGTCACCGCCAGGGCCGCGGACGAGCAGGAGGCCAGGAAGCTGGTGAAGCCGGTGGTACGGGAGATCCGCGACCGCCTGGGTGACTGTGTGTATACGGTCCGTGAGGAAGAGACCCTGGAGATGGCGGTGGTGCGCCTTTTGGAAAAGTATGAGCTGACTGTGACCACGGCAGAATCCTGCACCGGCGGACAGATTGCCAGCCGTCTGGTCAACGTCCCGGGGGTGTCGGATGTCTTCCGGGAGGGCTTTGTCACTTATTCCAATAAGGCCAAGCGCAAATACCTGGATGTCAGTAAGAGCACTTTGAAGAAATACGGCGCAGTCAGTGAGCAGACGGCCAAGGAGATGGCCATCGGCGGAGCCTTTGCCTCGGACAGTGATATCTGCATCGCGGTCACCGGGATCGCCGGACCGGACGGCGGGACAGAGGAAAAGCCGGTGGGGCTGGTCTATATTGCCACCTATATGAAGAATACTGTCACGGTAGAGGAATACCGGTTCAAGGGGAACCGTCAGAAGATCCGGGAGCAGACAGTGGTGAAGGCCCTGGATCTTGTGAGACGCACGATCTTAAAGTATTATAAATCATAAACGTCCGGATGGGCAACAGTTCAGGGGGTGTCTGGACTGTTGCCTGGATGGACCGTTTCCAAAGTCAGCCAGTACCGGCACTGGGGCTGATACTGGTACTTTTGCAGCCGCAGCCGGATTACAGTGAATGGGGAGCAGAGAGTATGCAGTGGTACAGCCATCTATACGTGGGGGACAAGGCGAAGAAGGACCGCTACCGGATCATCCAGGGAATCCGGTATGGAAGGCTCCAGCCGGAGGTGTATGTGATTACACCGCCGGGAAATGGAAAGAATATCCTTGATATCTATCCGTCTGCCATGTTGCTGCTTCCGCCCTGCCGGGATGAGGATTTCCTGGTAATAGGGATTGCAGTTACATACTGGGAAGCACTGGAGGTTGCACGCAGAATCGTTGACGATCTGTACCAGCGGACGGGAGAATTCTCTCTGGACAGCCTGATTGGGGACATGGAATGATGATCACAGCTACGATTTTCACGATTATAAAAGTTGCCGGACTTGCCTTTCTGTCACTTCTGGCCCTGATTGTGCTTTTGCTGATTCTGGTACTGACTGTGCCGGTCCGGTATGGCATCCGGGGTACCTATGACAAAAAGCCGGCTGGAAGGGCCGTGGTCAGCTGGCTCTTCCACCTTTTGTCCTGCAAAGTGTCCTATGACAAGGAGCTGACTGTCCTGGTCCGGATCCTGGGATTTCCCATAACCGTGGCTGGCGGAAAGAAAAAGGAGCTGGAGAGCAGGGATGGCGCAGACGGGGAAGGGGATTCACAGTTTACAGGGACTGCCGGGACAGAGGAGGAGCTTTCTGGAGAGGAGGCGCCTTTCGGAGAAGGGCTGTCTTCTCAAGGGGAGGCGTCTTACGGAGAGGAGGCGTCTTCTGAAGAGGAGAAGTCTTCCGGAAAGAAGGCGGACCGGAAGACAAAGTCTGCCAGAGGCAGGAAGAAAAGGCAAAAACAGAAGGAAAAAAAGAAACCGGGATTCTCTTTTGCCGGATTGTGTGATAAACTGAAAGGAAAAGCAGACAGTATTCGCGGAAAGATCCGGAATATCAAGATGCAGATCCAGGAGCTGCTGGAGAAGAAAGACCAGGTTGTGGCATTTTTAAAGGATAAGGGGAACCAGGCGGCTTTTCTGCTGGTGAAGAAGAAGCTGATTGCAGTGCTGAAACATAGCTTCCCTAAAAAGTACAAGGGAAGATTCCGGTTCGGCTTTGAGGATCCCTATAAGACGGGACAGATTCTGACTTGTGCGGCACCATTTTACGGAATCTATGGGGGGAAGCTGGAGCTGATCCCTGTGTTTGAGGAGGAAGTGCTGGAAGGAGAACTTGAAGTCAGTGGAAGAGTCTGTCTGGGATATCTTGTGCTTGTGGGTATCCAGATTCTGCTGGACAGGAATTTCCGTATCCTGCTTAAAAAACTGAAACGGATGCGGGGCTGATCCGGATAAAGGCATACCAGATGTCCAGAAAGCGTGGACAAAAAGGAGGAAGCGCCATGGGCATACCATTATGTCCAAAAAGCGTGGACAGTAAGGAGGAAGCGCCCATAGGGCATACCAGATGTCCGGAAACCGTGGACAGTAAGGAGGAAGCGCCCATAGGGCATACCAGATGTCCGGAAACCGTGGACAGTAAGGAGGAAATTATGGCTGATAACCATTTTGCAACGACAGTAGAATCACTCTTTAAGGGGATGGACCAGTTTGTTACCACCAAGACGGTGGTAGGGGAAGCGGTGAAGGTTGATGATGCCATCATACTGCCTCTGGTGGATGTGACCTGCGGTATGGCCGCCGGTTCCTTTGCGGAGAATGCAAAGCACAATGGCGGCGGCGGTATGAGTGCCAAGATGAGCCCCAGCGCGATCCTGGTGATCCAGAACGGTGTGACCAAGCTGGTCAATATCAAGCAGCAGGATGCAGTCACCAAGGTGCTGGATCTGGTGCCGGATCTGGTGAACAAATTCACCAGCGGTAAGAAGAATGCCATATCGCCGGAGGCCATCAAGGCTGCAGAAGATATGGCCGCGGCCCAGGCTGAGGAGGAGGCAGCAGAAAAGGTTTAATTGTTTTATCCTGCCGGTACGCGTGGATCTTTTTGGCGTGGGGTGGATTTTCTGCATGGAAGAGCACCTGCCTTCATATACTATGCTATAGAGGATACAAGGGGTTTGGATATGAAGCGAGTGTTTGGCCTGATGTTGTTTTGCTTCGGGGTCGGGATGACGCTGATGCTGTTTGTTCCACTTACACTGACTACTCTGATTTTTGTTATCGGCAGTCTGACTTTGGGATATTATCTGTTCTGTTCGTAAATAGAGGATACAACCAGTATAACACGATTTAAATAACCTTACATTTCGCTGGTCTGCTTTCCCGATAGCA
>CAJTOW010000156.1 GCA_910577655.1 uncultured Lachnospiraceae bacterium | reverse complement strand
GAGTTTCTGCATCCGAAACCCGCAATCCGGGGAAAACTTTTTCCAGAGCGTACCTTCCGGAACATCACCCCCATGAACAGCAACAACTGCTACAATATTTGCTACAATTTTAAAAAGAACCTGCGAGAAAATACTTGACGAAGCCGCATATTTTCTATATAATCGAAGAGATGTTTGATTTCAAATACAATGTGCTAATCAGATAATATTTGATCGCAGAGGAGGTGCAGCGATATGAAGATGACATTTCAGCCTAAGAACAGGCAGAGATCTAAAGTTCATGGTTTCAGAGCCAGAATGAGTACTCCAGGTGGAAGAAAGGTACTGGCAGCCAGAAGAGCGAAGGGCAGAGCCAGATTATCAGCTTAAGCTTAGGGAACCAGGGTCACAAGAGATTGTGGCCTTTTTTGTTCTTCTATATGGAGAAAAAATGAAGAATTTTCCAAGTATCAAAAAGAACAGGGATTTCCAGGAGGTATACCGTTTAGGGAAATCCTACGCCAATAAGCAGTTGGTGATGTATGTGAAAAAGACAGGGGGGCCGGGGAACAGGATCGGGATCTCCGTCAGCAAAAAGGTGGGAAACAGTGTGGTGAGACACCGCCTGATCCGGCTTTTGCGGGAGGCGTTCCGGCTTCATAACAGCACATTGAAACAGGGATCAGACATTGTGGTTGTGGTACGAGCCACAGCAAAGGAAGCAGATTACAAAATAATTGAGCGTGCATTTATGCATTTGTGCGGACTGCATAACATTGTAGAGAATCGAAGTGAATATGATTAAGGAAATATTGATCATAATGATCCGGGGGTACCAGATCTTCTTGTCCCCGATGAAGATGAACATTCACTGTATTTACACACCTACGTGCTCACAATACGCCATTGAAGCACTCCAGAAGTATGGTGTGGTGAAAGGACTATGGTTGTCCGTGAAGAGGATACTGCGGTGTCATCCATGGGCAGAAGGCGGTTATGATCCAGTTCCGTAGCTTATGAGGAGGTAACAGATTGAACTTGACGTTTTTTGTGGCCACGAAATCCCGAGATTTCTTTACGTTTGGCCCGGTAGCAGATATCCTTGGATTTATCATGGATATGTTATTCCGTTTTACTCAGACATTTGGCGTGCTGAATATTGGGCTCTGTATTATTTTATTTACTCTGGTGGTGAAACTTATTCTGTTTCCGCTGACCATCAAGCAGCAGAAATCTTCTAAGCTGATGGCAGTCATGCAGCCGGAAATTCAGGCAATTCAGAACAAATATAGAGGAAAGACAGACAATGACTCCATGATGAGGATGAATGTGGAGACAAAGGCTGTCTACGAAAAGTATGGTACTTCCATGACAGGCGGCTGCTTACAGCTGATCATCCAGATGCCCATCCTGTTCGCGCTGTACCGCATTATCTATAACATTCCTGCTTATGTAAGCTCGGTGAAGGCATATTTTATGAATGTAGTTTACGCCATCACCGGGATCACAGATGCAGCTTCCATCCCTGAGGGCGCGGCGGACAGGCTTCTGCAGTTTGCCACGGACAATCAGGTGGCCCTTACCGGGGTCAATCCCATCGGTGATCTGACCGGAGTATCTGGGGAAGCCCTGGGCAACAAGATGGTAGATATTCTTTACAAGCTGAATCCGGCCCAGTGGTCTGAGCTTGCAAACCAGTTCCCAGGTGCAGCTTCTGTTATCAATGAAAATGCTGCCGCAATCGAGAGTATGAACTCATTTCTGGGTATGAACCTGACGAACCGACCCTGGACAGGCTCCTTTATCCCGAATCTGGCCTGGCTGATTCCCATTGCCGCAGGCTTGTGTCAGTGGTACAGCACTAAGCTGATGACAGCCAACCAGAACCAGGATCCGGATGCACCGGGCGCCCAGATGATGAAGCAGATGAATGTAACCATGCCACTGATGTCTGTATTTTTCTGCTTTACATTCCCAACAGCCGTAGGCCTTTACTGGGTGGCCAGCAGCTTTTTCATGATCGTCCAGCAGGTGGTTATCAACGTATATCTGAATAAGGTAGATCTGGATGAAATGATCCGCCAGAATGTGGAGAAGGCCAATGCCAAACGTGCCAAAAAGGGGCTTCCTCCCCAGAAGATTAACCAGAATGCCAGTATGAGCCTGAAGAACATGCAGGCCGCGGCTGAGAAGGAAGAGAAGGCTCTTGCCGACAAGATAGAGCGGACCAGAGAGCAGGTGAAGGAATCCAATGCCTATTACAACCAGAATGCGAAGCCCGGAAGTCTGGCGGCCAAGGCAAATATGGTTGCGAAATATAATGAGAAGCATAATAACAAATGAATATCTGGCAGATCTTAGTACCTGTGTAATGAATATAAGATAGTGTAATAGCATGTAGGGATACTGAATAGTTATAATAATAAACAGGAGGTATGGTCGTGGACATGATTACCATTTCTGAGAAAACCCTTGATGAAGCGATCACCAAGGCGCTGATTGAGCTGCAGACTACCAGTGAGCATCTCCATTATGAAGTTGTCCAGAAGGAAAGCCCTGGTATTCTTGGGTTATTTGCAAAACCATGTATTATCCGTGCGCGGATAATGAGCGAGGAGGAAGAGAGAAACCTTAAAAAGCAGGCTCAGGAGGCTGCAAAGGCAGCCCAGAAAGCAGCGGAGAAGGAAAAGCAGGCCCAGAAGCAGGAAAAGCCTGAGACAAGGAAAGAGCAGGAGAGCAGATCTTCTGATAGAAACGATAAAAAGCAGTTTGAGAAAAAGCCGCTCCAGAAAGAAGGGGAAAAGGCTTATGACGGTGCGGTGAAGCATTCTGAGAAGTTGGAGAGCGGCCGGACAGACCACAGTGACTGTAATGCAAATGACCGTGGTGAAAGAACAGACCGCAAAGAGAGATTTGACCGTGGAAACCGCAGTGGGCATGAGCGCGGAGAGAGATTCGACCGTGGAGAACGCGGTGGGCACGGAGAAAGGTTCGACCGTGGAAATCGCGGTGGAAGTGAGCGCGGAGAGAGATTCGACCGTGGGGAGCGCGGTGGAAGTGAGCGCGGAGAGAGATTCGACCGTGGGGAGCGCGGTGGAAATGAGCGTGGAGACAAAAGAAGGTTCCAGGAGCCCAGAGAGGCGAAGCCTATTGAGAAGAAAGAGAAAAAAGAGTTTCATGTTGATGAAGCTAAGGTCAAGAAGGATGCGACAGATTTCCTGAACCAGGTATTCGGTGCCATGGGGATGGAGGTTTCTCTGGAAGCCAGATTTGATGCCGGGGAAGGCGAGCTGCTTGTGATGATGAACGGGGAAGATATGGGAATCCTTATCGGCAAACGCGGTCAGACCCTGGATTCACTTCAGTATCTGGTAAGCCTGGTAGTCAATAAGGATACAGAAGGATATCTTAGAGTAAAGCTTGATACAGAGAATTACCGGGAAAGAAGAAAAGAGACTCTGGAAACTCTGGCCAGGAATATTTCCTACAAGGTCAAGAGGACGAAGCATCCGGTTTCTTTAGAGCCAATGAATCCTTATGAGCGGCGGATCATCCATTCGGCTCTCCAGAATGACCGGTATGTGGTCACCAGAAGCGAGGGTGAGGATCCCTACCGCCATGTGGTGATCTCCCTGAAGCGGGACAGCTATGGTGATGGGCGCAGAGGGCGCTATAATAATTCCCGGAGAGACCGTTACCCGGACCGGAATGGAGATAGGCCTGTAAGGAACGGGGAGAGGAATAAAGACCGGGCCAGCGGGCAGGATACAGATAAAGTGATTGAAAAAGCTGTAGAAAAGACTGTAGAGAGTCCGGCGGCGGAGATTGCAGAGTAAATGGTTATATTCACAGGGCGTATCTTCTTGTCTGGTCCAGCCGGACAGGAGCATCAGGTGTCCTTCCGATGTGAATAGTTATTGATCAGGATATCTGGCAGTGGTATAATCCATTGCCAGATATCCTTTTGTTTTACAAATGGGATGTTTGATGGTAAAGTAATGGTAGAATATTTATGACACTTCAAAGGGTGCCTGAATTCTTGCAGAGAGATTTAAGCTAATAAAACATCGGATTATGAGGAATGGAAAATGATGGAGGACAGATATAGTTCAGATACGATTGCTGCTATTGCCACAGCTATGAGTAATTCCGGGATTGGGATTGTGCGGGTAAGTGGGAGTAAAGCCTGCATGATTGTGGACCGGATTTTCAGGGGTGGCAAGGATGGAAGGTCAGAAAAGCGTCTGACAGAGGTGCCATCCCATACGGTTCATTATGGGATGATCCAGGATGGAGAAAAGGTAATTGATGAAGTTCTGGTGATAGTGATGCGGGGGCCCCACAGTTATACGGCTGAGGATACGGTGGAGATTGACTGTCATGGTGGTGTTCTGGTGATGAAGAGGATCCTGGAGACAGTGATCCGGTATGGGGCCAGACCGGCGGAGCCGGGAGAATTCACAAAGCGTGCTTTTTTAAATGGACGGATCGATCTTTCCCAGGCAGAAGCAGTCATGGAGCTGATCCAGTCCCGGAACCGGTATGCCATGGAGAGTTCTGTTAATCAGCTGAAGGGATCTGTGTCCGGGAAGATAGGAAAGCTGCGGGAGGATATTTTGTATCACCTTGCTTATATAGAATCTGCCCTGGATGATCCGGAGCACATTTCCCTGGATGGTTATGGGGAGGCTTTGCTGCAGGTTCTGGAACCGCTGGTACAGGAGTTGGAGAAGCTGATTGCTTCCGCGGACAATGGAAGGATCATTTCCGAAGGTGTTCGTACTGTTATTCTGGGCAAGCCTAATGTAGGGAAGTCTTCCCTTATGAATGCACTTCTGGGGGAGGAGCGGGCCATAGTTACAGACATAGCAGGAACTACGCGGGATACCCTGGAGGCGCAGATATCTCTCAGAGGTATTACACTGAATGTTGTGGATACTGCGGGAATCCGGAAGACGGATGATCTGGTGGAGCAAATAGGTGTCTCCCGTGCCAGAGAGGTGGCAGACAAGGCAGATTTCATTCTCTATGTGGTAGACGGCTCCTGTCCCCTGGATGAGAATGATGCACAGATCATGGAACTGATCCGGGGACGGAAGGCAGTGGTGCTGCTGAATAAGACAGATCTGAAGCTTGTAGTTGACCAGGAGCAGCTTGCTATGGGAACCGGGTGTCCGGTAATCCCTGTCTCGGTGCGGGAGGAGACCGGGATCGGGGAGCTGGAAAAGACGATTGAAGAAATGTTTTATAAAGGAAGCATTGATTTCAACGACCAGGTTATGATAACCAGCGTCCGGCATAAGGCTGCCCTGGAGGCAGCTCTTGGGAGTCTTAACATGGTGATTGACGGAATCCGGGGTGGGATGCCGGAGGATTTTCTTACTATTGATCTGATGGATGCATACAAGTATCTGGGGCTGATCATTGGGGAAGCGGTGGAAGATGATCTGGTAAATGAAATATTCGGAAAATTTTGTATGGGAAAGTAAATGTGGAATGTTGCAAGTTCAGACACGCTCTAGTACTCCGTAATTGAAGTTCCTATGTAAATTTTCGAGGATATTTTTTCGAGTGTGCAAGTTCAGAAACGGAGGCGTAGCGGGCTACGCTGAGTATTCTGGACTTGTGCAATCGGGAAAATAGACCGAAATATTTACACAAGAGTTTTCAGTACGGAGTACTAGCTGTGCTGACTGTGCCAATACGTACTGGTCAAAGGACATCTGCCACATTGCGGAGGGATTTTCATGGGCAGATGTGCAACAGTCCAGGGAGTGTCTGAATTGTTACGGGAATTAAAAGTATATATTTCATGAGATTAGGGAAAGGAAATTTTGTATGCCATATTTGGAAGAAACCTATGATATTGTGGTTGTCGGTGCCGGACATGCGGGGTGTGAGGCGGCGCTGGCTTGCGCGCGGCTGGGACTGGAGACCATTTGTTTTACTGTCAGTATCGACAGCATAGCCCTGATGCCCTGCAATCCTAATGTGGGGGGAAGCTCCAAAGGGCATCTGGTCCGGGAGCTGGATGCCCTGGGCGGGGAGATGGGGAAAAATATCGACAAGACCTTCATCCAGTCCAAAATGCTCAATGAATCCAAGGGTCCGGCAGTGCATTCTCTGCGTGCCCAGGCGGACAAGCAGGATTATAGCCGCCAGATGCGCCAGACACTGGAGAATACAGATCATCTGACTATCCGTCAGGCGGAGGTGTCAGAGATTCTGGTGGAGGAGGGACAGATAAGGGGTGTGAAGACGTATTCTGGCGCGGTCTATCACGCCGGCGCGGTAGTTCTTGCCACAGGTACTTATCTGAAAGCCCGCTGCATCTATGGGGAGGTGAGCAATGCGACTGGCCCCAATGGGCTTCAGGCGGCTAATCATCTTACTGATTCTCTCATTGCCAACGGGATCGAGATGTTCCGGTTCAAGACAGGGACTCCGGCCCGGGTGGATAAGCGGAGCATCGATTTTTCCAGGATGGAAGAGCAGACAGGAGATAAGCGGGTATGTCCGTTTTCATTTTCCACGGATCCTGAGTCCGTGCAGAAGGAACAGGTTTCCTGCTGGCTTACCTACACCAATGAGGAGACTCACCGGATTATCCGTGAAAATCTGGACCGTTCTCCACTATTTTCCGGAGCTATTGAGGGAACCGGGCCACGGTACTGTCCTTCTATTGAGGATAAGGTGGTGAAATTCCCGGATAAGAACCGGCACCAGATTTTTGTGGAGCCGGAGGGACTTTATACTAATGAAATGTATCTGGCCGGAATGTCAAGTTCTCTACCGGAAGATGTCCAGTATGCCATGTACCGGACAGTGCCGGGGCTGGAGCATGTGCGGATTGTCCGGAATGCCTATGCTATTGAGTATGACTGCATTAACTCATTGCAGCTGAAGCCGACTCTGGAATTCAAGAAGATTAAGGGATTGTTCAGTGGAGGCCAGTTCAATGGCAGCTCCGGATATGAGGAGGCGGCAGTTCAGGGATTCATGGCCGGAGTCAATGCGGCTATGAAGATTCTGGGACGTGAGCCTTTTGTGCTGGACCGGTCCCAGGCTTATATCGGTGTGTTGATCGACGATCTGGTGACCAAGGAAAATCATGAGCCTTACCGGATGATGACCTCCAGGGCAGAGTACCGCCTGCTACTGCGGCAGGACAATGCGGATCTGCGGCTGCGGGCTATTGGACATGAGATCGGCCTGGTGGATGATGCTGCTTATGGGCGGGTGTTGGAGAAGGAGCGGGAGATTACCGCAGAGATGGAAAGGCTTGAGAAGCTGAATGTAGGGGCCAGTCCACAGGTGCAGGAATTTCTGGAAAGGCATGAAAGTACTCTTTTAAAAAATGGGGTGACTATGGCAGAGCTGGTGCGCAGACCGGAGCTGGATTATTTTATGCTGGCAGAGATTGATCCGGGCAGACCCCGGCTTCCTGAAGATACGGCAGAACAGGTGAATATCAATATTAAATATGACGGATATTTGCGGAGACAGAAACAGCAGGTGGCCCAGTTCAAGAAGCTGGAGGGCAAAAAGCTGGATCCGGATTTTGATTACAGTACGGTGAACAGTCTCCGGCGGGAGGCGGTGCAGAAGCTGAACCAGCTAAAGCCGGTTTCTATTGGTCAGGCATCCAGAATCTCCGGTGTGTCACCGGCAGATATATCGGTGCTGCTGGTGCATTTGGAAAGGATGCGCAGGGGCGGAAGGGATTCTGAGGAATCATCGGGGCTGTGAAAAAGTACGTCCCGCAGTTTGGAAGATCAGGGATTTACATGATCCTCCGTCAGTTTCCACTAGAGTGCCTCTGAAAAATTCTGGATATTCGTCAATATGCTGAAAGTAGGCAA
>CAJTOW010000155.1 GCA_910577655.1 uncultured Lachnospiraceae bacterium | reverse complement strand
AGCCGAATACCGTGGTTTCACATAGACTAATTTCGGAATGTGCGCTGTAGTGCTAAGATATGAACATTTTTTGAAAACCAGCGGAAAGAATGAAAAGAAGATTCAGCAGTTGCTTGCGGATTACACAGAGATCAGCCAGAAGCTTGCACGGTACAGTGATGAGCACGAACGGTCACAACTGTATGTTGACATGATTGCGCTGATCAGTGAAATTGCAGAATATGTGATTCCCGACGACAACCCAATAAGAGAAAGGCTTGGTGATATTATGGGGGGGGAGAATTTTAACATTGAGATCGGAAGAACTGAGGCAGGAAGGCCGTACTGAGGGCCGCGCTGAGGGTCGTACTGAGGGCCGCGCTGAGGGTCACGCTGAGGGTCGTACCGAGGGCCGCATGGAGGAAAAGCGGAATATTGCAGTCCGTATGCAGGAAGCCGGTATGCCTATCGGGCAGATTGCCGGTTTTGTGAATGAAACGGTGGACGGTGTTCTTTCCCTGCTGGCATCTACCGGAAAACCGGTGAAATAATTTTTCTTCACAATCAGTGTAACAGTCCAGACGGGCAGCAAGATGTCCGTCTGAACTGTTACCAATCAGTAATGCCTGCTCAACAGCCTCTCCATCTTCCGCCCATGCTCCTGGGCCAGCCTTATGAAGTACCACCCCGCCTTGCTTGGCGGGTTATTTTTGTTATAGACCATGGCCACCTCCCAGACCGGGTTGGAGGTCAGGTAGAACCAGGCTACCTGGTCGTGATTGCCGGCATGGGACTGGGGGATGATGGTGCAGCAGATGTCATGGGCCACCATCTTGCTGAGTACATGGTTCATGGAGGTCTCGAAAAGGAGCTTGGGCTCAAAGCCGGCGGCTTCAAAATGGGGCCGGAGGGTATTGCGCTGGGTGGAGGCAGCGAAGATCAGGGAGAAGGGTTCTCCGGAAAACAGGGACAGATCTATGACAGGGAACGGCGCGCCGGGAGGTGCGCCGTATTTTTGTGCCAGGGGATGGCTGCGGTTCACCCCCAGAACCAGGCGTTCATTGTACAGATGCACGTATTCAAGGTTCAGCTTGTCCGGCTCCTTCACCAGCACCAGTCCCAAGTCCAGATGTCCGGCCAGCAGCATCTCATGCTGGTTGCGGACAATACCTTCATGGAGATTCAGGGATACATTGGGGTAGCGTTTGCTGAATTCGGGAAATACGTCCACGAACATATTGCTGCCGTGCTCCGTGGTCATGCCCAGCTCAATGGTACCGGCATTGGAATCCACCAGGTCGCCGATCTGGGTGTAGGTCCGCTTTTTAATGGTCATAATATCCCTGGCATTCTTCACATAGATCTTCCCGGCCTGGGTCAGTTCCAGGTGATGGGTGGTTCTGTAGAAAAGCTGGATATTTAAAGACTTTTCCAGCTTGATCAGCTGCTGGTTCAGCCCGGACTGGCTGATATAAAGGGACTCTGCCGCCTTGGAAATGCTGCCGTGCTCTGCGATGGCGACTACGTATTCCAGTTGTTTTAAATCCATAGATATCCTCCTTCTTAATCTGGGAATGTATTCCCGGAGTCTACCGGTACCTGGCTTTACAGCTGTTTTTGCCGGCAGCCTGCAATCTGGTTCTCTTTACAGCTGTTTTTGCCGGCTGCCCGCAATCTGGTTCTCTTTGCAGCTGTTTTTGCCGGCTGCCCCCAGTTTCTTTGTCAGTGTACGTTCCACATTTGCGTTATGGATTTGTGCAATTCTCACAAAAGCATAGAAGTAAAAGTGCTAACTGCTAGAATTATAAGTAACTTTACTTCTTATTATATCATGCTTATAATCAAATTACACGTTTTCGAAAACAAAATAAACAAATTTTTAGTGGTTTTGGCAATAATGGACCCCCATGGGCCTGGCGCGTTTTCCAAGGGACGCCTTCGGTGACCGCGCCGACCGTATGAACCGTAGCGGCCGTGGGCATACGGCCATGGCGGAGAGATTCACTGTAACAGTTCAAAAGGTATCTGGACTGTTGCGATTCCGGAGGGGTGCTGGGACTGCTGAAAAGGGAAAGGGAGTAAAAGAAAATGAAGGTTGTAAAATGGCTTGACAAGAATCTGGAGCTGATGATCCTGGCATTTTTGCTGGCCGTGATGAGTGTGCTGTCATTTACAAACGTGATCATGCGTTACTGCTTTCACAATGCTCTGAGCTGGTCTGATGAGATCTGCTGCTACTGTCTGGCACTGTCGGCATTTTTTAGTCTGCCCTGCGCCATCCGTCTGGGATCCTCCATCCGTGTGGACACATTTATCACCATGATTCCAAAGGCGGCGCAGAAGATTGTGGAGCAGGTGTGCAGCGTGGTCATGATTGTATTTCTGATATTTCTGCTGAAGGGGACCTTTGGCATTGTGGAAAACGCCGCCAGGGTCGGTCAGGCCAGTCCGGCCCTGCGGATTCCCCTGGCGCAGATCTACAGCATCATGGGGGTGGCGGTATTCCTGGGAATCGTGCGGTACGTTCAGATGTTTGTACTTGGATTTATGAAAAAGACGGAAGAAGGAGGAGAAGCGTAATGGTAATCGGATTATTCTTTGGGATCCTGGCGGTACTTCTGGCAGTGGCTATGCCGGTAGGCGGTGTCTTTGGCATGATGGCCATGATCCCCAATCTCCTGAACCCGTCGTTTTCCTTCTCCGCCACAGATGTGGCCCGGAGTATGTTCGCCGGCATGAACAGCTTCACCCTGCTGGCGGTTCCCATGTTCATGGTCTCCGGTATGATCATGGCGGAGGGCGGTCTGTCAGAGCGTCTCTTCAATTTCTTTGCCTATTTTATCGGCAATAAGACCGCAGGTTTTCCCTGCGCGGTAGTGGTGACCTGTATGTTCTACGCGGCTATTTCCGGTTCCTCGCCGGCCACGGTCTCCGCTGTAGGCGCCATGACGATTCCGTTCCTGGTGAATATGGGGTATGATCTGGTATTTGCCGCTGCCATTGTGACAGTGGCCGGAGGGCTGGGTGTCATCATACCGCCCAGTATTTCCTACATCGTGTATTCGGCAGCAGCCAATGCATCCCCCTCCAGACTGTTCATTGCCGGTATTGTTCCCGGGATCCTTATTGGCGTCAGCCTGATGGTCTACTGCTTTTATTACTGTAAGAAAAAGGGTGAGGACAAGGACAGGCTTATGGCCAACTACAAGGCCATCCGGGAAAAAGGCTTCCTGCCTCTCTTAAAGGAGAGTGTCTGGGCGCTTCTGACGCCTGTTATCATTCTGGGAACCATTTATTCCGGTGTATGCAGTCCTACCGAATCTGCGGTCATCAGTGTGTTTTACGGACTGTTTGTGTGCATCTTTGTGTACAGGACTATCAGGATCAGGGAAATCGGGCGGGTCTTTATGTCAGGTGCCAGGACTTATGTAAACATCTTATTTGTCATCGCGGCGGCCAATGCCTTTGCCAGATGTCTGACCCTGCTCCGCTATCCGCAGACTATCAGTAAGTCTGTGCTGGCAGTATCGGACAATAAGATCGTGATTTTGCTGATTATGAATGCCATTATGCTGGTATGCGGCATGATCATTGACAATATTCCCAATATCATGATCCTGACTCCGATCCTGGTTCCTATCGCAACGGCAGTGGGGGTGGACCCGGTGCATTTCGGTATCATCATGACCTGCAATCTGGCCATGGGTATGATCACGCCGCCCATGGGTATCAACCTGTTCGTGGCTTCGGGTATGACCAAGATCCCCATGCTGAAGCTGGCCAGGGCATGTATCCCGTTTTTGATCGCCTTTCTGATCTCCCTGGTGCTGATCGTCTTTATACCGGCGGTGAGCATGTTCCTGCCGGGGATTACCGGATAGGAGACGCACCTCATAAATAGCAACACAATTTAAAATAAAAGGAGAAATGTATTATGAAAAAAGTATTAGCAGCAGTTCTCGCAGCATCCATGGCAATATCCCTGACCGCATGTGGCGGTTCCTCCGGTTCTTCCGGTACCCAGGCACCGGCTGCCCCGGCACAGAACGAGGCGGCAGCAGGCGGCGGTGACGGGGCGGCGGAGGCTTCCGGCAGCTATCCGGAGTACAACTGGACCGCGGCCATGACCGTGGCAGAGACCACCATCAACTATATGATGGTTGAGAAATTCGCGGAGCTTATTAATGAAAGAAGCGGCGGCAGCATCACTGTGGATATCTACCCAGGTGGTCAGCTGGGCAATACCACCGAGTTCACCGAGGCAGTGGTCAGCGGCTCCATTGATATCGGTACCGGTATGACTACAGACCTGGTGGACTTTATTCCCCAGTACGCTATCTTCGATATGCCCAACCTGTTTGCCAATGTGGATGAGATGCGCGCGGTGCTGAACAGTGATTTTGCCGATGTGCTGGGCGAGATTAATGCTGCAGGTGGTATCAGGATGCTGGGCTACTCAGATGCAGGATTCCGCCAGCTGACATCCAACAAGCCGGTACACCAGCTGTCTGATCTGTCAGGCCAGAAGATCCGCGTTATGACCAATCCCTATCACATTGAGTACTGGAATGCCATCGGCGCGGCGGCGACTCCCATGCAGTTCACGGAGGTGTTTATGGGGCTGCAGCAGGGTACCATTGACGGCGAGGAGAATCCCTATATGAACATTGTGGGAAACAATCTGCAGGAGGTACAGAAGTATATCATCGAGACCAACCATGTAGGGCACATCATCACCTTTTTCATGAACAATGGTCTGTATGAGAGCCTGGATGACAGCACAAGGGCACTGGTAGATGAATGTGCGGCAGAGGCGGCAGCCTATGCCAATGAGAAGGCGGATGAGAGCATTGCCGAGTACAAGAAGACCTGCGAGGACGCGGGCTGTGAGATCATCATTCTGGAGGACAGTGTTCTGGCCCAGCTGCAGGAGAAGGCTACCGTCGTCTATGACATGGTCCGCAAGGATCAGGGGGATGAACTGGTAGACAAGCTGCTTTCAGCCATTGAAGCTGTAAAATAATCTGGCTGAAACAGAGGAAGACGGCCAGTCAGGATATCTGCTATGGGCGCGGCGCAGCCGCGCCCACAATATACTAAGGGGAGTAGCTGCCCCAAGAGCGTGTTTGAAAATTCATTCCCGGCATCTGCACACCCCACTTTGCGGTATATTTGGCCCAAATTCACTTAACGTAGCCCACTACGCCGCGTTCATTTGGTCCAAATCTACCACAAACTGTGACGCACAGCTGACGGAAAGCAATTTTCAAACACGCTCTAGAATAATCCGAATTTAAGAGAGGAATAAGATGTGAATGCATTTTTAATTAAAAATGGCGTTGTATACCATCCGGAACACCACGCCTGCATCCGGGAGGATATTGCGGTGGAGGACGGCAGAATAGCCGCGGTAGATCAGGGAAAGAGCTATACAGAAATTGACGCAGAAGGATGTATTGTCACACCCGGACTCATTGATTTTCATGTACATTATTTCAACAGGGGAACCGAAAACGGGGTCAACCCGGATGCGGCATCATTTCCCTGCGGGATTACCACGGCTGTGGACGGGGGAAGCTGCGGAGCCGCCCACTATGAACTGTACCGCCAGAGTGTCATGGCACACAGTGATGTGCGGATCCTTAATTATCTTCTCATGGCCAGCGGCGGGCAGATCACGGACCAGTATCCGGAGCGTCTGGAGGCGGAATATTTTGACCGGGACAAGATCCGGCGTCTTTTTAAAGAGTATCCATGTAATCTGGCGGGTCTCAAGATCCGGATGTCCAATGGAATCATTGCCCCGGAGAAGGCGGAGGAGTCCCTGGGGGAGACGGTGAAGCTGGCCGGAGAGCTCGGCTGCAATGTAGTGGTACATATCACCAATCCGGTGATGGATCTGGAGAAGCTGGCGGGAATGCTCCGTGGCGGGGATGTGATCTGCCACTGCTACCAGGACAGGGGCGCAGAGAATATTCTGAATTCCGACGGTACCATCCGGGCGGGGATCTTAAAGGCCAGAGAGCGGGGGGTTCTCTTTGACGCCAGCAACGGCAGGAACAACTATGATCTGGAAGTCTGCAAAAAGGCCCTGGCCCAGGGCTTTGCCCCGGATATCATCAGCTCGGATATCAATACCAGCGGTCTGTTTCTCCAGCCGCTCCACAGTCTGCCCAGGATCATGGGCAAGTATCTGGCTCTGGGCATGTCCCTGGAGGATGTGCTGGATGCGGTGATCCTTACTCCGGCCAGACTGGTTCATAGAGAAGAGCTGGCCTCCATGGAGGTGGGAACCACAGCAGATATGGCCATCCTGCGGATCGTGGGTAAAGAGCTGCTGTACTGTGATATGGCAGGCCACAAGATGACCGGCAGTCAGGCCATCGTACCCCAGATGACGATTAAAGGCGGGAAGATCATGTATTGTCAGGCGGATTTTAATTAGAGGAAGCTATTGTGCCGGCCCTGATTCCCGGGTGCATTTCGTAACGTGGTCTGTTTTCAAATCTGGATATGGCCGGAAATATTTTGTGTAGTATACTATATATAGAGCCAGACGCCACTGCGGCTCCACAATTCCACCATATACGAAAAGGAGTATCAGACCATGAGAAAGAAATGCACCAAGGGATCCCTGGAGGGCTACAGGCTCTTTCTGAAAAACCACGACATGAAAGCCAATACTATCGCAAAGTACGTTCGTGATGTGAGAAAATTCCTGGAATTCATCCAGGACGGCAGCCTGGATCACGATGCCGTGGCCCGCTACCGGGACTATCTGCTGTCCCGTTACAAGGACACCAGTACCTGTTCCATGCTGGTAGCCCTTAATGGTTATCTGAAATACATAGGGAGAAAAGAATGCTGCGTCCGTCTGCCCAGGATCCAGCAGCAGCTTTTCCAGGACGAGTCCAGGGAGCTGACCCGGGAAGAATACGAACGTCTGGTACGTCAGGCCGACCAGGAAGGCGACCACCGGCTGTCCTGCATCATCCGGACGATCGGAAGCACCGGTATCCGGGTCAGCGAGCTTTCCGCTATTACCGTAGAGTCTCTGGGCCAGAAGACGGTCTGTATCAACTCCAAAGGCAAGGTGCGTCATATCCTCCTGCCGGCCTCTCTGGTAACCCTTTTAAAGAAATACTGCCGCCGGCAAAACCGTACCAGCGGCTGTATCTTTGTGACCCGCACCGGAAGGCCCATAGACCGCCGGAATATCTGGAGCAGCATGAAAGCCCTGTGCCGCAGGGCAGGCGTGGAAGAAAGCAAGGTCTTCCCCCATAACCTGCGTCATCTCTTCGCCCGCTGCTTTTATGAGAAGGAAAAGGACATCGTCCGTCTGGCCGACTACTTAGGCCACAGCAGCGTGGAAACCACCCGCCGCTATACTATGACCAGCCAGATCGAGGAATGCCGTAGGACTCTGGAAATGGGCATGGCCACTGTCCGGAGTGCCGGAAAGCTCTGCGGCCATAACCGCAAGAATAATAAGAAGAAAGCTCTGTAAATGACATAATAAGCCTTATGTCATAACAGTGCTTCACATAGTTTTATTTAGATTTATCCTTAATTAAAATATACACCTTTTGGTTATAAAGTTCAACGCTTTATTTGACTTTTTACCAAAATATACATTTTTCTCAGGCTGATACCAAAATTGTACCCAAATGGAAATCAGCGTGGGCTGATTGTGGTGCACACAAAAAAGGCATAGCAGTTAGCCATGCCTAACGCCAAGTGGATTTTAGGTGCCTCCAGGGAGCAGAACCAGAAGCTGCATACCCTGCCGGCACCTTTTTTATACACAGTGATCGCCGGATCTGCAAAAAAAGAAGCCCTGGAGGAAAAATGGCGTTTCTGCAGTTCGCCCCTTTATGACATAAGGCTTATTATGTCATTTACAGA
>CAJTOW010000154.1 GCA_910577655.1 uncultured Lachnospiraceae bacterium | reverse complement strand
TTATGTTACAGTTCACGGGGCGTGGAAAACTGGACAAAAATAGGCATCAAGCTCGCTTGTAAGACTGTTTTTATCCAGTTTTCCACATCGGGCAGACCCCGGTGCTTTTTGTCTGGCGTAGCCGGACAAGAAGATGCCCCCCGTAAACAGCAACCATTTTATGAAACAATCAATCGGTCAGTCTGGCCTCGGCAACCAGGAAATCCACAGCCTCCTGCACTGCCAGGTCTTCCATCATCTGTTTCCTGCCTTCCTCACCCATGAGCTCCTTTACCTGATCCAGCTCCATGTTGTAGGACTCTGCCATCTTCTTCATCTCTTCCTCCACAGCCTCATCAGAAACCTGGAGGTTTTCCTGTCTGGCTACCTCTTCCAGAACCAGACGGTTGCGGATCCGCTTCTCGGCCTGGGGGCGCATCTGCTCTGACATCTGCTCAATCGTCGTGCCGGTGAACTGCATATACTGCTCAAAAGACAGCCCCTGGCTCTGCATTCTGCGGGCATACTCCTCGAGCATATTGTGGACCTGCTGCTCGATCATGGGTCCCGGAATATCCATGGAAGCATTGGCAACCACCTTGTTTACGACATTGTTCTCGTTCTCTGTTGTAGCCTGCTTCTGCTTGGTATCTGCCAGTTTGGCACGGATGTCAGCCTTGTACTCTTCCAGTGTGGAGAACTCGGAAACCTCCTCGGCGAACTCGTCATCCAGCTCCGGCAGTTCCTTTTCCTTGATCTCCTTTACGATGACCTTGAACAGTGCCGGCTTGCCGGCAAGCTCTGTGGCGTGGTACTCCTCCGGGAAAGTGACATTCACTTCCGCTTCCTCGCCGATATTCTTACCGATCAGCTGCTCCTCGAAGGTATCGATAAAGGAATGGGAACCGATGGTCAGGGGATAATCCTCTGCCTTGCCGCCCTCAAAGGCTTCTCCGTCCACATAGCCGTCAAAATCGATCACTGTCTGGTCACCGTTCTGTACCGGGCGGTCCTCCACGCTGACCAGTCTGGAATTCTGCTCCTGAACCCTCTTAAGCTCTGCCTCTACGTCTGCGTCGGTCACCTCCGGCTTCGCGCGCTCCACCTCAATGCCCTTATATTCACCCAGAGTCACCTCCGGTTTCACTGCAACCAGCGCTGTATAGACCAGGGTCTGGCCCTTCTCGATTTTCTCGATGCTGATCTCCGGTCTGGAAACCACCTCCAGCCCGCTCTCATCCACTGCCGGACCATAGGTATCGTTGAGTACCTCGTCCACTGCATCCTCATACAGAACACCGGGGCCGTACATCTTCTCGATCAGCGCCTGCGGTGCTTTTCCTCTGCGGAAACCAGGAACGTTGAATTTGCTTTTATTCTTGTTGTAAGAAGTTTTAAGAGCCTTCTCAAACTGCTCTGCCGGTACTTCCACGGTTAGTTTTGCCATGTTCTTTTCTAACTTTTCTACTTGTAAACTCATTTTCTGGGTTCCTCCTAAATATTATGTATGGTCGTCACGGCAGGGCGCCACACTTCAATGTACCATTATAGCACAATGTTTTTCTAATTACCAGCACTATTTTCACTGGATTTACGGGATTATTGTAACAGTGGCAACAGTTCAGACAGGTCTGCGCACTTGCTGCGCTGACCGTATGAAAACGTAGTGGTCGGAAGGCATCCGCCCCATCGCGCTGCGATTTTCACAGGCAGATGCCGTAACAGTTCAAGGTGCGGGGAAAACTGGACAGAAGCAGACGTCAAACTTGCTTGTAAAACTGTTTTTGTCCGGTTTTCCACATCAGGCATACGCCCGATGCTTCTTGTCTGGCGCAGCCGGACAAGAAGATACCCCCATAAGCAGTAACCTTCTGGCGGCGTGACCCCAAAGCTTAAGGATGCAGGGTCTTTTTTTCTGTTTTGTCCTGGTGTATACTGAAACTTGCAGAAAATACTGACATAGCTGCAAGTATATCCATGTGGGAAGGAGTTTATACTATGGAAATTGAAAGAAAATATCTGGTGAAAGAATTGCCTGAAAGGTATGAGGAGTTTCCCGGACGGCAGATTGAGCAGGCCTATCTGTGTACGGATCCGGTGGTGCGGATCCGGCAGGATGGGGAGGAATATTATCTGACTTACAAGTCCAAAGGGGTTCTGGCACGGGAGGAGTATAATCTGCCCCTTACAAAGGAGGCTTATGAGCATCTGCTTCCCAAGGCGGACGGAATCGTCCTTTCCAAGACCAGGTACCGGATTCCTATAGAAGGAACCAGGCTTACCATTGAGCTGGATATCTTCCAGGGAATTTATGAAGGGCTGGCCCTGGCGGAGGTGGAATTCTCCACGGAAAAGGAGGCAATGGCTTTCACCCCACCGGCATGGTTTGGACGGGACGTAACCTTCAGCGGAGAATATCAGAACAGCCGGCTCAGCCAGGGACTGATGCCGGCGGACTTTTCGCCAGCAGGAACTGCACCTGCCTGAGGCGACAAGACATGGGGCTGTCGGGAAATGGCTTCTTATCCACGGTATATCAGGTGATTTTTGAAATATCACCAGAATACATTGTGTGCAGCAGCCATTTTCCGACAGCCCCATACTTCTGGTATTCAGCGGTCTACAAGTCCCAGGACAATCACAGCCACCAGGGCTGTCAGCAGAAGGCCGATGATCACATCCAGCTGCCGCACAGTCAGGGGTACCCGGTCATAC
This sequence comes from uncultured Lachnospiraceae bacterium, assembly GCA_910577655.1. Classification (GTDB taxonomy): domain Bacteria; phylum Bacillota; class Clostridia; order Lachnospirales; family Lachnospiraceae; genus Brotaphodocola. The sequence goes on along the minus strand of CAJTOW010000154.1, from coordinate 5,280 downwards.
ATCCGCTCTTTTAAGGGAAGACTGGCCTTGTATTCTTTTAAAAGAAGCTCATGCTCCTCCCTGAGACGCTGGTTTTCCAGCTCCAGTTCCTCCAGAGTCTTTTGAGGAGGCTCCTGCTTTTCTTCCGGGTCAGAGACTGACCCGGAATCCTGCTCCGGAACTATATCCTTCTGATGTTCCCTGTCCATACACTCCCGCCTTTCCGGTGCCTGCCCTTATGATCCTTGGATACTCCGCTGGCAGACAGCATTTTCTTACTTTTTCGCAATATACTTACGGATATCCAGGGCGATAGCCACTACGATAACAATACCCTGTGCAATGAACTGGTAGTTGGGGTCAATGCCAAGGAACTGCAGGCAGGTTTTGAGCATCTCGAATACCAGGACACCGATGACAATACCGGACACGCGTCCGATACCACCGTTTACAGATACACCGCCGATGGTACAGGCAGCGATGGCTTCCAGCTCATAGCCATTACCGGTGTTGACATTGGCACCGCCGGATTTGGCCCCCAGAAGGAAACCGGCGATGGCATACAGAGCAGCCGCGGTCATGTAGATCATAATCTTGGTCTTCTTAACATTGACACCAGCTACCTCTGCGGCTGATTCATTGCCGCCGATGGCATACATGAATTTTCCATGGCGGGTGTAGTTGTAGACAAACCACATAATCGCGCCGATGATGATGGCGATAATGAACAGGTACGGAAAGATACCGAACAGCTTACCATTGGCGATTGTGGTGTAGTCCTGCCGGTAGCCGCCGATGGGAACAGCCTTGGTGTACACCAGGTTAATGCCGTAGACAATCAGCTGCATACCCAGGGTTCCGATAAATGGCGGAACATTCAAATATGCCACTACAATACCGTTGATCAGGCCGAAGATACAGCAGGCCAGTATACAGACAATCAGGATAAGCCACACATTCATCTCCGGAATGTTCTTGGTCAGCTCAAAGCGTCCGCTGTAATCTGCCTTCTGAAGCAGGGTACCTGCAAGGCAGGCTGCAAGACCCACCTGACGTCCTGCGGAAAGGTCTGTACCCTTGGTGATCAGACAGCCGGATACGCCCACTGCGATGATGAAACGGCACGCCACGTTGATGGACACATTGTTAAAGTTGCTCAGACTGAAAAAGTTGTCCTTGGTCACCCCTACAAAGAGAACCATGAGGAGAATCAGTATGATAATACCATTATTGATCAGAATATCTTTTACACTCAGTGATTTCTTATCCATTCTCTTTCCCTCCTACTTTTCGAACTGGGTTGCAAAGCTCATGATCCGCTCCTGGGTTGCCTCTTCACCCTGGACCTCGCCGGTGATCCGGCCGTCACACATGACCAGGATCCGGTTGGATACGCCGATCAGCTCCGGCATCTCCGAAGAGATCATGATGATCCCCTTGCCCTGTTTGGCCAGATCGATCATGATCTGGTAAATCTCATATTTCGCGCCCACGTCGATTCCACGGGTCGGCTCATCCATGATCAGGATGTCCGGGTTGTTGGCCAGCCACCGGGAGATCAGAACCTTCTGCTGGTTACCGCCGGAAAGCGACTGGATCAGGGTCTTGCTGTCTGGTGTCTTGATCGACAGCTTTGCAACATTCTCCTTGACCAGATTCTCGATCTTGCCCTTATTGAGCTTGATCCCCATCTCCAGATACTGGTCCAGGGAAGAAATAGATACATTATCTGCTATAGAAAGGCATCCTAAGATTCCGGTGCCGCGGCGGTCCTCGGTGATCATCCCGATCCCGCCCCGGATGGCATCCTGGGGACGCTTAATATTCATCTTCTGGCCTTTGATATACACCTCACCGCTCCTTACATGACGCATACCAAAGATTGCTTCCATCAGTTCGGTCCTCTGCGCGCCTACCAGGCCGCCAAAGCCAAGGATCTCGCCTCTACGCAGCTGGAAGGAGCAGTTCTGGAAAGAACGCTCATGGATACTGCTGTAGCCCTTAACCTCCAGAAGAACCTCGCCCAGGCTGGCATCGTTCTTGGGAGGATAGATATTGGTCAGCTCACGTCCGACCATCTGTTTTACAATTTCTTCATCTGAAATATCATCCATGCTCCAGGATCCTACATAGGTACCGTCCCGCATAATGGTGATCTCATCACAGATCTCACGGATCTCCGCCATCTTGTGAGAGATATAGATCAGTGAAACGCCTCTTGATTTCAGTTCCCGGATAATACGGAAAAGGGCCTCCACTTCGTTGTCCGTCAGGGAGGAGGTGGGCTCATCCAGAATCACAACATTGGCCTGGAGGGAAACGGCTTTGGCAATCTCCACAGACTGCATCTGCGCGATGGACATGGTCCCCATCCTTGCCTTCGGATCGTACGGCATCTTCACGTCATCCAGCCATTTTGCCGTCTCCTCAAACATGGTTTTGTGGTCCACCACCTGAAACGGTCCGAATTTCTTTGTCGGGTAACGTCCTGCATACATATTCTCCGCTACCGTCCTCTCCGGTATCGGCTGCAGTTCCTGGTGCACCATGGCAAGACCCTTGTGCAGGGCGTCGTCAGGATTGTGGATCTCTACCTTATTGCCGTCCAGATACACTTCTCCCTCGTCCATGTGGTAAATGCCGAAAAGGCATTTCATCAGCGTGGACTTTCCTGCACCATTCTCTCCCATAAGTGCATGGACGGTGCCCGGGCGGACCTTCAGATTAATCTTATCCAGAGCCTTAACACCAGGAAAGCTTTTGGACACGCCGTGCATTTCCAATCTGTACTCTGCCATCCCATTCTCTCCTTTCATAAAATCGGGTGTGCCACCTCCGACACACCCGACATCTTTATAGCTTCTTATTCTGTCATCCGGCCAGGGGCAGGACGGCAGTTGCTGATCTGCCAGACAGATTATTTGATCATGTCAAGAATCTCAGCCGCGTTCTCCGGGGTAACCTTCACATAATCAACCATATATACGTTATCAACATCCTCGCCGTTGACGAAGGCCATTGCAACCTCAGCTGCCTTGTGGGACTGTCCGAAATGATCGTTGAATACGGTACCGGTCATCTTGCCATTCATAACGTTCTCAACAACCTCAACCAGAGCGTCAACGCCTACCAGATAAATGTCTTCGTTGATCTTTCTGCCTGCTGCCTCGATGGCCTGCAGGGCACCCAGTGCCATAGCATCGTTGTTGCAGAATACTACATCCAGCTTCGCGCCATGCTGGGACAGTGCGTTGGCAGTCAGCTCCTGACCTTTTGTCTGATCCCAGTCGCCGCGGTTCTTGAACAGCTCCTCTACCTCAACACCTGCTGCGGTCAGAGCCTCGATGGACTTCTCGGTACGGTACTGTGCATCCACGTTCTCCGGATCGCCCATGATCATAGCGTAACGTACGACACCGTCGCCGTCAGCATCGCCCTGATTCTCCAGCTCGGCAATCTCCTCACCCTGGTAAGTACCGGACTGTCTTGCGTCAGCGCCAACATATGTAGCCTTGATGCCCTCGTCTACCCAGGCCTGCTCTCTCTCTGCCTCCGGCTCACGGTTGATGTAGACAACCGGGATACCTGCCGCGTGGCACTCTTCGGTAACGGTAGGCTCAGAAGAAGACTGAACCAGGTTGATGATCATAACATCCACACCCTGGGTGATGAAGTTACGGATCTGGTTCATCTGCTCGCCCTGGTCGTTCTTGCCGTCCATGATGGAGATATTGTCCTTGCTGACGCCAAGCTCCTCAACCAGATAACGCTCCAGCTCCTGACGGTACAGGGTCATAAAGTTGTCGGAGAACTGATAGATGGAAACACCCACCTTAACCTCAGACAGATCCTTGCCTGCTGCCTGGGCAGCATCTGTCACTGCTTCGGTAGCAGCCTCACTGGCTTCATCCTTGGCAGCCTCGGTCTCTGCCTCGGTCTCTGCTGCGGTTGTAGCTGCCTCTGTAGGGGCTGCGGTTGTAGCAGCCGGCTGGCTTCCGCCACATGCTGCCATAGACAGTACCATACAGGATGCCATTGCCATTGCGGTTAATTTTCTCAATTTCATTGTCGTGTTCCTCCCTTTATGATATTCTTGTCAGTTATTGGTAACTTTCACCTGACAACACGTTTATTATAACGTGTTTTTATCTATTTTTCCATAAGATTTTCTTTGATTGATTATGAATTTTTTTTGAAATCTGAAATTTAAAGTCATTTATTTACAAGAATCTGCTGGGGGCACCAGAAGTATTTGCCGTCCTCCAGGGGAATATCCCGGGGAATCTCCCGGCCCAGAGCCTTGGCCGCCGCGATCATGAAGATCGCCTGTGCGTACCGCTCCTTGTCAGCGGATACGGTCCCCATCAGCTTCCCTGAACGGACTGCCTCCTGCCCCGGCACGGTAGCGTCGATCCCCACCAGACTGATCCCGGTGATACCGGTGCGGTCCAGGGCATCGATGGCCCCCAGGGCCATATCGTCATTGTTGCAGACCACCAGCTCAATAGTATCCGGATACTGCAAAAGCCACTGCTCCATCAGGGCCGAGGCCTGACTCCTCTCCCAGTTGGCGATGCCTCCGGTGATCTTCTCGATGGGAACACCGCCGTCCTTTAAGGTCTGGATGGACCATTCGGTGCGGATCAGGGAATCCTGGTGGCTGCTCTCTCCCTCCAGGAGCACATAGCTGACCACGCCGTCCCCGTTGGTATCCAGGCTTGAAGGATCCTGCCGGTACTGGTTCACCACGATATTCCCCTGAAGCACGGCGGATTCCTTGGCCACGGCTCCCACATAGTACAGCTGGTCCCACCGGTCCATGTCCTCCTCCACCGGCTGCCGGTTGAAAAAGACTACCGGGATCTGCGCTGCCATGGCCTTGTCTATAATAGCGGAGGCGGCCGTCCTGTCCACCGGATTGATGCACAGCACATCGCAGCCCAGGGAGATGAACCGCTCCACCTGGTTGTTCTGGGTGTTCTGGTTTCCTTTGGCGTCCTGGATGTCCAGATTTACCTTGATCCCGCCGGACTGCTCATAGGCTTTGGCCGCATTTTCCATCTCCATGCGGATATTGTTGATGAAGGTATCATCCCCACGGTACAGACTTACCCCGATGCGGACAGAGGTCTTCTCCAGCTCCTTTTTTTCCTTCCCGCATCCCGTAAGAAGAACCGCTCCCATCAGCAGCAAAAGTCCCCACAACAGCCATTTCTTCTCTTTGTTCATATCTCCCGATTCCTTCCTTACTTTGAAAGTTGCGAATCCTCCAAGTAGGACTGCGCACTCGCTGCGTTGTCC
>CAJTOW010000153.1 GCA_910577655.1 uncultured Lachnospiraceae bacterium | reverse complement strand
ACCAGCTCTGGAAAAAGTTTTCCCCGGATTGCATCCGAAACCCGCAATCCGGGGAGAACTTTTTTCCAGAACGTACCTCCCGGAACATCACCCCCATAATTGGAAGAAAGAGTATTTTTGATTGACAGAAACTGGTAATATAGTATAATGTACTAAGAATGCTTAGAATAAAAAAAGGATTCTGGCCAGTATATCCGTTATTTTCGTCAGGGTGAAGATGAAACCATGGTGGAACTGAATTACGGACAATACAGATCCAAATAATACGAAAGTAAATGGAATCATTCCGGTTGCTGGAGAGAAGCCGTAAGAAAGCAGCGAACGGAACATGTTGAAGGAGATAAGGAGCGCTTAATTATGGAAGGAAATTTTGGATTAACAAGAACAGAAACAGAGATTATGGATTATTTGTGGGGACAAGACAGTCCTGTACCTTTTAGGGAGCTTGAAACGTATTTTAATGGGGAAAAGCAAAAAAACTGGAAAAAACAGACGCTGAATACATATCTGTCCAATCTGCAGCGTTCTGGTATTGTGGGAGTTGACAAAAGCGGTACCCGCAATGCCTATTATCCGCTTCATTCCAAAGAGGAGCTCATACATCAGTGGACAGCGAAGCTGGTAAAAACATCCTTTGGCGGATCGATCAGTAAGCTGGTGGCAGCATTTGCCAGTGGAGAGAAGATATCGGAGGAGGAGGCGGAGAAGATTAGGAAACTATTATAATTACCTATGTTATTAATTACATGTGTGATTAAAATGAGAATCACCAAAACAGGAACCAGAGGAGTGAAATTATGCTGACAGTCATGTTGGGAGATATTACAAAAGTGAAAGCAGATGCGATCGTAAATGCTGCAAATACCAGTCTGCTTGGGGGCGGCGGTGTAGATGGGGCGATTCACAGGGCTGCAGGCCCGAAGCTTCTGGAAGAGTGCCGGATGCTGAACGGCTGCAGGACCGGACAGGCAAAGATCACAAAAGGATACAGGCTTCCCGCAAAATACGTTATCCATACACCAGGCCCGGTCTGGAACGGTGGAGGTAAAAATGAAGAGCAGCTTTTGAGAAACTGTTATGAAAACTGTCTGAAGCTGGCGGCAGAATATGGATGCAAAACCGTAGCGTTTCCGTCCATCAGTACGGGGATTTACAGGTTTCCACTTGAGAAGGCTTCTCTGATTGCCGTGGAAACGATCCGGGATTTTCTGACGCAGCATTCGGATATGGATGTCCAGATGGTATGCTTCGACCAGAGGACATTTCAATACTACCAGCAGGCCATGAAAGAAAAGTGATTTTCCATTTTACTGCGATACGGTATTTTCAATGTTTGCGGTTGATTTATATGGAAATTTATTTGATAAAAAAGGCGCAGAAGAATATTAAAAATACTGATTTTCTCGTTTATGAGAAGACCGGAAAAACCAAACAATATTACAAATTAATATGTGATTAGAGAGCTGTAGGGTCAAGCTTACGGCGGGGAATATCGGATACAGCAATGGAATCCGCACATTTCCATATTTTTGTGGGTTCTTATTGAAGAATTACCTGAAAACAGGGAACAGTTCAGATACCCCTTGAAGTGTTACGGCATACGGCCATTTGGAATCGCTTCGCGATGGGCCGTCTTCCTGGCTCCGAAAAGCATCGGAGACAGGAAGCGCCTGTCTGAATGGTTATGAATTTTCATTTCTGCTATTTCATCAAAGGACGCCATGGGGCGTACACTCCATCTGGCAGCGCACCGAAGGCGTACTGCAAATGATGTAACAGTTCAGAACCCCCTTGAACTGCTATTAAATGCTGCCCCACAGCTGCCAGGGGATTTGGCTTATCCCAGGCTCAGTCCTCCAGCACCGGTACATCCTCCTCAAAGGTTTCCTCCCCCAGCTCGTTGACGGTGGTCTTTCCGGCTTTTCCATACTGGTAGAGCTGGTCCAGAAACTCGATGGCAGCCCGGATCTTTGTCCGGAGCAGATATCCTGCGGACTGGGTGGATTCTGTCAGGGAGTCCAGGGAAACCTGGGGAGTCCAGTCATAGGCTTTCCCGTGAAAATCCTGTATTCTGGACAGCGCCTGGGACAGCTCTTCCCTGGTCAGGGGCACAAGCTGGGGAGCCTTTACCAGAAGATCCAGGACGGTCCGGGCAGGCTCCTGGTTATTGGGCCAGAGAGTCTCCAGATTCTCATATTCATGCTTACCCTCAATCACATCCTCTGTATAAGAAGCACTGAGGGCAAAGATGGTGAAGGTGGATTCCGTGCACCTTTCTGGAAGCAGGAACTGGGCCATATTGCGGTAGGCATTGAGCCGTGCCTTCTTTCCAAGCCTCCCCATAAGCTCTGTTTCGTCTATCAGGATCACCCAACCGTGATAGCCCATCTGGGTAAACAGATGGCTCATAAAGGAGAAATAATCACCACAGTGGCGGGTCTTGGTGAAGTTGACATTGTATTTTACCGGCTGGCTGAAAATGCGCCGGTAAATCTTTTTCAAGGGTCCGTTTGCTATAAAATCGCCTTCCAGATCCGCCTGGAGAAGAAACTTTTCATCGGAATCCTCCGTATTCAGATAGGAGCGGAAGAGATAGTAAAGCTTGTCTGTCTCCAGATGCTTGGCGGCATAAAGCTGCATCTCACCGGCCAGAGGACTGTTGGCGGATATTTTCTCCAGTTCATGCATGAATCCCGGCTGTTGGCGTCTGGGGAGATAGGTGTTCTGGATGATCTTCTGGTAGACCAGATAAAGCTTATCCATGGGAGTCTCCTTGCTCAGGGAGAGATAGGAAACCACCATATTGCTGGAGTGGGCCATGCCGAAAACCGTGTTCAGCAGATGGGTCTTGCCTTCCCCATATTTTCCGCTGATGATCATGCCTCCGGATCTGCCATGGTCGCATACCTGGTCGATCCTTCCGGCTATTTCCTTCATGATCTTTGGGCGCGCCTCTGAAAAATACTGTCCCACAGCACGGGATGGAATACCCGAACGCAGGGCTTCAATGATATGTCTGGCTTCTGTATCATACATCGGATCTCACCTCCTTCATGACGGTCTGGATCAGCTGGGGAATGCCGACGGCTCCCGTATGGGCCTGGGCTGCAATCTCCCGGGCCTGTTCCAGATTAAGAGGAGCACAAAGTGTATTGCGGTGGGTATTTGCAAGGCTTTCGGATATGGATACGATCACCTCCGGCGTGTATTCCTGGGCAGCCAGACGGTCTAAGTCCACCATGTCTGCAAACCGGTTGAAATGCTCCCCCACGATCTCATTCTGAATCCGCATCCACAGTGCCTGATAGGATTTCAGACCAGTATTTTCCTGGTCCATCAGCTCCCGGTCAAAGGCATATACGAACATGATATTTTTCATACTGTCGATATCGTCGATAAGCTGGCGGATACTTTCATAGGTGTCTTCCCGCTTCATCTTCGTATAATGTACCGGCTCCAGGCTGGAGCGGCTGATGAGGATCTCCAGATCATCGATGGCGATAAATAAGCCGGAACAGCCTCCAAGGCGGGTAACCTCAGCCAGGGAACGGAGCATATGTCTGGCATTGTATTTGGTGATGCGGCTGGGGTAGAAATCCATGGCCCGCAGCTGGGAGAGTTTTACCGTGCGGTCTCCTTCCAGCCATGCCAGAAGCAGATTCTGGTTTTGTTCCTCCAGAACCGGATATCCCAGGATACTTCCGGTGAGCATGCTGCATGCCAGGGCAAAATTGTTGTCCAGCATGGGATTGTCCAGGAACATTTGCTTAAGCTGGGAACGGATTTCCCGCCTGGTGATCGCATCTCCCATTCCGTTATGGGAAAGGTAATCCATGAACCGCATACCGTCCGGGATGTCATGATAGTCAAAGCCCATCTCCTCCACAAGCTGGTGGCTGGCTGTCTCCAGACATTCCAGAAGATTGCACTGACGGAAGATTTCTACATAGATTTCTTTGAAGTCATGCATCCAGATATCCTTTGCGGAAAACTGGACAGTCTTATAATGCTCTTGTTGGGCAATAGCTGTTACCAGCCGCAGAAAGTGGGTCTTGCCGCTTCCCGGACGCCCGGTGATGAACTTGATCTTGCTGCCGCCGTTTCTGATATATTCCTGAAAGTACTTCTCCCTCCAGAAGCTGGTGAGAAAGCTGATCCCGCAGTCGGTCAGTCCGGTGGGGACGGCATCTGGATTTTCCTTATATACTTCCGTCATTGTACGCTCCATTCTGCCGCTGTAGGGACGGCATAGATTGTTTTAAGGTAATTGGGCGGATTGCTGGTATACAGCAATTTTCCTTTCCTGTTATTCCTCCGGATCAAAGAAACGGATTGTGGCAAGATACTGTTCCTGCCCGTCCTGGTCCAGGATCCGGATGGCTTTTCCATTGTTCCGGCTGGGGCCAAACTGGAATTTTCTGCCGTTTTTCGTCTCTTCGATTCCGGAATTGTAGAGTCTGGCCAGATCGAAGGCAAAACTCTGCTGGTCATAATCCTTGCGGAAGCGTCCCATGGGGGTCAGAAATTTGTAAAGGCTGGTCAGATAGAGATCAGTTCCCGGGTGCTTTTTCAGCTTCAGCAGGGCAAGATCATAGGCCTCTGACAGTTCGCTGACAAAGGTGAGAGCGTTGAAGGCGGCTTTGTTGAGCTTTTCCTGGCTTGCCTGAACCTGGCTGACAAAGCTCTGGGGACGCATGCAATGGATCTTTTTGCGGTCCAGATAGATATCCTGGTTCTCAGCGTCCAGACGGACCCGGTAAGGAAACATCTCATAAACAGGGAAATCTCCCCGGACATCCACACCCTTTTCCTGACAGGAAGCCAGCATCTGTTCCACGAAGTCCCCGCTTTCAAAATAGGCCCGGGAGTCAAAACCGCTGACGGTTTCTCTCAGGCGTTCTGTAGCAGAAGAGACCGCTTCAGCGGCTTCTGAGAGGGCGCTGAGATCGCGGGAAAGGTTTCTGATATCTCCGGCTTCCGTTTCCCGGCTGATGGCCCTGGAAAGCTTCTGGAGGGTGGCAAGACTGTCCTTGACGGATTTTTCGAGAGGCAGCAGGGTCTGGTAAAAATCTTCATAATTCATAATGGGATCCATTCCTTTCTTCTGGACGGTTACCTGTTTTCCAGGTTATCCGGATGAAAACAGTAGTAACAGTTCAGATAGGTCTGCGCACTCACTGCGCTGACCGTACGAAAACGTAGTGGTCGGAGGGCATCTGCCCCATTGCGCAGCGATTCTCATGGGCAGATGCCGTAACAGTTCAAGGGGTATCTGAACTGTTACAAACAGTATATACGATATAAGGAAGCTTTTCAATAAATTCTTTTTAAATTCGACAATATATGATAGGATAATGAGTAACAGATGGCCCGTCTGAACAGTTACGGATAATGGGCATCAGTTACAGAGTATGGCAGCAGATGGAGGCGTGATGGAAAAAACACTTTACCAGTGGCAGGAGGAATGTCTTGGGAAATGGTTTGCCAGTCATGGCAGAGGGATCGTGGAGGCAGTTACCGGTTCCGGAAAGACCCTTATGGCTCTGACAGCAGTCTCACGGCTGGAGGCACGCCTTTCAAGACCTCTTAAAGTGAAGATCGTGGTGCCTACAGCCAGCCTGATGTACCAGTGGGACCGGGCTGTACGGGAATGTCTTATAGATGGCCAGAAAGGGAACACGGGCCGGATGGCCCTGGAGGAGAAGATCGGTCTGCGGGGGGCAGGACGCAAAGGGCCTCTGGACTGCAAATACATGATCTATGTGATCAACTCTGCACGCTATGAGCTGGCGCGTCAGATTCTGGCAGAATTGCGCAGGGGAGAAGGGGTTTTGCTGATTGCGGATGAGTGCCATCATTATGACAGCGGCCAGAACAGGCTGATATTTGAATTTCTTCCACATATAGGATCCTGCGGGGACTATTTCTTTTCCATGGGTCTTTCAGCGACCGTGCCTCTGGGGGAGGGAGGGCGGTATCTGGAATCGGTTCTTGGCAGGCGGATCTACAGCTATGGGATGGCAGAGGCATCGGCATGCCGCACAGTATGTCCCTTTGATCTTTACCATATTGGACTTTCCTTTGGGTGGGAGGAACGGGAGGCCTATGAGGAGCTGACGGACCGGATGCAGATTTTGTATACCAGGCTGGTTCAGATGCATCCGCTTTTGGAACGGATACCCCAGGGGGAGCGGTTTGAGATGCTGCGAAGCCTGTGCAGCAGTAAAAATCATAAAGCCGCGGAAGCGGCCGCCCTCTACATGAAGCTTTCTTATAAGCGGAAGAGCCTGATCTGTCTGGCATCCGCCCGGACAGTCTGCGCCGTAGCCCTGGTGGAGCGGCTGGCATCCAGTGAAAGGATCCTTATTTTCGGAGAACGCATCAGTCAGGCCGCTGAGCTGTGCCGGCTTTTGCAGGAACAATATCCGGGGAAGGTGGGGCAGTTTCACTCGAAAATGGGAGCCCAGGCCAACAAGAATGTCCTGGAGCGGTTTCGTACGGGGGATATCCGGATTCTGGTCACATGCAAAGCCCTGGATGAAGGCGTGGATCTTCCAGAGGTGTCTGTGGGGATCATTCTCTCAGGAACCTCCACACAGAGACAGCGGGTCCAGCGTCTGGGCCGGATCATCCGCACCTGGGAAGGAAAAGGGAGCGCTTCTCTATATTATCTCCATGTCACAGAGACATCGGAGGATGAGTGTTTTCTGCCGGATACCGGGAAGAGCCGCGTCTTTGAACTGGAATATAGTCCGGATACCTGCCGGTTCGTCAATTACCTTTATGATCCGGCAGCCAGAAAACTGCTGGATCAGATGGCACGCAGCGGAAAAAGCAGGGAAGTCCTTATGGAAGCCGAGCGCTGTCTGATCCAGGGTCAGGTCCGGGCTGACTGGCTGCTGGGGCCTCTTGAGCTGCAGAAACGAATGGATGCAGCCAGGTATGCCAGGGAAAGAAACTACTGGTTTTGTATGAAGCGGGTAAGCGAACTGGCAGTAGAATACTGAATGTGCTGGGCAAAGTAAATTTGGGCCAAATCTCCACAAGAGACGCCTGCGGTGTCCCACAAAGTGGAACTGCACACCTGGGGCATCTCTTGTAGAGATGGCAGGAATGAAATTGCTTCCGGGTATATTTAATACACCAGATCACTTTCTATCGGAAGAATCTGTACCGCCGGAAACTGGTAGGCCAGACCGATGATATACAAGGTATAGGTGACCCCGTTCATGACATTCAGGGTCGACGTATCCATGATGGCGATACGTGTATTGCTGCATTCCACATATTCGTTGGCAATGATGATGGAGCTGTTCCCGACGCAGGGCAGGGACTCTGAGACAGATGCCCGGTAGGTTCCCTGACGGACAGAGATGTATTCTGTCGCGGCGAACTGGTTGACACGCTGGAATATGCGGCCATAGTTGGAGAGGAAGATATCCACAGGACCGCTGTTGGGAGACAGGTTCACGGCACGCAGACACCCGGAATTCCTGGAGGTGCAGGCCACATCCATCACGGTAAAGAGGGAAATGCCGGAGCCGTCATTGATAATGGACAGGGTGTAAGCAGTCTGGCCGGAAAAGCTGAAGGATCCGCGGTACAGGGTCTGACCGTTACGTACATTGGTAATGACGATCTGGAGGTTCTGGTTTGCATTTTCCAGATAATAAGGCGTTACATTGCCAAACTGCATGTTATTGATGACGGTCTGGTTCCCCAGACGGATATTGACAGCTGACTGGTTAGCGGCTGCATGGAGAAAGCGGATATTGGCATACTGGGTACCGAAGGAGCAGCTGGGGCACATGTTCTGTCCAGGCACCACTACAATGGAACCGATGATCCCGCCGCTGTTCCCGCCGCTGCCTGATGGCGGCCCCCAGGAAGGCGTATCTGGAGAGATGGGTGCGAATCCGGGACCATTGCTGCCTGATGGCGGCCCCCAGGAAGGCGTATCTGGAGAGATGGGTGCGAATCCGGGATCATTGCTGCCTGATGGCGGCCCCCAGGAAGGCGTATCTGGAGAGATGGGTGCGAATCCG
>CAJTOW010000152.1 GCA_910577655.1 uncultured Lachnospiraceae bacterium | reverse complement strand
ATCCTAGAGGAAAAACTATCCATTACACTGGTACGACATAATTATCCTTATGTCATACGGGTGTATTTTTTCTGTTCGCCTTCCACACATCTGCGGTCTTTCCGCATCCGCGCTTCATAGTCAGTCCCATTTCCAGCTGCTTCCTGCATGCATCCATACATCCTGTGATAGTATAACGACGGGTAGTCTCCACGTTGCTGTGGCCCAGGTAATCAGCCAGACGGACAATATCCTTTTCTTTCTCATAATAACTGCGGGCAAACAGATGGCGCAGGTTGTGGGGGAAGACCTTGGCCTGGTCCACGCCGACCCTCTCACAAAGCCTCTTCATCTCCTTCCACACATTACGGCGGTCTATGGGCCTGCCGCTGCGGGTTACGAAGATACTCCCGGCAGTGCGTCCTGTCTCCCGGCAGTATTCCCGGAGCTGTTCCACCAGGGACCGGGGCAGAAGAATCTGGCGGATCTTTCCCTTGGAATTGATGGATACAGTCTTCTGGCTAAGGGCTTCCACAGTGATGGCGGACAGCTCGCTGACACGGATTCCGGAGCCGGCCAGGGTCTGGAGTATGTAAAAGAGACGGGTGTTTCCGTCCCGGTCAGCCTGCTCCACCAGGCGGCAGTATTCCTCACGGGTCAGCTCCCTGGACTCGTCCAGAAACATTTCCCGCTGGATCCGCAAAAGACTCACACAGCAGTCCTTCTGCCCCAGGAATTCCAGGTAGTTGTTGAGGGCCGCCAGCATGGAATTGACGCTGGTGGGCTTGTAGGATGCCACCAGATGCGCGCGGTAGTTGGCCACGGCAACATGGTCTAAGGTGCCGCCCTGGTTGAATTCCAGAAATTTCCTCACATCCCGGATGTATTTTTCAATCGTGTTGTGGCTCTTGTCATGAATGGCCAGATGGAGCCGGAAGCGGCTGAGAGTCTCGGTAATGCGGATGCGGGCTGCTGGGGGCTGAAGGGTGTATTTTTCCAGACTGTATTCCATTCCCATGGTTTATTCTCCTTTTTGACTGTTGTGTATATTTATTCATGGCTGCTGTTCGGGCTGTCCGCGCAGCGGCGGAGCTTTATGAGGGCAGTGTCTCTCTGCCTATCAGTATACCACACACTTTCTATTTTTTTATCCCATCAGTTTTCCGGCATCTCTACGATTTTTTCCTTTTCGCTTGTCTATTTCCGGCCTTCCCTGAAAACTCATTTTTTCCAGTGTCTGTTTCATAAATGAAGCTTATCATAGACATACTTCTGTTACAAGATACAGGGAAGCCATACAGGTCTTTTCCGCAACAGTTCAGGTACCCCTTGAACTGTTACCCTTTTCCTGCATATTTCGAAGCTGTATCTGCCCTTTTTGTTGACGTGCCCAAGAATCCTATGCTATCATGGCAGAGAGATGTCAGCTTTTTCCAAAGCTATCAGAAGAACAAACCGACTTAATCATGTGTAATAAAGGAATCAGTCCGGGATAACTACTGGTATTCATCCAAACCAGATATATGGAGGACAAGCTTATGAGGTATTCAAGGAAGCTTCCGGGGCAGGCCGGCGAAGACAGGCCGGCTGCCGGAGGACGTAAGCAGCACAGTGGTATGCAGAGCGTTCAGAATCTGGAGGCTGTAATCAATGAGGGCCTTCGCAGCTCCCTGCTGGAGGAATCCCCGGACCAGTGTCTGGAGGTTCTGCTGGAACATCTGGGGAAAGCGCTCAATGGAGAGCGGACCTATATCTTTGAGAAAAACGAATTCGGGGGCGATGACAATACCTATGAGTGGGTGGCCGACGGGGTGGAGCCGGAAAAAGAAAATCTCCAGAATGTTCCCCCCGAGGTATGTGCCAGCTGGTACCAGAAATTCAACATCGGCAGACATATCATCATTGACTGTCTGGAAACGATCCAGGAGACGGAGCCCCTCCAGTATAAGACCCTAAAGCGGCAGGGCGTTCATTCTCTTGTGGTTGTTCCCCTTTATAATGGAAAAAAACTTATGGGCTTTTACGGCGTGGACAATCCGCCGGCAAAGATGCTGGAATATGCGTCCAATATGCTCCTGACTGCCGCCTATTTCATCGTATCCGCCCTGAAACGGCGCGACCTGGTCCGTGAGCTTCAGAAAAGGAGCTATGATGTTCTCCATGCCCTCAGCGTGGACTATCTGGACATTTATAAGGTAGACTTTGACACAGACCAGTGCGAAATATACCGGGACAACGAGCGGATAAGAAAGGACTGGACTGTCGATTTTGAAAAGGGCTATGAGACTGCCATGGAGCAGTATATTTCCCGGTATGTAATTCCCCGTGACCAGGAACGGCTCCGTGCCGTAACGAAAAAAGACTATGTCCTTGCCCAGCTAAAGACAAAGAAGAAATTTTATACCCGGTATCAGGTGAATGAGAATTCCTATGGGCTGAAACACCTGGAGATTCATTTTTCCGCCACAGGAAAGGCGGAAGAAGACAACTGTGCCATCTTCGCCCAGCGGGATGTCAATGCAGTGGTGGCCCAGGAGGAGAGCTACAAGCTGGAGGCAAGACAGAGCCTGGAGGATATTCTGGAGGGGGCCAGAACCGGTATCTGGACCATAGAGCTGGAGGAGGGGTGCCAGCCAAGGATGTATACGGACCGGACCATGCGGATCCTTCTGGGAGTACCGGATGAGACTGGTCCGGAGGAATGCTACCGCCACTGGTTTGAAAATATTGACCCGGACTATGTAGAGATGGTGCAGGAATCCCTGGCAGACATGCTGAGAACCGGACGTTCCGAAGTGATCTATCCCTGGAATCATCCGGAGCTTGGGAGAATTTACATCCGTTGCGGCGGTGTACCAGACAAAACCTTCAAAAAGCCGGGCGTCTGTGTGAATGGATACCATCAGGATATCACAGAGATCATGGTGACCCGTAAGAAACAGGAGCAGGCCATCATGGAGCTGCTGGAGAAGGTCCGGCAGGCAAATTCGGCAAAGAGCCAGTTCCTTTCCCATATGTCCCACGATATCCGCACGCCCATCAACGGGATTCTGGGAACGCTGGATATCATGGAGAAAAAACCGGATGATCCGAAGCAGCAAGAGGCGTGCCGTGAAAATATACGTGTGTCTGCAAAGCATCTTCTGTCCCTGGTCAACGATGTCCTCCAGGTCAGCAGACTGGAAAGCGGAAGGGCGGCAGCGGTGGAAGAGCCCTTTGACCTTCACGAGACATTGACAGACTGTATCTCGATCTTGTCCGCCCAGGCAAAGAAGCAGGGAATCCGGCTGGTCCTTGAGGAAACAAAGCTGCGCCACAGCAGACTGTTGGGGAATCCGCTGCATTTAAAGCAGATCCTGATGAATATTATTGACAATGCAGTGAAATACAACCAGCCCCATGGTTCTGTATTCGTCCAGGTGACGGAAACCGCCTGCAGGGACCAAACCGCCCACTACCGTTTTGTAGTCAAAGATACCGGAATCGGCATTGGGGAGGATTTCAAAAAACACATTTTTGAACCCTTCACCCAGGAGCATCAGGATGCCAGAACTTACTATAGCGGCGTCGGGCTTGGCATGTCCATCGTCAAGAAGCTGGTAGAGCAGATGAAGGGAACCATTGAGATCGACAGTCAGGTTGGCAGAGGAAGCGTGTTCCAGATCACACTGCCTATCCGGATTGACGGGATACAGACCGCACCGCCTGTGAATGAGGAGGAGAATGTCCACCATAACATTGCCGGAATGTGTGTCCTTCTGGTGGAGGACAATGAGCTTAACTGTGAAATCATGGAATTCATGCTGAAGGATGCGGGGGCAAAGGTGGTGACTGCCAAGGACGGAAAAGCTGCCGTGGATGCCTTCGCAGCATCTGACCCAGGTACATTCGACTGCGTGCTCATGGATCTGATGATGCCGGTTATGAGTGGATATGAGGCCACCCGGATGATCCGCAGCCTGGACCGGCCAGACGCCGGAACCATACCTATCATAGCCCTGTCAGCCAATGCATTCGAGGAAGACGTGGCAATGGCCAAGGGCGCCGGGATGAATGAACATCTGGCAAAACCGGTGGATATTAACAAAATGTTTCATGTCATGCACCGGCTCAGATCCTGACAGACAGCAGTCTGACCACCTGCTACAATCCGTGACAGCAGTTCGGGCGGGCCGTAAATTGTAATAGTTCAGATGGGCCGTAAACTGAATAAGAAAGTGTGCTGTAAACATGCCTTTGATTGCATAAGCGCTTTCTAATATGATTTGGCATCGGGCTGATGCCCGATGCTTCCTGTCCCCCACGTTTGTGGAGCAGGAAGGTGGCCCGTCTGAACCTTTACAGCTCATTTCCCATATGTTGGCAAATTTATGTATCCAGATGATACTCCCGGATTTTCTGCTGGAGCAATTGGGGATCATTTTCCAGCTTCAGGAACAGTTCTGACTCCCCTGCAGCCATCATATGTGTGGCCAGCTGGAATTTTATCTGGATCTGGCGCATCTCTTCCTCGCGTTTGTTTATGCTTTCCTCACGTTTATTTACATTTTCTTCACGCTTATTTATGCCCTCTTCACGTCTTGTCACATTCTCCTCGCGCTTGTGCAACTTCTCCTGACTGCTCCGCAATTCCGCCTGACCGCTCCGCAGTTGCTCCTGACCGCTCCGCAGTTGCTCCTGACCGCTCCGCAGTTGCTCCTGACCGCTCCGCAGTTTTTCCTTTTCAGTGCGCAGTTTCTCCTTATCCTTCGCATAACTGACCGCATCCATCCGCGCAATCTCCCGGCTGATATATTCATACCGCAGTGCCCGGTCTGAATTGATCTTCACCATCTCCTTTACAGCTTCTGCCTTATATTCGTCCTGCATTGCCATATCTCTCAGCACCTCCCAGTCCTGTGCGGTGATGAGCCTGGCCCAGCGGTACACCTCGGTCTGCTGCTCTGTCTCATCCGCATTTTCTAATTTCTTCAAGTATAGCACGCGCAGACTCAGTTTGTCACTATATACCTGGCTTGTGTTTTCCTCAATCAGCCGGATCACAGAATACAGCCGTGACAGACCAGGCATCTCGAAATCAATGATGCTGATATGTATACATGGTTCCAGAACCCCATAATCCTCCCCGCTGACCATATCTGCCGTATACATCCGGCTGAGATAGAATAAAGACCGCTCCGTCCAGTTATCCTGCTGGCGTACCTGCATTTCGATGTTGATTTTCTGACTGTTGTTGAGATGAACCTTGATATCCAGAATCCCTGTTTTGTCCTTCTTGTAGCTGCCTGACTGGAAGGTATCAAGCAGCTCCAGATCCACGATTTCCTCTGGCGGAATATCCAGCAGGGCACTCAGCAGGCCCTTGAGGGCTTTCTTATTGTGAAATACATGTTTGAAGGCAAAATCATTGACCAGACTTACCTTTAAATCCTGGCCGCTGTCCGCAAGCATCTGGACCAGATCATGTCTGTCACTTTGTTTCCTCCTCCATCTCATCTGCGTTTTCCATTTTTTGCCCGCCTTCTGTCTGGCAGTCCCTCCCTTTGATTTCCCGAAATATGAATTTCTCTTTCTGTTTGCCCATTTTTTCCTTTTTCCCATAGAATAACCTCCTGTTGCTATTTATTAAATCATAGGATTTACTGGCAGAACTGCCAGAAACACCCCGGATAAGAGCGTCCGGGAAATGCAAATTCATTGTAGCATATTCAGAGGGATTCTGCAAGTATTTTCAGCATCTTCTCTTTCACTATATATACCTATGGTCACCACTCATGGCCAGATCGTTTCCCCCGGTCGGCAGATACCAGCCCAGGAAAAAGACCTATTCTTGACAGAATACAGATGACATAGTACTATAAAAAACAACAGCTGAATGAGGAGGAAGTTTATGGCAACCATTGATCTGATTGTGCTTGGGATGCTGAAAAAAGAAGCGCTCAGTGCTTATGACATTCAGAAATTAGTTGAATACCGCAACATTTCCAGATGGGTAAAGATCAGTACCCCTTCCATCTATAAGAAAGTGATCCAGCTGGAGGAAAGGGGACTGGTCTCAGGGGTCGCTGTGAAGGAGGGTAAAATGCCGGAAAAGGTGGTCTATTCCCTCACTCCTGCCGGTGAAGAAAGATTCCAACGGCTTATGCTGGAAATATCGGGAAAACCGGTGCTGCTTCTCCTGGACTTTAATGCAGTGATCGTCAATCTGGAGTACCTTGCACCAGACCAGCAGCAGACTTGTCTGGAACACATTGAAGGACAGGTGAAAATCCTGAAATCCTACATAGAGGACAATCTCAGCCGGAAGAAGGAGCTTCCCGGGATTCCCAGTACCGGACTGGCGGTTCTGCAGCAGCAGCTTGTGCTGGCCCAGGCGATTGAGGCGTGGATTACGGATTTGAAGGACAAGGCAGATGCAGCGGCAGCCCCAGAACCCTGACAATACAGTCACCTTTCACACATCCGCACATAACAGACATCGGCCCTGAGCCCCCATATCCTATTTGCCATAGGCTGTGGGAAACCTGCCGCTGTCCAGGCTATTCAGGCACATAACAATGATTTTTTGTGCAAAATGGCAAAATTTTGTATATTGTTATTCTGGTTTATCCAGGTTGGGCTGTTACAAAAATCCAGTTCTAAAAAGATTATTTTAAGAAGGTAAAAGAAATGTTTGACAAGAGAAAATTACGTACTATTATCATGTGCACTTTAACTGGTCTTGCTATAGCCGGCTGCAGTCCGGAGAAAGTATCCCTCCAGACAGAAACCACAGAAACCCAGTCGGCAGTGGAGGAAAAAGAAGTACAGATATCCATAGAGCAGGGAACTGGTGATCCTGGTTCCCAGGGATCACAAGGATCCGGAAGCCAGGGAACGCAGGGATCCGGAAGTCAGGGAATGCAGGGATCTGACAGTCAGGGGCTGCAGGGAACCGGCAGTCAGGGCTCTGGTCAGGGGGACTCCTCGGGCGCAGCCACCGACGGATATTCACGGGGCAGCCTGATCCCGGAGCAGACCTTTGATGTGACCCTGCATCCTGTCGGCCAGGTGACCTTTGCCTCCTATGAACCTGACACCTCCGCAAATCCCCTTGCTGACGTGGTCTTTCTTATTGAAAAAAACGGCAGGGTACTCTCACAGCTTCCGGGCACCACTGCGGACAACGTAGGGTCCGGACAGTTCCACCAGGTGGAGGCCGTTTCCTTCACGGACTACAACCATGACGGTTACGATGACATTATTCTCATCCTCAGTTATTATCCGGATGCCGGACCCCAGGCAGGCGCACCTTATTCCCTAATCCGCTATTACACTGGGACAGCAGATGGTACTTTTGCCTATGAAGCAGAGATGTCGGAAACCGCAGCCAGTGCGCTGGCAGAGATCACCATTCAGACCGCCAAAGACTTCATCAGCGGCGGCCGGTCAGGCACATCCGGTCAGGGCAGTCCGGATACCTCGAAGAATTTACAGCCCTGGCAGAAGGCGTACACCCAGTATTTATTAAATGATTCCGATGCGGAATACCAGCAGGGCTACACCCTGATCTTCATGAAGGACGACGGGATTCCGCAAATAGTGGAAGTGGGAACCAACGAGGCCACAGGATGCCGGATCGTCCATTACGCAGAGGGGAAGGTCCATGTGACCCAGCTTAACCGGCTGTATTTCTCCTACATTCCCCATGAAAATCTGCTTTGTAACTCTGAAGGGCATATGGACTACTATTATGATCTGGTGTACCGTCTCAATGGCGCCGAACTGGAACTGATCGCCGCCGGCTACTACGGTGCCGAGGACAACAGCCGGATACAGCTGGATGCGAATGGCAACCCCATCTACCAGTATGAATGGAACGGAGTCAAAGTAAGCCAGGACGAATATGGGAGAGAGCTTGGTAAGGTGTATGATTCCTCCATGGCTGTCAGCTATGATTATGAAGAACTGTATTCTGCAGAGGAAATAATCAGGGTGATTGAGCAGTATTGATCTGCACATTTCCCAAGGGACGCCTTCGGTGTGCCCGCCCCACTTCGCGGTACACCGCAGGCGTCCCACAAACTGTGGCGCACATC
>CAJTOW010000151.1 GCA_910577655.1 uncultured Lachnospiraceae bacterium | reverse complement strand
ATGGACAGTGGTTCTTCTATGACCGCGACGGAAACAGAGTAGAGGATACCTGGAAAAAGTCCGGAGATAACTGGTACTGGCTGGACAGCGAAGAGGGTGGCGCAATGGCCATCGACAAGCTGATTGAGGATGGCGAGGATACCTATTATGTGGACAGCAACGGTGTGATGGTCCGCAATACCTGGGTAAAGGTTGTTAACGAGGAGCAGGACGACGAGAGCGATCCGGCTGAGTATATCTATTACTATATGCAGTCTAATGGTAAAGCTTATAAGACCAAGAGCGAAAGTACCCAGTTCAAGACCATTGACGGCAAGAGATTTGCTTTTGATGAGGATGGCAAGATGCTCTATGGCTGGGTAAATGGCAACCATGAGCGTATAGACGATGAGAACTGGTACGACGAAGGTGTCTACTACCTGGGCCAGTGGGATGACGGCGTCATGAAGACCGGCTGGCAGAAGATTTATGTTACTGACAATGAGGATGATGACGAGGAAAAAGAGTTCTGGTTCAACTTCAAATCCAATGGACAGAAGCGCAAAGCCGACGACACAAAAGGTACTGTTGGTAACATTACTGAGAAAACGATCAATGGTAAGAAATATGGTTTTGATTACCGCGGTGTTATGACCTACGAGTGGACACTTACCACTACAAATAATACCCAGGTCGGTGCAGCTACCGCTTCTTCCTGGAAATACTTCAGAAGTCCCGAGGATGGCGCCCGTGTAACAAAAGGCTGGTTTAAGGTAGTTGCCCCTGAGGAGGATAATGATAACATATTCACTACTTACGAAGAGGGTATGACCTTTGCTTCCGATGATGCAGACAGTGAAACTGAGAGATGGTACTACGCGGATGGCGATGGTCAGTTATATGCCGGAAAGATCAAAAAGATCAAAGGAAAATATTATGGATTCCGTCCGCAGGATAGCCGGGGCAAAGATGCCGCCATGCTGACAGGCCTGGTGCTGATGAGGACCGATGGCGACAATATCCTTGAAGTTCTGGATGACGATGTTGATTCCGACGATCTGGATCAGATTATTTCGGACAATGAGTATTACGACGATCTGGCAAAGGCTGACAAAACTGTTCCACATGATGCAACTCTTTTCTACTTCGGAAACGATGAGGATCACGACGGCGCCATGAAGACCGGCAATGTTACAGTCAATCTGGACGGGGACAGCTACAACTTCAAATTCAGCACTTCTGGTGGTGCAGAAGGCAGGGGACACGGCATTACCGGTCTTGACGACAAGAAGTATGTTTATAAATACGGTCTGAAGTTGAAAGCAAGCAGCGATGACAAGTACCAGGTTGTATACGTCAAGGGTAATACTGCCGACAGCAACGCCCAGGTTGCCAAGATCAGTTCCCAGGAACTCCGCGAGTACGCAAACCAGTACTACTCTGGTCTCGCTACAAACAAGGATGGAGACAGCGTAACTGCACTTGGTAAGTTAAACCAGGTTTGGGATCACAACTTCAAACTGCTCACCACTTCTGGTTCTGTTGTAAAGGCTAAAACCGCTACAAGAGATGGAGCTGACTGGTATTTCTATGTAGATGATGAGCATATTGTACTGTATAGCAATACCAAGACTCTGACTGCAGAGAGCGGTAAGAAGAAGGGGGATCATGATTTCGATGAACTGAACGATAAGCTGAACACCTGGAAGAAGTGGTCGGATGCTGATAAAAAAGCAGGTGGATCCGGACGCTTCAATGAGATTAGTAATCCGGCTATTATTGAATCCATGGGCACTCTAAACTATTTAAAAGAGGAAACATCCGAAGAATAAACAAATATAACTGGAAATAAACGTTAATGTTCTTTCCTGGTTAGCAAAGTGTCCGTATGACAGTGAGACGGGTCCGGCCGCGCAAATGGTTGAAAAACCAGGCGCGGCCGCCTTTTTGTGCCATATCAAAAGCCCTATACCATGAAGGAGCGAAGCTTTTTTAGATAAAACAATCCATTGAAGTATACATTTTTGATATAACAAAAATAAAAGGGTATATCATTGCTCCGGTTCATTCTTATGTTCGGATATACTGCCGGATTCAGTTTTTTGAAAACACCAGGCTCCCAACAAAGTCTGAAATACCGGCAGAACTGAAATATCCAATGTTAAGAAAAAACCATTCTGTTTTCCTTACCCATTTTTATTCTTGGGTTATATAAGCCAATGACTTTGATATTGTGAAATCTCTGGTCTGGTTAAATCATTTTTTTGTGCTTTTCGATCACACACTGATGTCCCTTTTTTTCATCATAACTGATTCCTACCAGAAGAATATCCCCTGTATAGTTTTCAATCCATGATGCATACTGCCGTTCACGGATCTGTGCAATAGCGCCTTTTGCAGAGTTATTCCACTTTAATTCCACTACCAGGGCTGGCCGGTTTATATTTCGTTTCGGAAGATATACCACATCAGCGAAACCCTTCCCGGAAGGCATTTCCAAAACCGGATTCAGGTAATATTTTTTTGCACTGTAATAGGCCATCAGAATTGTACATGTAATGGAATTTTCATCATTGTATTTCAAAATGGAGGCAGTCTCATTATGGATAGCCTGCATCTCTTCAGCCACTGCATTTTCATTCAGCGCCCAGGTATTTATGAGCAGGTTCTCAGAGCGTTTTAGTGACTGGATGAGACCATCCCAGCCGGGTTCTTCCACTGCATTCAGAAATTCATGTGCAATTTCCTGGTTTGGAATCATAACGGTACCATCTGTCTCATCATAGGCCAGATAACCCAGGTGAACAAGAAGTGTCAGAACATCATCCTTCGTTTTAAATGATGTCATGTCATTCTGGAACTTCCGGGTATTTACTTTGTGTGGTACATTCCCCAGCATGCTGATAACAGCCTCTTTAAGTCCGTCGAAATTCAGGTCAATATAAATCTTAAGCGCTTCATATGTTTCTGTCCCAGTCCAGTAGCTTTTAAATTTTTTGTGCCGTATTACATCCACAACAGATTTTGGATTATAAACATGTATTCCATTTAGCACATACCCATCATACCATTTCTGGAACTCTGAAAAATCAATTCCTTTCTGGTCACATAATTCGTGAACCTCTTCTTCTGTGAAACCGAAGAGACCAGCCAGTTCAGCAGGATCGATCATGGAAAATTCATCAAAAATATTGACAGCCGAATGTTCTCCATACTTTTTAATGGGAAGAATTCCTGTCATATATGCCAGCTCCACATAATCCTGCCCTTTAAAAAGTCCGCGCAGGAAGTCAAGATATATTTTCTGTATATCCTGGCGGTTCTTGGCAACCCGGAATGCACAGTCCCATTCATCTATGACAAATACAAATCCATTCCCGGTCTGGATGAAGATTTTATTCAGGGCAGTTTTGAGCCGGATACCTGGTTCCAGGCCTCTGCATTCCGGAAACATTTCTTGTAATTCTTCCGTGACTGTTTTCTCAATTTCAGCAATAAATGTCTCAAGATCACATTCTGATTCCAGAAACTGCTGGATATCCAGACGTATGACATTGTGCTGGTTCAGATGCGTTGCAAAATCTTTTTCTCTTTCTGCTTTCCGTCCTGAAAACAGAGCTGCTGAACTGCAGCCATGGCTGTAATAGGCAGTCAGCATATCCGCAGCCATGGATTTCCCGAAACGTCTTGGCCGGCTTACACATACATATTTTTGCTTTGTATTTAAAACACTGTTTGTATAGGAGATAAGAGCAGTTTTATCCACATAAACCGCTGAATTTATGGCTTCTCTGAATGCAAAATTTCCTGGATTTACGTAAAGCCCCACAATACATGTACTCCTTTCCTGGCATACAGTAATGGAAAAACAGATCCTGCGGTTTAGGTTTTTGGCTAAACTGCAAATTTTCCTTGTACGTCATGATTCTATTTTACCATACACATCAGGCTAAAACAAGCCGGACTTTCACTCATTTCCCCCCTTCCGCTACTTCCCCTTATCGGAAGTATAATCACCTTGTAATGCAAAACAGTGGATTTTCAGAAGGATTTCGGGGTATTGAGGGTCTTAAGATCTCATAAACCCGCAAAAATCCATGAAAACTCCACAAGAATTTCAAAAGGAATTCAAAAACAAAAAGGAGAGTGCATTCATTATGAGAAAGCAGACAAAATTAGTTGCAGTTGCATCTGCAGCGGCTCTGTTGGCTGTCGGCGCTTCCATGACTTCTTTTGCAGCTACCGGCTGGGTGGAAGAGGATGGACAGTGGTATTTCTACGACAAAGACGGCAACAGGGTTGAAGACGAGTGGAAGAAATCCGGCGACAACTGGTACTGGCTTGACAGCGAGGAAGGTGGCGCAATGGCCATTGACAAGCTGGTCGAGGATGACGATGATACCTATTACGTGGACAGCAATGGTGTAATGGTCCGTAATACCTGGGTGAAGGTTGTCAATGAAGACCAGGATGACGACGATGATCCTGCAGAATACCGTTACTACTATATGCAATCCAGTGGTAAGGCTTACAAAGCCGGCGACAGTGGCACTACCAAGTTCAAGACCATTGATGGCAAGCGCTATGCCTTTGATGAGGACGGTAAGATGCTGTATGGCTGGATTAAGAAGGATGATTCTACCCTGCAGACTGATGACAGTGACTGGGAGCAGTGTGAATATTTCCTGGGAAGCTGGGATGACGGTGCATTAAAGACTGGCTGGCAGAAGATCAATGTTTACGATGAGGAAGAAGACGACGATATTGACTACTGGTTCAACTTCAAGTCAAATGGACAGAAGCGTGTCAACAGCAGTGACAGCTCTTCCGACGTATTTGAGAAAAAAATCAATGGAAAATACTACGGCTTCGATACACGGGGTGTCATGACCCACGAGTGGACCCTGACCACGACCAGCAATGCTGCAACAGTAAGTAACTGGCGTTACTTCAGCGATCCAGAGGACGGTGCCCGTAAAACCAAGGGCTGGTTCAAAGTGATTGCCCCGGATGCCAGTGGTGATGACAATACTTTCTTGGATTATTCCAGCTCAGCACCATCTACCTTTGCCCAGGGCGATGCTGAGGATGAAAATGAGAGATGGTACTATGCCGATGGTGATGGTAAACTGTATGAGGGCGAGATCAAAAAGATTAAAGGCAAATACTATGGCTTTGCTCCGGAAGGCAGTGACAAGGCAGGTGCCATGTTAACTGGTCTGTGTGCCTTGAATGTCGACGAGGGAAGGATCAACACAGTATACAAATATGATATGGATTCCGATGACCTGGACGATGCTATGGATAAGGCTGGGGATTTCGCATCATTCGGAGACACTCCTGGGGATACACTGTACTATTTTGGTAATGACGAAGATTCTGACGGTGTCATGAAGACTGGCAATGTCACAGTCAACCTGGATGGGGACAGCTACAGCTTCCAGTTCAGCAAGAGCGGCGGCGCTGAAAACAGAGGCCGTGGTTTGAGCGGTATTGAGGACGGCAAGGCTATCTACAAATATGGCCTGAAAATGAAGGCTGACAGCGATGACAAATACAAAGTTGTATATGTCAAGGGCAGCAAAGATACCGGTGTAGATGATGTTGAAGTAGAAGAAATCAAGTCTTCTGCGCTGAGAAGTGACAGTGATGATGCCGTAGGCACAAACAAGGATGGCGACACCATCCGTTACATGGGTACGTTGCCAAAAGATTATTACCTGGTCAATACCAGCGGTACAATTGTCAAGAACAAGACTGCTGCCAAGGACGGAGATGAGTGGTACTTCTATGTAGATGACAAACAGATCAAGATGTACACTAACAACAAGACCCTCAACGATGTCAAAGATGCAGATGGTCATGTATTAAAAGACGCCTGGGACGACAAGGCGGTGTCAATTTCTTCGGAACAGGCACCGACATTCGAGAGTCAGGTTCCGCCTTCTTGGATTGATAACTAATCCAGAAAGGTTCTATTACATGAAGTATTAAATATTGGATAAAGGGAGTACTGCGGAACAAGATGAAATGATTCTGTGAAGCAGTTCTCCTTTTTTATATTGATTATGGGGGGATGTCTCCAGCGCTGGTATCTGTCGTTCTCAAAAAACAACCTGGCCATGAATAGTAAGTGTACCCGGCAAGGGTACAGCATTTAGTGGGGGGAACCCTGCCTGGTAAGGTGCTAACCACACCACCAGTAGCAAACCTTGGGCATGGCAAGGTAACATGCCGGTCCAGCCTACACCCACAGTAATACTCAGGATGTCCTTGTAGCCTTCGGTAGTACCCCTCAGCACCACACAGGCGGCGCGGCTTAAAATCTTTCCCTCTTCCCGCGCCTTGTAGTAGATACAGTCCATTAACACAAATGGATAAACGGCATGGAGCGGGCGGGTCTGCCATTCCCTGGCCTGGGGAAGGATGCGGTCCGTGAAATTGAAAACTGCTGTACAGATGTTTTTATTCATCTGTACAGCAGTCTTTTTGTAAATCAGACTTATTCTTTTCCAGGAAATTACTCAATAAAACTTAAAGAAATCTCATCACCATCTTCTGGCTCGTCAGGCCAAACCCCTGGCGCCCAGTTCTTCCAGTTTTCCAGATTGACATCCATGATATAACCCTTACTGGGATCACCCTTCAGGGTCTTGCTATTAGTATACATAGCAATATTCTTGTCATCAACGTAGAAGTACCAGTCATCACCATCTTTAGCGGCAGTCTTATTCTTGACAATTGCTCCAGAAGTATTTAAGAGATAAAATTCACTTGGGAACATTTGTCCTTCTGCCCAGATAGCTGCTTTTACCGTGTCGCCGTCCTTGTTCTGGCCGACACTGCCTTCACTGGCAAGTGCACGTAAATCAGAAGAATCCCACTCCATAACCTGTGCACGTGCATCACCAGTATCTCCACTGGCATAGACCACGATATATTTCTCATCGCTGTCAGCTCTCATCTTCAGACCATTTTTATAGACGTACTTCTCATCATCAATACCGGTCAGACCGCGGCCCTTGCCTTCTGCTCCACCAGCCTTGCTGAACTGGAAGCTGTAGGAATCACCGTCCAGACTGATGGTTACAGCACCTGTCTTCATTGCACCATCGGAATCCTCGTCATTTCCGAAGTAGAACAGAGTCTCGTTGGAGTCGGGGCCTCCGAAGCCCACAAAGTCACCTTCCCGGTCCATGCAGTCGTCAAGGTCATCTGCATCCATATCATCTGCAATTACGCTTTTAATCTGGTCACCTTCTACTTCCAGGGCACACAGGCCTGTCAGCATGGCACCGCCCTTGGCACCGTCATCCGGCCAGAAACCGTAATATTTGCCTTTGATCTTCTTGATCTCACCCTTTGCCAGATTGCCGTCGCCGTCTGCATAATACCACTTCTCGGACTCGTCATCGGCATGGGTGGCGGCAAAGCTGTCGCTTCCGTAATCCTTGAAGGTATTGTCCTCATTCGGGGCCACTACCTTGAACCAGCCCTTGGTCTTACGGGCCCCGTCTTCCGGGTCACTGTAATATTTCCATGTGCTTGTGGATGCTGCGGATGTCGTTGCAACCTCGGTCCACTCGGATACCATTACGCCACGGCTGTCAAAACCATACCTCTTGCCGTTGATTTTCTTCTCCATAACCTGCTCATCGGCATCTTCCAGGAATCTCTTTTTACCATTGGACTTGAAGTTGAACCAGTAATCCATGTCATCATCTTCGTCTTCATCATAGACATTGATCTTCTGCCAGCCGGTCTTCATTGCACCATCATCCCAGTTACCCAGATAATAGGTAGCAGTTTCCCAGTCGCTGTCATCGGTGGCTCTGGTAGCATCCTCGTATACCCAGCCATACAGCATCTTACCGTCCTCATCAAAGGCATATTTCTTGCCGTCAATGGTTTTGAATCTGGTAGTGCTGTTGTCGCCGGCCTTGTAAGCTTTACCATTAGACTGCATGTAGTAATAGTTATACTCAGCCGGATCCTCGTCATCATCCTGGTCCTCATTGATAACCTTTACCCAGGTATTGCGGACCATGACACCATTGGAATCCACATAATAGTAGTTATCATCGTCATCCACCAGCTTATCTGCTGCCATGGCGCCGCCTTCCTCACTGTCAAGCCAGTACCAGTTGTCGCCGGAT
>CAJTOW010000150.1 GCA_910577655.1 uncultured Lachnospiraceae bacterium | reverse complement strand
GTCAGTCCCGGGAGCGGAAGCTGGAGATATTGAAGGATCCCCACACGGGGGCATTTGCCATTATTGGATGCGGAGTGTATCTGCTCTTGTATGTCAGCGCCTTCAGCGGACTGGGGGAGGGAGCTTTTCCGGCAGTCCTGGCAGTGTATGTGATGCCCCGGGCGCTGAGCGGCTGGGCCCTGGTGGGGTTTCCCAAGGCAAAAAGGGAAGGGCTCGCCAGCACCTTTGCCAGACAGGCATCAGATCAGGCAGTGGAATGGTGTATGGCAGGATGGTTTTGTCTGGCAGCAGGATTCCTGGCTGTGACCGCAGGTATTCTGGCCGGCTGCTGCATGACCGTGGTGGCTCTGGTCATTTTCTGGTGGTATCACCATATGGCAATGAAGGAATTTGGAGGCATTACCGGGGATCTGGCCGGCTATTTTCTTCAGCTTGCGGAGCTTGGGATGGTAGCGGTACTGGCAGGATTCTGCTGAAAGGATGTGCATCTGCCGGACTGAAAATTCGGGCCCTTGACAAGGAAATCCTGCACAAAATTTTGGCTTCGGGAAACAGTTCGGGGGGGATCTGAACTGTTACGGTTCCGGTTTGTCCGGTTCAGGAGGAAGGTACAGACGATGATTCTGATCATAGGAGGGGCATTTCAGGGAAAGCGGCAATACGCAAGACAGTTGTCAGGGCTGTCGGAGGAAGAATTCCGGCTCCGGCTGGCAGACGGCATGGCCTGCGGAAACGTTTCCGGGGAAATTTCCAGAGGAAGTTTCGCAGAAATCCCTGAAGGAGGCTGCAAGGAAGAGACGACGCCGGGAATGCGGGAAGGAAAGCGTATCCTGGTGAATTACCATGGGTTTGTCCGGCAGGCCATGGGCCGGGGAGAGGATGTGCTGGAGCTGACCCGGCAGGTACTGGCTTCCGGACCGGATATCATCACCATGGATGAAGTGGGATGCGGGATTGTGCCCATGGAAAGGTGGGAGCGGGATTACCGGGAGGCTGTGGGAGCCGCCGGACAGCTGCTGGCCGCCGGGGCCAGTGAAGTGTACCGGGTTATGGCAGGGATCCCGGTGAGGATCCGGTAGTGACAGAGTGAAGCCGGCAGCAGTTCAGGGGATCTGGGCTGCCTGATGCGCAGATGAGGGAAAGCAATTTTAAGACACGCTCTGGGGGATATAATAGAAGATGAAGGATTTGGGAATGACATTTCTGCTTGTGACAGTGGCAGGTTTTCTGCTTGATCTGGCTGTGGGGGACCCCCAGGGGTGGTGGCATCCGGTGCGGTCTATAGGGTGGCTGGTAACTGCGCTGGAAGGGAAGCTGCGCCGCTGCTTTCCAGGACATAGATGCGGGGAGCTGGCGGCGGGGGCGGTTCTGGTTCTGCTTGTTCTGACGGCTACGGGCGTGGCCGCAGCCGGGGTTCTGGCCTTGGCGTGGCGCCTGCATCCATGGCCGGGTATCCTCTGTATGTGTCTTATGTGCGGGCAGATCTTTGCAGCCAGATCCTTAAAGACCGAAAGCTGCAAGGTATATAAGGCCCTTGAGGGGGGTGATGTGGAAGAAGCCCGGACAGCCGTATCCATGATCGTGGGCAGGGATGCGGCGGTATTGTCCAGGGAAGGGATCATCCGGGCCGCCGTGGAGACCGTAGCGGAAAATGCCTCCGACGGGGTCATCGCTCCCTTATGCTATATGCTCCTTCTGGGGCCGGTGGGCGGAATGCTCTACAAGGCGGTCAACACCATGGATTCCATGGTGGGCTATAAGAATGACCGGTACCGTTATTTCGGACGGACAGCAGCCAGACTGGATGACACGGTCAATTACCTTCCGGCCAGACTGTCGGCGCTGTGTCTGGTTGGCGCCGCCTTCCTGCTGCCGGACTGCTCAGGACAAGGGGCCTGGCGGATCTGGCGCCGGGACCGGAGAAACCATGCCAGTCCCAATTCCGCCCAGGGAGAGTCAGCCTGTGCCGGCGCCCTGGGGATCCGGCTGGCAGGGGATGCCTGGTACTTTGGCGTACTCTGCCAAAAACCTACCATCGGAGACGCTTTGCGGGAGATAGAGCCTGAAGATATCCTGCGGGTGAACCGGCTTATGTATACGGCGGTGGTACTGGCTTTGACGGCAGGATGCGCGGTCGTTCTGGCGCTGGATGTTTTCCTGAGGATATTGTGACAAGGGTAACAGTTCAGGGGATATCTGAACTGTTGCTGACAAAGGAAGCCGTAGACATTTTTCAACCAAAAGGAGATATAGCATGAACCAGGTGCAGCATGGCGGGGATATCTACCGGAACAAAATCAGGTATGATTTTTCTGTCAACCTAAACCCCCTTGGAATGCCTTCGGGAGTAGTGAAGGTATTACAGGAGCAGGCCGGAGACTGGGGCTGTTATCCTGACCCGGAGTGCCGCCGGCTGGTAGATGAGCTGGCCAGACTCCACCAGGTGCCGGAGACGTTCCTGCTTTGCGGCAACGGCGCCGCGGATCTGATCTTCCAGCTCGTGCAGGCTGTCAGGCCTGCCAGGGCCGTGGTTCCGGCCCCTGCCTTCCTGGAGTACCAGCAGGCTCTTAAAGCTGCAGGCTGTGTCACAGAACATGTCCTTCCCCAGGGGGATCCCGGGGAGCATGGATGGCGTATCCTGCCGGCCTCTCTGGCCGGGTACATCCGGGATCTCACAGACGGCTGCGATCTGGTCTTTTTCTGCAACCCCAACAATCCCACCGGAGCCCTGGCCACCATAGAAGAGCTGGAGCCGCTTCTGGCCCAGTGCCAGAGACAGCAGGCCTTTCTGGTGATAGATGAATGCTTCTGCGCTCTGACAGAACACCCGGAGGGGGCATCTGTCATAAGGCTCACAAAGGATTATGAGAATCTTGTAGTTCTGCGGGCCTTTACCAAGACCTACGCTATGGCAGGGCTGAGGCTGGGCTATGCAGTCACCGGCAACAAAGCCCTTCTTGACAGAATGCGGAGTATCCGCCAGCCCTGGAGTGTTTCCCTTCCTGCCCAGCAGGCAGGTCTCGCCGCCTTAAAAGAAACCACCTACCTGGATGAGAGCCGCCGCCTGCTTGTCAGGGAGCGGTCCTGGCTGAAGGAGCAGCTTACTGCCCTGGGCTTTCGGGTATTCCCCTCAGCCGCCAATTACCTTCTCTTTAGGACTCCCTTTCCGGACCATGACCGGACTCTCTGGGAGACAATGCGGACCCAGGGCATCCTGATCCGTGACTGCGCAGACTTTCATGGTCTTGGCCCCGGGTATTACCGCACCTGCGTATCCACCCGTGAGAAAAACCGCATCCTGATAGAAAGACTTGCATCTTATATGACGGAGCATAACGCTTCATGCCATCAGCCATAAAACGGTCCGGGATGTCACCCTTTTCTGGAAAGAGTAATATCCCGGGCAGACTCTTACCAGCGACAAAGAGAAAGGAGGTCTTTCCCCATGAACATGTACCGCATTTTCCTGGTAGATGATGAGGAAGAAGTCAGAAAAGGTATTATCCGCAAAATCCAGTGGGAACACCTGGGATTCACCGTGGTAGGCGATGCCGAGAACGGCGAGGAAGCCCTGGAAAAGATCGAACAGCTGGAACCCAATGTGGTGATGACCGATATCCGTATGCCTTACATGGACGGTCTGACTCTGTCAGAACGGATCAGGCAGAAATACCCCTCCATCAAGATCCTGATCTTCTCCGGCTACGATGACTTTGAATACGCCCATCAGGCCATCAAGCTCAATGTAACCGAATACATCCTAAAGCCTGTGAATATGGAAGAACTGACAGAGATCCTTACACGGGTCCACCACAATCTGGATGAGGAGATCGAGCAGCGGCGGAATGTGGATCTGCTGCGGGAAAGCTATAAGGAGAGTCTTCCCTTGCTGAGGGAAATGTTTTTAAATGAGATGGTCCGTGCCAGAATCCCGGAATCTCTTATCCAGAAAAGGCTGGAGGAATACCAGGTGGATATTCTCGGTGCCAGAAAGTGGCTGACAGCCATTATAGATATGGACACGGAAGCTGTGGAAGGCGGGCCTTTCCGGCTTCACAAGGAGCAGGAGCTGATCCCGATCTCCGTAAGGAATCTGGTGGAGGATCATTTGAGAGACTATTACCGGTTTGCTGCCTTTCACACATCCCAGAGGATTACGGTCATAGCAGCCATCGACCGGCACAATACCCAGACAGATCTTATCGGTCTGCTGGATGATATCTGCAAGGAGACAAAACGGATCCTGGAGGTGACCGTGACCATAGGTGTCGGTCACGGAACCCAGAATCTGGAGACAGTGGAGGATTCCTACCAGTCGGCAGCCGATGCCCTGGGCTACAAGGCTATCGTGGGAAGCGGCAAGACCATCTATATCAATGATGTAGAGCCGGTCAGCAGGGGAAAGCTGGAATTTGACAGCAGGGATGAAGCGAATCTGGCGGCAGCGGTCAAGTTCGGCAATCCTGAGACCATCAGCCAGGTGGTGAGGGAGATCGTAGGGAAGATGGAGAATGCCAAGGTACATGTGCGCCAGTACCAGGCCTGCTTATTGTCTGTCATGAACAGCATCACCAGGCTGATGCAGCAGTATGACCTGAACCTGGTGCAGATGTTCGGCTCTCAGGAGGGCTATCTGGAGATGCTGACCGGCGGCCAGAAGCGGGAAGAATTCACCGCATGGCTTACATCCGTGGCCTGCCGGATGAATGAGGCCTTAAGCCAGGAACGGGACAAGACCAAGAAGCAGGTGATTGTGGATGCCAAACAGTATATCCAGGACCATTACCAGGATCCGGATCTTTCGGTGGAGATGATCTGCCGGGAGCTGCATATGAGTCCGGCCTATTTCTCTACCATGTTCCGCAAGGAGACAGGACAGACCTACATCAATTATTTGACAGAGATCCGTTTGAATCAGGCAGTAGAGCTTTTGAAGACTACCGCGGACAAGACTTATGTGATTGCCCAGAAGGTAGGCTACCAGGAGCAGAATTATTTCAGCTATGTTTTTAAAAAGAAATTCGGCGTGTCCCCCTCCAAATACCGGGGGACGTGAGCCTGAGCCTTGCGGGGCGGCAGGCTGCCTGTGACCGGGAATATTCCCGGGGCAGGAACGGACAGATACCAGACTGGCCGGAGGAAAGGAGACAGATATGCCAGAGAGCAGAGCAAGGGACCTGATCCGGGACATCAGTATCCGGCACAGCATTTTCATCTGCTTTACAGTCAGCGCCGTGGTGGCCAGTATCCTGGTGGGGGTATCCCTCTACGGGCGGCTGGCAGACCAGCTGGCCAGGACGGTCCAGGAGGAGAACCAGGTGCTTATGGGGCAGGTGAGCCAGTCTTTGGATTCCTATCTCAGGACGATTATGAAGCTGTCGGATTCCTTGTATTACGGAGTCATTAAAAACGCGGACCTGTCCGACGGGACAGCCAATGGGAAGATGACTCTCCTGTACGACAACAATAAGGATTCTGTGTCCAATATTGCCCTTCTCTCCAGGGAGGGGGAGCTGCTGGAGGCAGTTCCTGCGGCCAGACTTAAAAGCGGCATGAATGTGACCAGGGAGACCTGGTTTGTCAATACCCTGGAGAGGGCGGACAACTTCCATTTCTCCATGCCCCATGTCCAGTATATTTTCGACAACAGTGAGAACCAGTACCGGTGGGTGATTACCCTGTCACGTTCTGTAGAGATCACCCAGGGAACTGCCACCCATCAGGGAGTGCTTCTGGTGGACATCTCCTATGAGAGCCTGAAGCAGCTTCTGGACAATGTATCTTTGGGCAGCGGAGGCTATCTGTATCTGGCCAGCAGCAACGGGGAGCTGATCTATCACCCGAAGATGCAGCTGATCGACGCAGGCCTGGAGAAGGAAAACAATCTGTCGGCAGCCAGACGCCGGGACGGCAACTACCGGGAGAAGGTTTATGGAAAGACCTGCGATATTACGGTAAAGTCTGTAGGGTATACGGGCTGGAAGATCATCGGAGTGACGCCGGAGCAGCGGTTTGACTTAAACAGCCTGAAGACCAAGCTGTTTCTGGTGTTTGTGTTCAGCTTTTTTTTGTATCTCCTGGCGCTGATCAATTCCTTTATTTCCGCAAAGATCACCACACCCATCCAGAAGCTGGAAAAATCCGTCAATGCCTTAGAAGCCGGGGAGCTGGATACAGAGGTCTATATCGGCGGATCCTATGAAATCCAGCACCTTGGCCGTTCTATCCGGGACATGGCAGAGAGGATCCAGAAGCTGATGCAGGACATTGTGGCAGAGCACGAATCCAAGCGGAAGAGCGAATTTGATACCCTCCAGTCCCAGATCAATCCCCACTTCCTCTACAATACCCTTGACATCATTGTGTGGATGGTGGAGAATGAGCAGAAGCAGGAGGCGGTGAAGGTGGTCACCGCCCTGGCGCGCTTCTTTCGGATCAGTTTAAGCAGGGGCCGGAGCATCATCCCGGTGCGGGATGAGCTGGAGCATGTGCGCAGCTATCTGATGATCCAGCAGATGCGCTTCAAGAACAAATTCACTTACCGGATCCAGGCGGAGCCGGAAACTCTTGGGCTGGCATCCTTAAAGCTGATGCTGCAGCCCCTGGTGGAAAATGCCATCTACCACGGGATGGAGTTCATGGACGGAGACGGGGAGATTCTGGTGGAGGTAAAGCTAAGAGGCGGTCAGGTGGAGTTTCTGATTCAGGACAATGGCCTGGGCATGACAGCCGGCCAGGTGGAGAGCCTTCTTAAAGAGACGCCCCACACCCATTCCGGCCGCGGCTCCGGCATAGGCGTGAAAAATGTCAACGAACGGATCCGTCTCTACTTCGGTGAGGAATTCGGACTGTTCATCCAGTCAGAGCCTGATGAGGGGACAGCCATCCGGATCCTGCTTCCGGCAGTATCCTGGCAGCAGGTGATAGAGCAGGAGAAGAAATGAATGGAGGAAATCATGATCACAAAGTATGAAAAGCTCCTGTGGATCGCCTATTCGGCGGTGCTGGTGATCCTGTTTCTCATGTCCTCCACAGACCTGATTATCAAGGAGAAGAAACAGGAGGTATATCCTGTCTCTGTGATCGTGGAGGACAGCACCGACGACAATTACGTGAATTTCCGCAAAGGCATGGAGCAGGCAGCGGTGGAACTGAATGTAGATGTCAGCTTCATCACTCTCTATGACGCAGGCGACAGGGAGCAGCAGGCGGAGCTGGCTCTGCGGGAGCAGCAGGAGGGAGCCAGAGCCCTGATTGTGGCTCCGGTGGATCCGGATGCGGCCGTGGAATTTCTGGAGGATGACCGGCTTCAGGTGCCTTTGGTTTTGCTGCATTCGGAGGCCGTCCCTGTGGACGACCGTGTCTCGGCCAGTATTACCTTTGATTATCACGGTATGGGAAGAGAACTTGGGATGCAGATCCAAAAGGAGCAGCCCCCAAAGCTTCCGGTATATCTGTTCCTGGGCAGTGGCCAGGGGGAGGCGGAGCGGCTCTTTGAGGACGGGCTTATGAGCGTCCTTGAACCGGCCGGACGGGAGACCTTACGTTTCCGGCGGGAGGCTTCCGGAGGCTTTCGGAAGGTGATCGAGAGTCTGGTCTATCCGGGAGTCCAAAATGCGGTAATCGTGGCCATGGACCAGGAAGGCCTGGTGGAGACAGCGGGAGTCTTAAAGGACAGCAGTGTCTACGCCTCCTATGTGTCCGGACTGTATGGACGGGGAACCTCTATTTTGGCCCTTAATGAACTGGACCGGGGGATCGTCAGGGGGCTGTGTATCACTGATGATTTCTCTGCCGGGTATTTAAGCGTCCAGACAGCCGTCCGTATGATCTCCAACCCCTATGAGTCCAGGCAGGAATATCTGGTAAGCGGCTATATTGAACGGGAAGACCTGCACAAGGAGGAATATGAGAAGCTGCTGTATCCTATTGGGTAGACCTGGAAGCCCTGGCAGGAGAGACAGCAGCAAAGAGCTGTTTGCGGTAAACATCCATGCGCCCAGCAGGGACGCGCTGCCAATGAATGAAAGTAATGGTGGGCGCATTTGGCATCCCTGATTTTTATTCGCTTTCGGCGATGGAGCTCTCAAAGTAAACCCCCATATCAGCCTTGCAGATACCACCATGAATGAAAGAGGGTT
>CAJTOW010000149.1 GCA_910577655.1 uncultured Lachnospiraceae bacterium | reverse complement strand
ATTTTCGGAGAAACTATCCTTGACAAATGGCATCTTGGTTCACAATGCTGTTGCTGTCGCCCTCTAACGTATCTTCCTGCGAAAGACGGGCGTATAATGCTGTTATCTGTCCGGGCTTATATGTATTTGCTGTCATATGTTCATTCCTCCTGTAATGAACGCCCGACAAACAGTATGTGCTAACCTAATTATAGCGCGCTTATCCCTGTTTGTCATTGGGCGGTTTGACGGTTTCTGATTTTATGAGCCGTATCATCTTGTCGCGGAGCCGTTCCGAGCCGCCGCAGGAGGTAGACACTTCATAGTATGTGCCGCCGATTTTGTAGCAGACGGTTTCCTCTGTCGGTTTCCCTTTTTCCGGCAGATAGCCGCTGTCCTTGATTTCCAGTTCCCAATCCATTCTTTTCCCTTCCTTTCCGTATTTTCTAAGTGATAAGATTCGGAGCAAGCATAGGAAGCGGGTACCCACTTCCGTAAATCTGCCCGTCCGCGCTATGGCTTGCCGGACAGATTTTGCTTGTTGGGAAGAATCCCAAACCCTCTGATAATTCCTCTCACTACCTACAACACCGCACAGGGCGTTTTTGACGGAGTTTTGAGAGAAATTATTCAAAAAGTTTTCCTTGTTTCTTAATACGGGGAAATTTTGGAAATGCCAATGCCACAGAATAAATCAGCAAAAATTTTTTTGTGCCATTGACAAATTCTCTGATTTGCAGTATCATATAACAGTGATATATAACATCGTTATATACAGGGAGGTGAGAAAATGAGCGAAGCAGAGCAGACAACACTACATTTAATCCATTCAGCCGCCATGGAGGAATTTCTTGAAAAAGGCTATAAGTCTGCTTCCCTGCGGAATATTGTCAAAACGGCGGGGGTAACGACAGGCGCGTTTTATGGCTACTATAACAGCAAGGAGGATTTATTTGAAGCACTGGTAGGCGAACACTACAATTTCTTATTGGAACTTTTTTGCAAGGCTCAAAAAGAATTTGCAGAAATCCCCCCAGAGGAACAGCCCGACAATCTTACCTCTACTTCCGGCGTGTATATGTATGAAATGCTCTTGTACGCCTATGAACACTTGCATGAATTTAAGCTCATACTTTGCTGTTCGGAGGGAACACGTTTTTCAAAACTGATTGATGAAATGGTGGAAATCGAAACAAAGGGAACCCATGATTATTTAGCGGTTCTTGAACAGTTGGGCAGACCTGCGCCGCCCATTGATGAACGGTTGGAGCATATCTTGATTACAGGAATGTTCAACACATTTTTTGAGCTGATTATACATGAAATGCCGCTTGAAGAAGCAAAGCATTATCTGAAAGAAATGAGAGCTTTCTATACTGCCGGGTGGATGAAAATTATGGGGCAACAAAACGAATAAACTCATCAGGGCAATCTGTTCTATCATTTATGCTGATCGAACGGCTGATGTTCCATCAGATTTGATAATGGAAAGTTTCTACTTTCCATTATATTTGGCGCATGACTTAGTTTATACTAACTTTGTAAAAATGGTACTGACCAAAATTCAAAAAGGAACTGGAACAGTTTGTTTCGGAAAACAATCTTCCTGTCATTGGCTATCTTAATTCAGAAGTGCTTGATATACCGGTTTATGAATATAAATATGGTACAGATAAGCTTTGCATTACAATGGCATTTTGTGGTGCGCCGGGTGCAGCTGTAGCGATCGAAGAACTTCATGCTATTATCCCTGTTTCTGCGGTTAGAGATGAGGGGACATCCTATCATTATTTGGAGCCATCCCGTGAAGTGGAATGCCATAAAGAAACGGTTCAGACTGTTGTTTCTTCTCTGGAGCAAATGGGGATTCCATTTACAACCGGGAAAACATGGACAAATGATGCTATATACAGAGAAACTCCTGATATGGTTGAATTAAGGCGAAACGAGGGATGTATAACTGTAGAAATGGAAGCGGCAGCCTTTTTTGCGGTGTCCCAGTATTACAATATTCCGCTTGCCCAGTTATTATATGCCGGTGATGATGTAAGCGGTGAGGAGTGGGATTCCCGAAATTGGAATACGCAAAAGAATATCCGATATGATTTAATTGTCTCCGCAATCGAAATTGTAAAGAAATTGTAACGGGCTATGTGGTTATAAGTTTTCCATAAATTTGTGAGGATGAATGTGATGTGTGAATTGATGTTGGTATAATTGATTTTCGACACCCATTATCGGATTTTCTCAAAAATTTTGGAGGTAATATTGGATATAGTGTTCGTCCGTCAGAAAGACGAAAAGGTTATGCGTCTGAAATGCTGGGATTGGTTTTACCCTTTTGTCGTGAGTTTGGAGAATGCAAGGTTTTATTGACCTGCGATAAGGAAAATGTAGCTTCGCAAAGGACGATTATCAAAAACGGCGGAGTGATAGAAAACGAAATTGTTGATACAGCAGGATTAAGTAAAAGTGGTATTATTCAAAGATTTTGGATTTCAATATAGCGGAGGAAACAATAATGAGGTTTGATGAAGAATTGGAGCAGTTTGTATTTGAGTACCATGGGCTGATTTTTGCTTGGGATGAAGAACCTGAGGAAAATTACATGGAGCAGGTAAAGACAATATCTGAAAAGTATAATGCACGATTGGACTCCATTATAGAATTTATGATGCACGATATTGTTGCAGCTTTTGGAGATTTCAGCACTGATGAAATCAAAGAGAAGCTAGGGAAGCCTGTTATTAACTATGACAATGGGCAAGTAAATTATTTAGAACAATCATTTGATGATATACATATATTTACTTTTGAATTTATGGATGACGAATTTCAAGATTTAAAGTATTTTTCAATGAATGGTTGAAAAATAACCCCTTATGTATGCAGGCATACCTTTTGCTCCAATATGGCGAACTCTTAAAAAAGCCCGTTGGTAAAGCTGCTTACTTTACCAACATATTTACCAATTTTGCAGGGATAAATATGAGAAAGTATGAAACGATTTGAGAAAATACTTTTAAAACACAGGACTATGGAACAGCCCTAAAAACCCGGCAAAATCAAGCATTTGAGAAGAAATACAAAACATATAAGGAGTTATTAAAAAATGATAAAAATCCTGTTTATCTGCCACGGCAACATCTGCCGCAGCCCCATGGCTGAATTTGTCATGAAGGATATGGTGAAAAAAGCCGGTCTGGAATCCCGGTTCCAGATCGCATCCGCTGCCACCAGTACCGAGGAGACCGGCAACCCGGTCCACCGGGGGACCCGGGAAAAGCTCCGCCAGGTAGGAATCAGCTGCGCGGGTAAAACCGCCAGACAGCTGACCCGGTCCGACTATGCCGCCTACGACTATCTCATCGGCATGGATACCTGGAACATCCGCAACATGCACCGGATGCTGGGCGGCGACCCGGACAAGAAGATATACAAGCTTCTGGAATTTGCCGGAAGCACCCAGGATGTGGCCGATCCCTGGTATACTGGGGATTTCGAGACCACCTACCGGGATGTGGTGGCCGGATGCCAGGGACTGCTTTCAAAGATTATGAATCACCATTCTTAGACAACAGGCTGTCCCTGACGTTTTTGAAAATTCATTCCGCCATCTCCACAAGAGGCGCCTACGGTGTCCCACAAACTGTGTCCCACTGCTGACGGAAAGCAATTTTCAGACACGCTCTGGTCTTTTGCCCAGGCAGATGTATCTGATATCACATCCAGTTCACCACCATAATCACCGCACCCAGCAGCGCCAGCACCACCCCCGTGGCCCGGTTCAGAGTCACGGCACTGGCCTTGTTGGCGAAGACAGCGGCGATCCTGGCCCACAGAAAGGTGAACAGCACACAGAGACAGAAAATAAAGGGATCCGGGAAGCCTCCCATGAGAAAATGGCTCACCGCTCCCGTCAATGCCGTAAAGGTCATGATGAACACGCTGGTGCCCACCGCTGTCTTCAGCTCATAGCCCAGGACACTGGTCAGGATCAGAAGCATCATCATACCCCCGCCTGCCCCGACGAACCCGCAGATGAATCCGATCAGGATCCCGCATACCATTGACTGGCGGAAACGTTTCCCGGCATCTACTGCTCCCATAGCCTCCCTGGTGGTCATCACCGGTTTCACGATGAATTTGATTCCCAGCAGGAAGGTCATGCATACGGAAAAGCTTCCCATAGCCGTATTGGGCACATGGCTGGCCACCCAGCTGCCCACTACGGTAAAACACAGCACCGAGA
Source organism: uncultured Lachnospiraceae bacterium (assembly GCA_910577655.1). Classification (GTDB taxonomy): domain Bacteria; phylum Bacillota; class Clostridia; order Lachnospirales; family Lachnospiraceae; genus Brotaphodocola. The sequence continues at coordinate 3,925 of CAJTOW010000149.1, read as the reverse complement.
CCATCATGACGATGCCATTGCGGATATCCAGATTCCCGTTCTTTCCATAGGTCCAGGCGCTGACGGCACTGGCCAGGACATCGCTTGCCAGGGCGATCCCTACTGCAGCGTAGGCCGGCATACCCAGAAATGTAATCAACATGGGGCTGATAACCGCAGCGGCGCTCATTCCCGCAAAGCCGGTTCCCAGTCCTGCCCCCATCCCCGCAAAAAAACAGACCAGTATCTTAACCAGTATCTCCATCATGCTTCCTCCCTCTTAATAATGTACTCTCAGAGTCTCCCCGCACCTGCCTTTGTGGTTGATTCTCTGCCAGATGCACCCAAATTTAATCAACGTACGTTCCACGTACGCCTCATAAATTTGTACACATCTGACAAAAAATCATCTCACAAAATCAGGCATGGTGAGATTCCGAGAGTACATAATAATCTCTGATATTTTCCCGGATCTTACAGAAAAGCTCCCGGCACTGCTGTACTTCCTCCCCGGAAAATCCGGCATACAGAATCGAGACAAACTTCTCCTGGGCCTTTTTGCCGTCCTGGACTATGGGATCCGCTTTCTTTGTAAGCCTCAGATGAACCGTCTTCCTGTTTCCGGATTTGTAATGTCTTGTTAGCATCCCACGCTCTGTCAGCGTCTTCACCGCCATGGATACATGGGACTTGGCCAGCTGCCGGATCTCCACCATGTCCGCCGCTGTGTCATACTGGGGATTGTTGGCCAGGAAAAGGAGAATGTCCATCTCCATCCGGGTCATCCCATGGGTTTTGCAGACATCTTCCAGACAGTCTCCATAGAGAGATCTGGCCAGTGCATGTTGTTCCCAGAATATGGATAGCATATGTGTGCCTCCCGTCCGCTTTAAATAGTTCTATTTTGAACTATTTTAGGGCATATGCAGGGATTTGTCAAGGGGGCGATGTTCCGATGGGTACGCTTTAGCAATACCTATAACAGTTCAGATACCCCTTGAACTGTTACAACAACAATACTGCTAAAGAATGATTTTTCACAATATCTATTCCATATGGGAATCCATTGCGGTATAATAGATTCTGCAGCAATTTTTTTACGGAGGTATTTTATGACAGAGCAGCACAGAAAAACAGCCATTGAAGCGACAAAAAACATCCCCCCTGCCCATCACGGGAAACCATATACCAGAGACACAGACATTGTATTCTTACCAGACGGAAGAAACGTTATTTTAGACGACGATGATGATATTATTTTATCAGTACTTTCAGATGGTAAAACAGAAAACAGCTTCGAGATTCCCTATCCTTCCAGCGGCTATGGCGGAGGTTCGTTACTGCTTTCCCCATCCGGGAAATATCTGGTTTTTTCCTATTTTTCAGGCCAGAGTGAAGAAGCATTCTCACTGTTTACAATTGAAAACGGGCATTTAAAATTTTTATATGATTCCGGATATTTGTATGGAGAGGAAGCTAATTACAGCTTTATCAATGATGAGAAGATTCTGGTTCAAACCTTTCGTACCGGCACCTGGTATGAGGAAAATGCAGAAACTGACCAACATGGCGATATATATTATGAATTTGGTGAACTGAATCTGTTTAACCTGGAAACACATGAACTGAACCGACACACGATTCATGTTTACCCTTCTGATAACTGGGAAGAAGAAAAGACTGACATTGGCACATTTTCGTTTTCTGAAATCAATGGCAGTGAATTTAATATCACCATGCCATGGGGCAAAGTAACATTCCATGGGCCGCTGGAAAAAATTCTTGCTGTCAGATTTCCAGCTTAAGGGCCCCTCAGCTATCAGACATGATGACCATGATAAAAGCAGACACCCAAAACAAAAACATCTAATTTAAAAGAATGGAGAAAACAATGAACAACACAACCGGAAAACAGGTTCTTCTGATCAACGATCTGCCAGGCTACGGCAAGGTAGCCCTGGCCGCTATGGTGCCACTGCTCTCCCGTATGGGACATTACACCTTCCAGCTCCCCACCGCTGTGGTCTCCAACACCCTGGACTACGGAAAGTTCCGTATTCAGGATCTGACAGACTTCATGAAAGACACCCTGAAGGTCTGGGATGAGCTGGGCTTTGACCCGGACTGCATCTGCACCGGCTTTGTCCTTTCCATCGAGCAGGTAGAGGTTATCCGCTCCTACCTGGAAGAACGCACCCCGGACAAGAAACGTCTGGTAGTAGTAGACCCCATCATGGGCGATGGCGGTCATCTGTACAATGGCATCGGGCCGGACCGTGTAGATGCCATGCGGCAGCTGGTACGTCTGGCCGATGTGATGGTTCCCAACATGACGGAAGCCGGATTCCTGACGGGCCGCGGACCCGGCGTGGAATCCGGCACCAGCCAGGAGATCCGCAGCCTGGTGGACCAGCTTCGGGAAATCTCCGGAAGGTCTGTCGTCATCACCAGCGCCACAGAAATCACCGAAACCGGGGCCAGCCGTCATCTGGTCTGCGGATACGACTGCACCCGCCAGGAATATTTCCAGGTTCCCTACGAATATCTCCCCGTCCGCGTACCTGGCAGCGGCGATATCTTCTCCGCCGTCATGACCGGAGAGCTTCTGGAAGGGAAAACACTGGAAGCTTCTGTGGAAAAGGCGGTGCGGGTACTTTCCAAACTGATTGCAGAAAACCAGGGACATCTGCAAGGATATAAGGGGATCCAGGTGGAACAATACTGGGAGGTTATTGCAGAGATATAAGACTTTTTTGCAATACTGTCAGGACGTAAATATGGTTATTGACAGTCATGGGCAGTAACAGTTCGTAACAGTTCAGACACCCCTCTGAACTGTTACGGCATACGGCCATTTCGAATCGCCTACGGTGATGGGCCGTATGCCCGCGACCACTATGTTTTCGTACGGTCAGCGCGGTGAACGCGCAGACCTATCTGAACTGTTACAACAGTTCAGATACCCCCTTGAACAGTTACTGCATACGACCATTTAGAATCGCTCCGCGATGGCCGTATGCCCTCCACCACTACATTTTCACACGGTCAGCGCAGCGGGTGCGCAGACCTGCCTGAATTGTTACATCATGTTTCCGACCAACGTACGGCCCATTCCTTATGCGGCACAAGCGAATTTACTTCCGGCAGTGGACAGCAGCTTTTCAGGCAGGCGTATTTTGAAAAAAGCGGAAAAGGTGATGCCATCTGGCAATCACCTCTTCCGCCTCAAAAAACCTGTCATCCTTCAATCGGAATATACCTGGGTGCTTCCTCCACCGCCTTCGGCGCCTCCTTGGGGAAGCTGAGCTTCAAAACTCCATTCTCAAAGCCTGCCCTGATATCCTCCTGCTTCAGCTGCTCCCCTACGTAGAAGCTTCTCTTGCAGGAACCACTGTAACGCTCCTGGCGGATGATCTTACCTTCCTGGTCCTTCTCATCCTTATTCTCCTCGTGGACTGCCGCGATGGTCAGGTAACCATCCTTCAGCTCTGCCTTGATATCCTCTTTCCTGAATCCCGGCATCTCAATATCCAGAATATAGCTGGAACCATCATCCCTGACATCGGTCCGCATCAGCATATTCTCCGGCCTTCTTCCCATGTTCCCCATATTGTGGAAAAACGGATCATCAAAAAAATCATCAAACAGATCAAAACCATAATTTCTTCTTGCAGGTGTAAATAACATATGCTTTCCCTCCTTCTATATCTCAGCAGTTGTTCTGTGAATGACTGCTGTTGCTTGAAATGTTTTATTTGTTATATATATTATATATCACTTATTGTTAGCCAAGTCAAGAGTTGAGTGCTAATTTATTTGTGAATATTTTGTGAACAGCTATTATTCATGGCCAGACTGTTTCCCCCAACCGGCAGATACCAGCTCTAGAGGGTGTCTGAAAATTAAATTCTGCACAAAATCCGGTATGAAATCGCTGGAAATATCC
>CAJTOW010000148.1 GCA_910577655.1 uncultured Lachnospiraceae bacterium | reverse complement strand
GGACAACGCAGCGAGTGCGCAGTCCTACTTGGAGGATTCGCTACTTTCAAAGTAATAAGCAGCTTGGACGGCAGAGCTGTTATGATAATTATCATATAATTATAAAAATTCGGCAGGAAGTTCTGCGCGGGGGAGTGCAGTCTGCACATCCCCCGCTTTCTTCATGAAATGATTGCTGCCAGTCAGATGGCAGAAGCTGAAGCACCATATAGATCCGGTGGTCCGTTTTTACAGGAATACCGGAATAAATGGTTAAAACGAAAGGAGAATTTTATGAAAAAGGTATTGGCATGGGGCATGGCACTTTTGATGGCAGGAACACTGGCAGGCTGCGGGTCTTCCGGCTCCTCCGCGCCGGCAGGCACGGCGGCGGCAGGAGGCGGCGCAGCCGCGGCATCTTCCACCGCAGCAGGAGGCGACGCAGCCGCCGCGTCCGGGGATACCTTTACCCTGGGTCTGATCTGCCCGCTGTCCGGTTCCTCCGCAGTATCCGGACAGATCTTAAAAAATGCTACCGAGATGGCAGTCAATGAGATCAACGAGGCAGGCGGTATTGACGGCAGGATCAAGATCGTTCTGGCTGAGGTAGACGACGAGGGCGTGCCGGCCACATCTGTTACCGCTATGCAGAAGCTGGTGGAGCAGGATAAGGTAAATGCAGTTATCGGAGCCCAGGCATCCTCTTGTACCCTGGCAAATATGGAGATCACCAAGGCAGCCAAGATCCCCCAGATCACACCAGCGTCCTCCAACGTGGCAGTGACCCAGAGCGGAAATGAATACATCTACCAGATGACCGCCACCGACGAGCTTCATATGCGCAATATTATGAAATATATGTCTACAGAAAATGGCGCCAAGACCTTCGCAATCCTCTATGAGTCTTCTGACTTCGGTACCGGCGGTTTCAAGATTGCCAGCGACATCTGCAGCGAATTCGGTCTGGAGATGGTGGACAGCGAAGTCTACAATGCAGGCGATACCGACTTCTCCGTGGTACTGGGCAAGATGCAGAAAGCCAACCCGGACTTCTTCATCTTCTGGGGCTATCACACCGAGGTGGCCATGATCTGCAAGCAGATGCAGCAGTACGGCATCAGCTATCCCTGCATTGGCCAGGGCTACAACTCTCCTGAGCTGACCAACTTAGGCGGAGCCGCCGTGGAAGGAATCATGATCGATACCGCTTTCGACGCAGCAAACCCGGACGAAAAGGTGCAGGAATTCGACAAGAAATATACCGAGCTTTATGGAGAAGGCTATGACCAGAATGCACCCCAGTCCTACGATGCCGTATACGTGATCAAGGATGCGGTAGAGCGCTGCATCGCAGACGGCAAAGACTACACCGACGGCGAGACCCTCAACAGCTATATCGCAAACACCGCCTGGGACGGTGTAACCGGTGTCACCACCTTTGATGAGAGCGGACGTATGAACAAAGAGCTTCTGATCATCACTATCGAAAATGGGGAGCACAAGATTATAAAGAACTGATTGCCGTAACAATATATGAGGTTAAAAATTCATAGTTGTGCTTGTTTAAGAAGCCAGGGATACTGCCAATGCCTTGGCAGCCCCTTTGGAACAGCCATGAATCTGCAAAAAGACTAGGAGGTTACATAAATGCTATTTCAACAGGTATTAAACGGTCTCACAAACGGCAGCCTGTATGCACTTATGGCAGTCGGCGTTACAATGATATACAAATCCCTGGGCATGCTGAACTTCGCCCACGGCGATACGATGATGGTAGGAACCTTTATCACCCTGACCTTCATCCAGATGGGCATTCCCTTCTATATCGCGGCTCTGATGGGTATTGTCTGTGCGGCGGTTCTTGGATTTTTGCTGGAGAGGATTATTCTACGTAAGGTTAAATTTTCATCCTTTGTCAATCTTCTGATTGCAACCGTGGGCGTGTCCTACGTGCTGCGGAACACCGGTATGGTGATCTGGGGAACAAGCCCCCAGCTGTTCCCCAGCATGTTCCCGGAGAAGTTAATCCAGATCGGCAGCTTCAACATCACACCACAGAGTATCGGTATCATCCTGATCTCCCTGGCTATCATCACCGGGCTGCATCTGTTCTTCACACGGGTAAAAGTGGGAAAATGTATGCAGCTTGCAAGCTCTGACGCAGAGGGCGCGGCTATGATGGGTGTCAACGTGACCTACATGCGTTTTCTGACCTTCGGCATCAGCGCCGGTCTGGCAGCTATCGCAGGTATCATGATCGCACCCCTGACCTATGCCAGGGTGGATATGAGTGCAACTATCGGTATGAAGGCATTTGCGGCAGCTATCCTTGGCGGGATCGGCAACCTCTGGGGCGCGCTCCTTGGCGGCGTGATCCTGGGAATCGCGGAGGCAGTCGGTGCGGCTTACATCTCAACGGCTTACAGGGATGCCTTTTCCTTTATCATTCTGTTCATCGTCCTGTTCGTGAAACCCACCGGACTGCTGAACAAGAAGATAGAGAATAAACTGTAGGAGGTGGAACTATGGCTAACACGAAAAACAAGAAGCTTCTGATGATTCTGATCCTTGCGGCAATCATTATCATCATCCCGGTTCTGACTCCCAACATGTACATTATGCAGATTATCAACATGATCTGTATCTATATCATCCTTGGCACCAGTATCAATGTTCTGACCGGCTTTACGGGGCAGCTTTCCTTAGGACAGGCGGCATTTTTCGGAATCGGCGCCTACACAGCGGCTCTTCTGAATACCAGAGCCGGACTGCAGTTCATTCCCTGCATGATCGGTTCCGTATTGCTGACCGCTCTGTTCGGTGTGGTGCTGGCGGTTCCGGCCCTGAAGGTGAAGGGCTCCTATCTGGCCCTTTTGACCATGGGTTTTGGCGAGGTGGTCCGCATCGTCATGATCAACTGGACCCCCGTGACCAATGGTACCGCAGGTATCCTGGGGATTGAAAGCCCGGTATTCTTCGGCTTTGCTTTTGATACCCTGAAAAAGTATTATTTCCTGATCATGATATTTGTCATCGCCGGAATCGTTTACCAGAACGTGATTCTCCACACAAGAACCGGCCGCGCCCTGATCGCTATCCGCGAGGACAATGAAGCGGCGGAGCTTACCGGCATCAATGTGACTACTTACAAGATCCGTGCCTTTGTACTCAGCGCTGTCTACTGCGGCGTGGCAGGTTGTCTGTATGCCATGATGATCAAGTACGTTAGCCCGGATACATTTACCAACAACGTATCCAGCGTTATTCTCTGGACGGCCATTGTCGGCGGTTTCGGTACCGTCCTGGGCCCGATCCTGGGCGGTGTTATCATGCAGGTATTGCCGGAGGCTCTGCGTTTCCTGGGCGACTGGCGTCTGGTGGTGTATGGCGCCATCCTTCTGGTAGTGATCCTGCGGTTCCCGGGCGGTCTCTATCCTTATATTGAGAAATTTATTGAGAACCGGAAGGCAAAGAAGGAAGCCGCAGGCGCGGCAGGAAGGGGGTAAGGCAGATGGCTATTCTTGAATTAAAGGACGTGACAAAGAAATTCGGCGGCCTGACCGCAGTAGACGGGGTCTGCCTGAAGGTGGAAGAGAACCAGATCTGCGCCCTGATCGGACCTAACGGTGCAGGAAAGACCACAGTGTTCAATATGATCACCGGCGCCTATCAGGTGTCCAGCGGTGACGTAGTCTTTAACGGAGAGAGTATCTGCGGCAAGAAGTCCCACGAGATCGTAGAGCGGGGCATTGCCAGAACTTTCCAGAATATCCGTCTGTTCAAATCAGCCACAGTGCTGGAGAACGTCATGACCGGCTTCCACTGCAAGACAAAGACCGGCATGATCAATGTGATCTTTCAGCCGGGAAAATGCCGCCGGGAGGAAGAGGAGACCAGACAGAAGAGCCTGGAGATCCTCCGGTTCTTAGGGCTGGAGGGTGTGAAGGATTCCGAAGCCGGGAGTATCCCCTACGGACACCAGAGACTTCTGGAAATCGGCCGCGCCCTGGCCACTGCCCCTAAGCTTCTGCTTCTGGATGAGCCGGCTGCCGGTATGAACTCCCAGGAGAAGAAGGAGCTGGTGGAGACCATCCGCAAGATCCGGGATACCTACCATCTGGCCGTGCTGCTGGTAGAGCATGACATGGAGCTGGTTATGGGTATTTCGGAAAATATTACCGTTATCAACTTCGGACGCAGGATTGCCTACGGCTCTGCGGAAGAAATCCAGCACAATAACGATGTTATTGAGGCATATCTGGGAAGGAGCGATGATTAATATGGCAGAATCAATGTTGAAAATCACCGATCTTGTGTCTTCCTATGGAAATATCAAGGCTTTGAAAGGCATCAGCATGGAGATCAACAAGGGCGAGATCGTATCCCTCCTGGGTGCCAACGGCGCCGGAAAATCCACACTGATGAAGTCCATCCTGGGTATGGTGACTATCGAAGGCGGGAGCATCGAGTTTAAGGGTCAGAATATTGTAGGAAAAAAGAGCCATGAGATCGTGCCCATGGGTATCTCCCTGGTCCCGGAAGGAAGAAAGATCTTTGTAGACCTGACGGTTGAGAAGAACCTGGAGATCGGTACCTTCTTCAGGAAGCGGGAGAAATCCAGGGACAAAGAGCTTCTGGACATGGTATATGAGATATTCCCCAGAATGTATGAGCGGAGAACCCAGATGGGCGGAACCCTCTCCGGCGGCGAGCAGCAGATGCTGGCTGTGGGGCGTGCCATCATGTCGGATCCCCAGCTTCTGATGCTGGATGAGCCGTCCATGGGTCTGGCACCCCTGGTTGTGGCGGAAATATTTAACGTCATCAAGAAGGTTCATGAGATGGGCATCACCGTGCTGCTGGTAGAGCAGAACGCGAAGATGGCCTTAAAGATCAGCGACAAGGCTTACCTTCTGAACACCGGCTCCATCGTAGCCAGCGGAACAGGTGTTGAGTTCCTGCAAAGCGACTTGCTGACCAGCGTGTATCTGGGCGGGAAGAAGGAGTAACCGGAAATTTTCAAATCTATTCTGGAGCGTGTACCTGCCAGAGCTGCCAGACGGTTTTGCCGGTGCACGCGGCAGGCGGTTTTATATGGATTTCAGCCCGCGGCTGTGAAGATACTGAGCAGCTGCGAAGGATTTAAGAAACGAGGAAAATAGACATGAAACTGGAAAATCTGAAATTAAATCTGGAAACAGAACTGGTACTGAATGTGGGGGATCCCATCGGCAAGACCAATGCCCCCCGCTGCTACAACAAGCTGTTTGAGCGTCTGGACATGAACGCCATCATGCTTCCCTGCGAGATCAAGAAGGGGCAGCTGCCCCAGTTCATTGATGCCTGCCATCTCATGGGGATTCATTATCTGTGTCCCACCATGCCCCACAAGGGGGATTTTGTGGATCTTCTGGATGATGTGGATGAGGCCTCCCGGCTGTTCCGTTCCGTCAATGCCATCCGCTTTGACGAGAAGGGAAGCCACGGCACCGGCATGGACGGCAAGGGTGCCATCAAGGCTATGGTCAATGGCGGCGCGAAGCTGGACGGCATCAACGCCCTGGTATACGGCGCCGGCGGCATCAGCGGGGTAGTGACCTATGAGCTGTCCCGGCAGAATGTGAAGAAGCTTTATATTGCCAACATTACCCCCGAGGAGCCGGAGCAGATCGCAAAAGTGCTGCGTGAGAATACGGCCATGGATGTGGAGGTTCTCAGTCTGGATCCTGCGGGTCTTGACCGGGCAGCCGAGGACTGTGAGCTGTTTGCCAACCTGACTCCACTGGGCATGAAGGGCTTCCCGTACCGCCACGAGTATCTGGGCTTCATTGACCGGATGCCAAAGTCCTCCACAGTATTTGACTGTGTGATCAACCCGCCCATGTCAGAGACCATTGAGGTCGGGAAGAAGAACGGTCTTAATACCGTGCCGGGCATGATGATGCTGGTGTCCCAGATGGACGTGATCTTCGACTATCTGTTCAACAAGAAGATCACTGAGGCAGATAAGGAAGCCTGCATTGAGGAACTGTGCAATTACCTGAATGTTCCCAGTCCGCTGAAAAAGTAGAGAGACCGGAAACACAGTTGAATATTTTTCTATGCAGAAATGCTGCCGGGTGCAGTTTTTATGCGGAATGGAGGATCCTATGACACTAGAAAATATTTCCAATATAGAAGGTCTGTTTGAGGTCATCAATACCTGCAAAGGCAGTGTGGAGCTGGTATCTCCCGAGGGAGATAAGATCAACTTAAAGTCCAGGCTTGCACAGCTTCTGTCCCTTTCCGGCGTATTCTCCCACGGCTATATCCGGGAGCTGGAGCTGAAGATCGAGGAGCAGGAGGATATGGATAAGATTCTGGAATTTGCTATGGATGGGAAAGATTCAGAGTAAGTGACGGATTCTGTTTGAGAGTCAGGTTTGTATGTTCTAGAGCGTGTTTGAAAATTCATTCCCGGCATCTGCACGCCCCACTTCATGGGATATTTGGCCCAAATTCACTTAACGTAGCCCACTACGCCGCGTTCATTTGGGCCAAATCTCCCACGAAGTGGAACGCACAGCTACCGGAAAGCAATTTTCAAACACGCTCTGGTATGCGGATAAAACGCCAATGGCGGAGTATCAGGATGTATAAATGACAGAAATAAGGGCAACTGTTCGGCGGAGAATAGCTGGACGGTTGCCCTTTTGAGTATTTTCTTTTGGGTTTTCAACCTGTCTCTGGTTTTCTTTACATCTTATCAATCAAGGCAAAGACGACAGATTGCTGTTCTTCACTTAATCTGGTCCAGCGTTCGAGCAGTTTTTGCTGGGATTCAGTCAAAGAAACAAGAGCATCCCCTTCTGCAAAGAGCTGAGACAATGTAATTCCAAAAGCGGTACAAATTTTTTCAAGAGAAGGGAGTGTCGGCATCATATTTTTGCGATACCAAGAAGATATGGTGGACTGGGGCAGGCCAGAGCGTTCCGCAAGCTGATACTCTGTCCAGCCTCTTTCTTTTCGATATGCGGTTATGGTTGCAAGAATATCTTTCACTATATCCACCTCTTTGCTTGTATTCCTCGTAAATTATAATTCGAAGAATCGTTGCAGTTTAATCATTTATATCGTATAATTTTAACGATATATGAAACTATGATTGTTCTATGTTGGATCATGTCCTTCTGGGCGCATATCAGACCATGAGATATATGCCGCCAAAATAGGAATAAAGGGTATCATTTAATTCGTTTGAACAAGATAAATAACAAACACTAAAATGAGGGTAATAGTTCAGACAAGCGGCAAGAAGATGGCCCGTCTGAACTGTTGCAAATGAGGAAAAGAATATGCAAAGAAAAAAAGGTGTCCTATTGATTTTCGAGCTGGTAATCTGCCTTACGCTTCTATTTGAAGCATCTGTATATAAGAATATACATAACACCTCAAATCCTGACGAAATGATTTCCAGAATTGAAGAAGCTTTAAGTGATGAGTATAAAAAGCAGTCTATGACTAAACTTGCGGCTACTCTCATATACAAAGACAAAACAAATAAAGAAAATAAAATTTATTACCACATATTAAAAAACACATTTTACGAAAGTGATCCTGCCAAAATTGTGGGACTGCATACAGAAGCACTTGGTGTTTTGTTCCTTGTTGAATCGATGGACAGCTGTAAGAAAATGAGAATACAGCAATGGGATGCGGCACTGTATAAGAAAAATGATGTGGCGTATCTTTGTTGGACATATTCTCCTGAAATAAGTTACGTTTTGGAATATAACCCGAATTTAATAGATGACATGGAAATTGTAAAAATGGCTGAGAGTGCCAAAACAATAGAGTGAAAATTGTGCCACGATTGTTTGAACGAAATGGTAAAAGCAATAGATCATGGTTACTTTTACAAATTTACTTTTTGCAATTCTTAACTGGTATTCCAATTCCGGGTTTTCTACGGTATTCGCCTTTTTGATTCGCTGCAGATTTACATAATAATCAATAGAAAAATGCTTTAAAGAGTCAGAGATCATACGATTCGCTGTTGCTGTTCATGGGATAGTTGTTCCAGAGGGTACCCTTTGAAATAACCACCCCGTAAACAGTAACTTCTCCGTGCAATAGTTCTTTGGCTGATCAGGGGAGTCCTTTTCTTTCTGTTCAGCCTTGACGAACGGCTTCCAGCTGTTTTTTCAATTCTGCTATTTCTGCATCCTT
>CAJTOW010000147.1 GCA_910577655.1 uncultured Lachnospiraceae bacterium | reverse complement strand
TAACAGAGAAAAAGATGGTATTTACCAGTCAAATGTTCTTATTTGACCTTTCGCAGATTGGGTAAATCCACGAAAAACAGGTGTCCGGCTCCCAGCCAGACACCTTATTTATTTGCTTAAATCAAAATTCACATATGCTCTAATCTGACCAAACAAAAAAATGCTGTGAAAAATTCCACCCTGCGGCGGTAACTTTTTTCACAGCCTCTCTTACGATTGCTCCCAGGATAACTGCAACCGTTTTTTATGTTTCCCACAATCAGCATGGGCTCAGACACTATTCCCCTGGAAGGAGTCCTCTGGCAGCGGAACTGGTCTGGGGACAGTTACCCTCGCTTTCTGATAATAGCTTAGTTTGGACATGTGCTTTGACCAGAAATAATTCAGTATCCAAGTAGAAAAATCTTGTACATACACTATCAGTTACTGTTCTCGGCCAGACTGTTCCTTCCTGACCGGCGGATACCAGCTCTGGAAAAAGTTTCCCCCAGCTTGCATTTGCAGGAGACTTAGAAACTCTTAGCTCGCAGGAATCTGCGTTAGGAACAAAAATACAGTTGTCTGAGCGTAGCGAGTTCTGTATTTTTGTTCCTGCTTTTAGCAGATCTCTGCAAGCTTAGAGTTTCTGGCTCCGAAACCTGGCAAGCTGGGGGAAATTTTTTCCAGAGCGTACCCTTCGGAACACCCCCGTGAACTGTAACCATATATTCACACTAAATTCATGCTGCGTCTCTGGCCTGCATTCACTAAGTGTTTATTTCTATCTCTTTACTGTACCGCCCTTGGCCTCAATACTCTTCCTGATCTCCAGCATCTTCTGGTCGGTTCCGGCGATGATCTCTGCACACAGACGCAGATCCTCGCTGATCTCGTCGGAATCTCCCTCACGCTCCTTCTTGTATTTCAGCTGGTGATCCAGACTCGCCCAGAAATCCATGGCGATGGTGCGGATCTGTACCTCTACCCGCATATCCCGCTTCTCATGTGAGAAGAAAACAGGGATCTCAATGATCAAATGATAACTCCTGTAGCCGTTGGGCTTGGGATTCTTTATGTAATCCTTGGTGGCAATGACCGTAATGTCATCCTGACTTACCAGCATATCCGCGATGGCATAGATATCATCCACAAAGGAACAGATAACCCGGATACCGGCCACATCATCCAAATGATCCATCATGGACTCCAGTGACACGGGAAGCCCCCTCCTGCGCAGCTTCTCTACAATGCTCATGGGCTTCTTCACCCGGGACTTGATCATCTCAATGGGATTCCTCTGGTTGCGGACCGACAGCTCGTCGTTAAGCACCTCCAGCTTGGTCTTCACTTCACGGATGGCACATGTATACATCATGATCGCTGCCTTGAACTCCTCTGCCTGACTGACCAGTACATCCGGCACCTGAACCACATTGGGAACATTCACTACATACTGATGCAATTCACTGTTGGGATTCATATTAATATTCATCTGTACACCTCAAAAATCTTTCTATTTCTATTATAGCGGATTTTTGTGGTATTACAAGAAAGCATTCATTAAAATTTTTAAAAAATGAAAACAGTTGTAACAGTTCAGACAGGTCTGTGCACTCGCTGTGCTGACCGCATGAAAACGTAATGGCCGCGGGCATATGGCCATCGCGAAGCGATTCTAAATGGCCGTATGCCGTAACAGTTCAAGGGAAAAGAAGCATCTTGTATCCCCTGCTTCCTCCTTGCCACCACCATCAGTCTCCCATCCTCCAGAGTGTACTCGCAGGTCACCAGACAGAGGATCTTATCCTCCGGCTCCAGCCGGATCCCGGTATCATATAGACGTTCCCTCTCAAACCTTTCCCACGCCTCTGTCCGCTCCTTTTCCGACTCCGGCATCAGAAGCTGCTGCCAGGGCAGCGTCTGGTTCTGGGCGGAAGCAGACAGCCGGACTACAGCCGCCACCTCATAAAGCCCTGGGCCGTCCAGGGTATCAAACCGGATCAGCTTGTGCTCCTGATAAAAGTCCTGGTCTGTATAGCTATTAAGGGCTGCGAACATCTCCCCGTTCTTCATATGATGTCCATAGAGAAGAAGGCCCCCTGCCGGCTCTCCCAGGTTTCCCGGATTTCCCGGCGCCCCTTGTCCTGGCTCTCCCAGGTTTCCTGGTTCTCCTTGTCCCGGCTCTCCCAGGCTGCATTCCTCCGCAAGATAAGGGGTCCCGGACCGGCTCTCTTTTCCGTAGAAATCGTGATCCAGATAGAAACCTGGCCTATCCTTTGACTGAACCACCGGATAGTCAATCCTGGTTCCCTCAATGCGGATCCAGCCTGCCAGATCCGGATTTTCCCGGTACAGCTCCTGATAAACCCGACGCCTTGTCTCCCAGTCCGCGGCCCAGCCGGATCCTGCCCCATCCTGTTCCCCATATACCTGGCTCTGACCCGGATCAGGCTCTAAGGACCGGTCTGCTTTCTGCCCCGGCTGCCCTTCCTTGTCCATCCATGTTCCGGTCTGTTTCCCAGCATCCCGCCTATCCTGCCCTTCCCCACTGAAACGCGCTGCCAGCCGGTCATAAGTCATCCTGCTCCCGGCATCCTCCACCAGACCATGTACCAGCAGTCCGCCGCTTATGAGGAAAACAGTTGCCAGTAAAAATATCACACACCCGGAAATTCCCTTCCTCCCGGCTTTATCTCGATTCTTCATTCTCAGGTTCGTTTCCTTTGTAAGGCCGCGAAAGCTCATTCTATCTGATCAGATCCTTTCTGGCAAACCCCCATGCCCCCACACCATTTCCCACCACCATCACTAGCAGATAGCCAAACGCCCTTCTGCTGTAATCGCCGGCCAGATGAAAGTAGAACATATTGGCAATGGAATGCTCAAAGCCTGACAAGATGAAAATCATCACCGGGGCTATGATAAATATAAAATTCTTCGTCCTGGTATAATTGTCGATAGCCAGATACATCATCACTCCGCAGAGCACAGACAATAGGAACACACAACCCATGGTATTGCCAAGCTTTGCATCCACCAGATTCCCGGTGCTGATCTTAAGTCCGGCCCCATTGGCCAGAATAGCCGCCAGAAGGGTCCCCACATAATTGCCGGCGATGATCACCGGCATATCCAGAAGCTCTTTGAAGCTTTTGACAAACCCCACCTTGCCAGTGTACAGGAAAAATCCCTGGGTCACGATGGTCAACAGTCCGAAGGAAAAAAGAAGGGATCCCACCACCCTATTCTCCACCGACAGATACACGATCCCACCGATGCCGATCATAAAACCGGCATATACTGCTTTCAGAAACATTTGTACTCTATTCATAATTATCACTCCCCATCTAATGCTCCAACTGCTTCTGGGGCAGATCACAGCATTGAACCAGCTCTTTGTAGGCATCTCTGTGATCCCATAGCAGCCATCTTTTGAAGGCCGCAAAAGCAGCCCCCTTACCCACTTCCATGCGGATCGCACATTTTATATCCTCTTTGTCAAACTCCTCCGCCTCATAATATGTCCGGACCAGTTCCTTAAAATGTGACAGATTTTTTCTTAATGCCTGACGGATATTCACTGCTTCCATCCTTTTCTGGGGAGTATTGCTATAGTATACCTCCTGCAGCAGAGCGATGGTATTCTTTATCTCCTCACTCTCCTCCAGCGGGACAAACTGGTATCTCTCCGTCCTTCCAAAGTACCCTTCCTTCCGGAACGCGATCTTCTGATCCACATCCACCTGGGAGCAGTCTAATATGGGCTCCCACTTTGCACGTTTGATGCCATTGCAGTGTGCGCAGGACCAGAAGAGATTATGCCAGTCATACTTTAATTTTACATCCTCCCTATGAGGCTTCAGGTGCTCGATCTGAAAAGAGGTGATTCCATCTTTATTTTCACAGATATAGCATTTTCCACAAAACATATCTGCCAGTGCTGCATTTACCTCTGGTGTATTGTAACTCTCTTTTGCAGCCTTCGCCTTCTGCAGTGACGCAACCGCTGCCCTCGCCTTGTCTGTATCCAGACGACTAAACTTTATCATGCTGTTTCCTTTTCTGCTCGATTTCCTCAAATGCACATTTGGCTTCCCTGGCCATATCCCCTGGCATCTGGCGCATCTCTACCTGAAGGCTTGCCCGCTCTGCCCGCTCCGCCTCAGTGGGATGCTCCATATTCACCAGAGCTTCATACCGCTTCACCCTCTGCAAAAGCATTTCCGAGTAAGAATCCTGCTCAAAATACCCCTCCACAACTCCCTCCGCGGAATATCCGGACAGATTTTCCATACGGATATGGTTCTCCAGATCATATATGACACAATCCTCAATGGAATTCAGTATATAAGGAGAGTGGGTGGATACGATAAACTGGATCCTTGGGAAAAACTCCGTAAGGAATGGCAGAATCTTTCTCTGGAGGCTGATGTGAAGATGTGTCTCCAGCTCATCGATCAGAGCTATGCCTTCCACATCATAGGAACTGAGAACCCCTTGTTTCATCCAGTTTTGTTCCATACGCAGAATCAGGTCCGAGACGATCCGGACCGCCGCCGAATATCCATCAGACAGCTGGTCAAAGCCAAAGGGCTGCCTGCCCTTCTCTATAATCTGAAAATCATAATTTTTGTAATCATATTTCAGTTCCAGGCTGTCATCGTCCAGCAGCACCCGCAATGCCCTGACAAAACGTTCAAACCACTGATCCAGCATCTGTACCGTCTCCAGATCCCCTTCATTGCGGGCATAGGCCTGCTGTGTCTTCAAATGTACCAGATATTTAAGCAGTACTGTTCCAGGATCAGAATCCACAGAATAGCTCTGATCCAGGATCACCTCTTCTGCCCCCTTTGGCCTGGTGATCGCTGTCTTCCGGTCCGCACTGTAGAATGCAGTTAAAAACATTCCCTTGCCATACAATGCATCAATTCCATCCTTTTCATTGAAAACCACCTGCAGCCTGGGACATTTTAATTGCAGATACCCATAATAGGCCTGCATTCTTTTTACCAAAGCATCACTTTCATTGCCTGCTTTTTTATAAAAATTTATTGCATTTCCTTCCGCTATTAACTGATAATCATCAGGTTCCTGCTGCTTTTTCTCTGCCCTGTCACTTATCATCTGGAGATGCATCCCAACCCCACGCAGTACCGTTGTTTTTCCAGAACCGTTTTTTCCCGTAAGCAACAGATTTGTCCGTTTCTCAGGATTCAGCCGGATGCAGATATCAGACAGATGAAGCAGCTCTTGTATCTGAATCTCTGTAATAAAATGTTCCATGTATATCCCTTTCCAGAGCGTGTCTCAAAATTCATTCCCGCCATCTGCGCCTCACGCTTCAAACACCTCATACTGTCTGCTGGGTCCTCCGCACACCGGGCAGCGGTCAGGAAACGTCTCTCCGGTCATCACATACCCGCATATGGGACAGACATAGATCTCCCCCTGGGCAAATGTCTCCACATCTGATGCCTGTTTCAAAAGCTGTGTGTGCTCCTTCTCCGCTGCGGCTGCCCCCATGTAGGCCTGCTCTGCCAGTGGACTCTCGTGATCCCTGGCATAGGATGCCAGCATTTTATAGAGGTGTTCATATTCGAATTCTTCTCCTGGCACATAGTCCCCTATAGACTCGGCAAATGCCGCCGGACGTTCCAGGACAGAATAGAAATTCCGGGCATGATAGTACTCGGAAGCTGCCAGCGCCTCGAACAGATTGGCAATATGCTCCAGCCCCCTGCGCCTTGCGCGGTCCGCAAACATGAGATATTTGAAATGGGCCATAAGCTCTGCCTGCACCGTCTCCTGCAGCTTCTGTTTCAGAACCTCATTGTCCCGCTCCCGCCCATAGCAGTCCTCGGACAGATCCGTGATCCGGTATCTCAGTTCTCCATTCTCCTGATAGAAATGGACCATATGGTGCTCCACATCCCAGGCCCGGATATCCTGGGACACATCCTCGATCATGGCTCCGCCGCCTCCGGTACAGATCAGTTCAATCCCGTCCACCTGGTCTACAAACCGGGAATGAACATGACCGCAGAGCAGGTACTTCACCTTCTCCCTCCATGGCCTATAGGTCTCCCGCAGCCGGACAAACTCCTCCCCAGAGACACTGTTCTGAATAAAATGATTGGGAACCGGGATGTGGAAGGCAATGATCACCTGCTGCACCTCATCCATGGCAAGGACCCTGGACAGAAGCAAAAGCCCCTCCTCCTCAAAGGCACGGACCGCGTTATCCAGCACCACCACTGCAAAGGAATCCAGCAGCAGCGCATAATTCTTCAGTCCGAAATGATCCGTATAGGCGCCCGTGTCATGATTTCCCCTGAGAGAATAGACATCATTCCCGGCCAGGGCCTCGGTCATCTCCTGGAATACCTGATAGTAGTGGTTCGTGCCTGCCGGAACCAGATCTCCCACAATCAGGGTAATGTCATCCCTGCTGCTCTCCTCCAGCGCACCAGCATATACCTTCATATTGTAGGTACCCAGCCCCTCACAGCCCGGATCACCGATGACCCCCATCGTATTCATACCCGCCAGCCGGATCACCGGCTCTGTTACTTTGACCATTCTCTTCCTATCCATGGCATTCCTTCCTCGCTTTCCTGGATTTATCTGAATTTCATCATTATTTTTATCTTTCTCAAATCCCTTGAACTGTTACGACATACGGCCACTACGTTTTCGTGCGGTCAGCGCAGCGAGTGCGCACACCTGTCTGAACTGTTACCCCTTGTTACTGTTCAGTCCAGCTCCCAGAACAGCTCACTGTCCATATCCATAATATACTCCATGGGCACCTCTGTCCCATCTGCCAGCACCAGCTTCCGCTTCCAGGTATCGACCTTTCTGACGGTGCCTGACACGGACTCATAGGCTCCCCCTTCCTTTCTGGCATCCGGCCGGAAGAAGGTGATGGTTATAGGAGGGTGTCTGTCCATATGCTCCTGAAGGATGGACAACTTTCCGTCAAGACTTTCCCTGCTGTCCTCATCCAGCCGGATATATGCGTCCGTGATCCGGGCTGTCTCCCGGATGGCATCTCCATGTCCCGTCAGGGCCGCAAAGGGTGCAAACTGCGCGGCCCGCTCCGCCAGCGGCATCTGGGGATGAACACTGGATACATGGTGAGGCAGATGCAGGATATCATCGTAGCGGTGATACTCTTCATTGTTCCTTCTGACCATAATTTCTCCCTCCTTTCTGACTCCGGGCGTACATACTCAGGCTTTATGTCCGCCGATCTGCCGGTTCCGCTCTATGGCTGTGGCCCCTTCCTCCAGGTTCATCCCCTTGAGGATGGCATTTTTCCCGAACTTCTTCTTGATGGCTAGCATAGCCTGCTGCATTTTCCTCTCACGCTCCAGTTCCAGGGCTTCCTCCCTCCGCTGCCGTTCCAGGGCCTCATAATCTGTAAACAGATCCATCTGTTCCATCCGCTCCTCTTCAACCACTGAACTCTCGGCGATTACCCGGCAGGCTGTCAGATAGATCCGCCTGACCAGAAGCCCGGGAGACATGATCCGGTCGTACAGCTCCAGCACTGCTTCTGTAATCAGGCGGGTGGAGGAGGTCTGCTTCGCCAGATTCGCCGTCCCATGGGCATGCTTTGGCACCTTCCGGCCATAGCGGTCAGCCGTCACTGGCCCCTTGTACCCTTTGCTGATCTCAGGGTCCGTCAGGTTCTCCCTGTCGTATCCCACCGTCAGAACCATCTGATCAGTCACCAGACCTTTATCCACCAGGTCAAGAGCCAGCATGTCCGCCATTTCCCTGACCACCAGTCTGGCTTTCTCGAACGTGTAGGGACATGAAAGTACCTGGCCGGAACCGATGCTGTTGGATTCGGGCTTGTAGGCCTTAACGTCCTCCATCCTGCAGGGTTCCCATCCCCAGGCATGGTCGATCAGCAGCTCGGCATTGATGCCGAACAGCTTGTAGAGAAGCTCTTCATTATAATAATCCCGGCTTTTGCCCAGGGAACACCGGGCAATGTCTCCCATGGTGAAGAGCCCGTGCTCCTCCAGCTTCCTGGCATATCCGTTCCCCACACGCCAGAAGTCAGTCAGAGGCCGGTGGCTCCAGAGGAGACGCCTGTAGGAGTCCTCATCCAGCTTCGCGATCCGGACCCCGACAGCATCCGGCGGTATATGTTTGGCCACGATATCCATAGCCACCTTGGCCAGATACAGATTGGTACCGATCCCGGCGGTGGCTGTGATCCCAGTAGCAGTAAGGACTGCCTGGATCATCTTCCTGGCCAGCTCCCTGGCGGTCAGCCGATAAGTATCCAGATAATCCGTCACATCCATAAACACCTCATCAATCGAATAAACATGTATATCCTCTTTGGCAACATAATTTAAAT
>CAJTOW010000146.1 GCA_910577655.1 uncultured Lachnospiraceae bacterium | reverse complement strand
TTTCGTCTGCTTTCTCATAATGAATGCACTCTCCTTTTTGTTTTTTGAATTCCTTCTGAAATTCTTTGGGAGTTTCCGCAGTTTCAGGGATATTTATGGAATTCTGTGGATTCCTGCATGTAATTGCAGGTTTTCAGAGGCTTCCGCATTCCCAGAACTATAGGAAAATCTCCAGTCTTGCATTACAAGGTGATTATACTTCCGATAAGGGGAATTATCAATAGTTTTTTGCACTTTTTCACTATTCAGGAATAAATGCATTTATTGACGTGTTTCCCAGAAAGTTATCACCTTCCCATCACATTACCCAGTATAATCTATTTCATTCAGAAATGCTATAACGAAACCCTAAGCGTTTTCTTACGAAAATATTACGAAAGCCGAATTATTTCCATAATTTGTATTAAAATTGATACAATGTTTTATGAAGCTAGGTTTTAATGCTATTTTGTGGTATGATGTTCATAAGTTTTTGAATGACAATATTTTTGAACAAAATCAGATGGAAAGGATGAATTATGGACCGGATTGGACTGGTTTGCAGATATATAAAAGAGCATCCTCACTGTACCCAAAGGGAAGTGGCGCAGCAGCTTGAGTTGTCCCTGGGTACTATCAATACCTTGATTAAGGAGTGCTCGAAGCGGCATCTGATCGCTCAGGGAAAGAGCTGTGCCGGGACTTATGAGCTGACAGACAGCGGAGAAGAATTTCTGGAAGGCTTTAAGGTAGATGGAGCTTTGATCATCGCGGCAGGATTTGGATCGCGTTTTGTGCCGCTGACCTATGAGATGCCCAAAGGGCTTTTGGAAGTATTCGGAGAGCGGATGATCGAGCGGCAGATCCGGCAGCTTCATGAAGTGGGTATCCGGAATATTACTATTGTAGTAGGCTATCTCAAAGAAAAGTTTGAATACCTGATTGACAAGTTCGGAGTGAAGCTTCTCTACAATCCGGAATATTCCTGTAAGAATACCCTGGCCACCATCTACTGGGCCAGAGAGGTACTGCGGGGGAAAAACATGTATGTGCTTTCCTCGGATAACTGGATGCGCAGCAACATGTACCGGACCTGGGAGTGTGGCGCCTGGTATTCCGCTTCTTATATGGAAGGAAATACTTCCGAATGGGTTCTTTCCTATAATAAGAAGGGACGCATTACAGATGTGCAGGTAGGCGGACGGGACGCATGGTGCATGTATGGGCCGGTGTATTTCTCACGGCAATTCTCAGATGCATTTCTTCCGCTTCTGGAGAGGGAATATGCCACGCCAGGGACAGAGCAGCTTTACTGGGAACATATATTAATGAAATATATCACTGTGCTGGAGATGGATATTAACCGGCAGCCAGCGGACCAGGTCTATGAATTTGAGAATCTGGAAGAGCTGCGCAGGTTTGATCCCAGATATCAGAATCATTCGGATAACAAAGCGATGGAACTGGTTGCGGAGGCATTTCATGTGCCCGAATCCCAAATCAGGGAAATCCGCTGCCTCAAATCTGGCATGACCAACAATTCCTTCTTATTTAAAATAGAAGAAAAGCATTATATCTGCCGTATCCCAGGGCCGGGAACAGAGCTTCTGGTGAACCGGCGGGAGGAAGCCGCGGTGTATGGAGTCATCGCTCCTCTTGGCATCTCGGAGCATGTAGTGTATATGAATGAGCGGTCCGGGTATAAGATCTCAGAGTATTATGAAGGATCGCGGACAGCGCGGCACACCGACCAGGGGGATATGCGTGTCTGCATGGACGTGTTGCGAAGACTCCACAGCTCTGGTCTGGAGGTAGGACATGAGTTCAACATCCGGGACCGGATTGATTTTTATGAGCGGCTCTGTACAGCTAATGGGGGGACTTTGTTTGAGGATTATGTCAAGGTGCGGGGATGGATGGACGAGCTGATGGACCGGCTGGACCAGATCCATGAACATGAAAACGGCTCCAGATCCAGGGTGCTGTCCCACATAGACAGCAATGTGGACAATTTTCTGTTTCTGGAGGATGGAACGGTGCGGCTCATTGACTGGGAATATGCAGGTATGTGTGATCCGCTGATTGATGTAGCTATGTGCGCCATTTATTCCTATTATAATGAAAATGAGCTGGACTGGCTGTTGCGCACCTATCTGGAGCGGGAACCAGACCAGGAGGAATGGCTGGTGGTCTATTCTTACGCGGCGCTGGGGGGATTTCTCTGGAGCTTGTGGGCAGTCTACAAAAGCAAGGTAGGAGACGAGTTCGGAGAGTACACCCTGATCATGTACCGGTATGCAAAGGACTATTATAGGAAGATTCAGAAAATGTTTCCGTATGGGCAGTAATCCTGTACGGCAATCAGCCCCCTGAAGCTGATGTTACATGAAGTCTCTTTCATCCGGTTTTCCCCGCCCTGTGAATCGTAACTGCCAAACCAAAGTTTTACACAAATCGTAATAAAAATGTTACCCTTTCCGTGTAGGGTTATGATATAATCTGTTACAGTTCATGTAATTTATTTTGAGGAGGATGGGATATGAAAAGCGAACATCGTCTGGCAGCGCTTGCATTTGCCGGTATGGTAAGTGTTATGTCTTTGGCAGGTGGATTTTCTGCGTATGCGGCCACTGGCTGGGTTCAGAATGGCAACAATTATGTATATTATGATTCAGACGGTTCCCTGCACAAGGGCTGGATCAACACCTCGGATGGTTATTATTATACCGACCTTTCCACTGGCATTATGAGTGTGGGTTGGAAGAAGATTAATGACAAATGGTACTATTTCCAGGCCAATGGCCTGATGGCTACCGGCTGGGTCAATGACAGTGGCAAGTATTATTACACCCTTAATGACGGCACTATGGTATCACACCAGTGGCTCAAAATTGGGGATGATTATTATTACACCCGCGGGGATGGCTCTATGGCAGCCGGCTGGCGCCAGATGGATGGGGCCTGGTATTATTTTGATCCGTCTTCCTATAAGTGTGTGGTGAACCGGTCTGCGGAGATTGACAATGCCTGGTATATATTTGGAACCGATGGGAAGATGCTTACCGGCTGGCAGCAGACAAATGGAAATTACTATTATTTCCATACCGATGGGAAGATGCTCACCGGCTGGCTCAGCGACGGAACGAACAAATATTATATGGATCCGGCCAGCGGATGTATGTCTGCAGGCTGGAAACAGATTGACGGTTCCTATTATTATTTCAATAACTCTGGTCATAGGCAGACCGGATGGATCAAGGTGGATAATGCCTACTATTATCTGGATCCGGCGGCGGATGGCAGAATGGTAGCTGGCACTACCCGGACCATTGACGGTGTGACCTACCAGTTCGCTGCCAATGGTGTCTGCAATACGGGTGGAAATACCAACAATGCCTACAATTCTTCTGCTACACCCGGCGGAAATAGTGGGACTAATACCAGCGCGGGCCGGTATACCACCTCCACACCGACTGTTGTTGGCGGTAGTGCCCAGGATGATTATTCCAACTATGGTCCCGGAGTTGTGGGAAGGGGAAGCTCGGTTCCTGGCGGCAGTACTTCGGTTTCCGGCGGTGGTACCTATAGCTATCCCAATGCAGGAAGCTCGCAGAGCACCTCCGGGTACAATCTACAGCCTGGGATGACAGGAGGACCGCATCCGTAGAAACAAGGCTACAGATACCCTTGCCCATGCAGATTTCTGCATGTTATACACATCGTAAAAACAGGAAATGTGTGAAAAGCCGCCAACGGCAGGCTCCTGGCATACAAAATGAGATGCCCAGAAGAAGCTGCCAACGACGGCTTTTCCTGGTTAAATTGCAAGAAAGGATTGGTGATTCAGTGAAAAGATACATAGGAAAACGTGCGGGAGCAATATTCACTGCTCTTGTGGTGGCTGTTGTCGGGATTGTGGATGCGGTGGTTCTGCCGTCGCCCGGGCTGTCCCAGGTATATGCGGCTTCCACCCACACGAAACTGATGGAGGGTACCTACCAGCTTCTGGATGGTACGGCAGTCGGAGGTATCCTGGCAAGAGGAATAGATGTGTCCCACTGGCAGGGAAGTATCGACTGGGAGCGGGTGGCCCGGGACGACATTTCTTTCGTCATGCTGGGCACCCGTTATAATGGGAATGTGGATCCAAGGTTTCGTGAGAATGCCGAGGCGGCGGCCAGAGCCGGGGTAAAGCTGGGGGCTTATATCTATTCTTATGCCACGGATGTGGCCATGGCGGAAGCAGAGGCGGATTTTGTCCTGGATCTGATTAAGGATTATCCCATATCTTATCCGGTGGCATTTGATGTGGAGGCGGACGTTCAGAGACCCTTGTCCCCGGATCTGCTGGCTGACATGATCAATGCCTTCTGCCGCAAGATCGCGGATGCAGGGTATCATCCTGTATTGTATGCTAATGATTACTGGCTGGCCAATGAGATCAATATGGACCGGGTGGACTGTGATGTATGGGTGGCACGGTATGAGACCCGGCATGAATTTGGGGATCCGGTTATGTGGCAGGCTTCTTCCACTGGTCGGGTAGACGGAATCACCGGGAATGTAGATATTGATTTCCAGTATGAGGATTTCTCCCCGGTGATCAGGCCGGATCTATGGAGAACCATTGGTGGAAATACTTATTATTATAAGAATTTTCTGATGCAGAAGGATACATGGATCCATGACGGGACCGGCTGGTTCTATATGGACCCTGGCGGACTTGCTGCCACTGGCTGGATGACTCTGGCAGATAAGACTTATTATCTGGATCCGGCATCCGGGAGGATGCATACGGGCTGGCTCTCTACAGATGAGGGGTGGCGGCATCTGGCGGACAGCGGGGAGCTGCAGACTGGCTGGATTCATGACGGGTCGGCCTGGTATTACCTGAACCGGGATGCCCTCATGCATACGGGATGGCTGCAGGATGGACAGACCTGGTATCATCTGGGCAGTTCGGGTGCTATGTCCTCAGGATGGAGGCTGGTGGATGGTGTCTGGTATTATTTTTCCGACAGCGGCGCTATGCAGACCGGCTGGCGGCAGATCGACGGGGTCTGGTATTATCTGGCGGGCAGTGGTGCCATGCAGACCGGACGGCAGCAGATCGACGGGGCCTGGTATTATCTGGCAGACAGTGGTGCCATGCAGACTGGCTGGAAACAGATTGATGGGAGCTGGTATTATTTTAGCGGCAGCGGAGCAATGAAGACCGGATGGGTAGGAGATGATTCGGCCTGGTATTATCTGGATCCTGCCTCTGGCATCATGTATGCTAATACCCACATCACGGTGGATGGTGTCACGTATCAGGTGGATGGAAATGGTGTCTGTGTCGCCGTACCAGATAATGGCGGGGACGGAAACACTGCCGGGGAGAATGCTGCCGGAGCGGGGGCTATCCCGGAAACAGAAGCTACTGCCGGAATCGGAAATGTTGTAGAAATCGAGGCTTTGCCTGGAACAGAGAATGGTCCTGGCCAGGGTGACAGCCAGAATGGAGTGGCCGGACCGGGGCAAAGCAGCGTGGTGACTGCTGGGAATAATAGCCCTGACGCCAGCGGAATCCGGACAGAAACGGCAAGCGAAAGTACTGGTACTGCGCAAATCGGTACTATAACTGTAGGAGGAAACTCCCCGGCAGGAAATACAGCAGGGCCAGGGAATCCCGGATTAGCTCCGGATGGATTGAATGTGCCTCCGTTTGGGGAATGAGATTCCGGACGTATTCTTATAACATCCCAAACAAGTCTGCACGCTTACTGTGCTGACCGTGGGAAATGTAGTGATTGGAAGATTTAAGTCTCTAATCTGGACAAGCCGAAATCCCAATATTGCCACTTTGGGCAAAAAATTATCAGTAAGTGCCTGATGTGGGTAAAACGGAAGAACAGTACAAGACATTATTGCCAAGGTATAATATGAACGCTTGGGGAGGTATTTTCGAGCTTAGTGTGGATATATGCCTGACCACTTAGCGAATGTGAGCCGGAGGCCAAGCATGAAGTTAATGGACATGGTATAGCAAAAAGGCGCCCGTAATGGCGCCTTTTTGTTATACTTTTGTTATACCTTAGCATAGAGAGCACATGCCTATAACATTTTCACGACAGAAGTGTTGTTTTAGGTGTAAAACAGCCTATTCACTGCACTAAAGATACCCCGGACGGAAGCCCGTGTAATGTTAGAGCTGATACCCACACCATAGGTCACACGTCCGCTGACCTGGTCGATCAGATGGATATAAGAAACAGCCTGGGCGTTGGAGCCTGCACTCAGGGCATGTTCGCTATAGTCCAGAACCTTGATCTGGATACCCAGCGCATCTTCCAGGCCACGCTGTACTGCGTCGATCGGGCCATTGCCCACGCCTTCGAATACTTTCTCGATTCCATTGTCTGTGTAGGTCACCTTGGCAAGTGTCGCAAATACATTTTCCTCCACTTCCGTGTCCGTGATCTGGCACTTACGGAAATGCATGGGCTCCTTCTTGTCCAGATAGCACGCCCGGAACTCGTTCATGATCTGCTCAGGAGCAACCTCACCCTGTTTCTCGGAAATCTTCTGGATGACATCGGCGAATTCCTTGTGCATCCCCTTGGGAAGCTTAAATCCATAGAAGGTATCCATGACAAATGCCACGCCGCCTTTGCCGGACTGGCTGTTGATCCGGACGATAGGCTCATACTGCCTTCCGATATCGGAGGGATCGATGGGAAGATACGGAACCTCCCAGTATTCCCCGCCGCGCTCCTGGAGGGCATGCATTCCTTTGTTGATTGCATCCTGGTGGGAACCGGAAAATGCAGTAAATACCAGCTTGCCTGCGTAGGGATGCCGCGGATGGATATCCATCTTAGTGCACCGCTCATATACTTCTGCGACTTCGCGGACATTCTCAAGTGCAAGCTGCGGGTCGATCCCCTGGGAGAACATGTTGTAAGCCAGGGTGACAATATCTACATTACCAGTGCGCTCGCCATTGCCAAAGAGTGTTCCCTCCACACGGTCTGCGCCAGCCAGCAAAGCCAGCTCAGTGGCAGCGATGCCGGTGCCGCGGTCATTGTGCGGGTGTACACTCAGGATAATGCTGTCACGGTCTTTAAAATGCTTATTCATCCACTCAATCTGATCGGCATAGACATTAGGGGTGGTCATCTCAACCGTAGACGGCAGGTTAAAGATAATCGGCTTCTCGGGCGTCGCCTGTCCCCAGGTATCCTGAACTGCCGTGCATACCTCCAGGGCATAATCCAGCTCTGTACCTGTAAAGCTCTCCGGCGAATACTCCAGCATCAGGTCACCATCATAGCCCTGGGCGTATTTCTTGACCAGCTCTGTGCCTTCAACCGCAATCTGCCTGATCTCTTCCCTGTCCTTGTTGAACACAACATCCCTCTGCAGGGTGGAAGTAGAGTTATAAATATGCACAATTACTTTCTTGATCCCCTGGATAGACTCGAAGGTTCTCTTAATCAGATGTTCTCTGCACTGAACCAGTACCTGGACACGCACATCATCCGGAATCATCTTCCGCTCAACCAGCTGCCGGAGAAAATCGTACTCAATCTGGGAGGCCGCCGGGAAACCGATCTCGATCTCCTTGAAGCCCAGCTTCACCAGCATATTGAAAAATTCAATTTTCTCTTCAACAACCATAGGCTCGATCAGAGCCTGATTGCCATCCCGCAGATCTACGCTGCACCATACCGGTGCCTTCATAATCTCCTTGTTGGGCCATTCTCTCTCTGGATAATTGACAACTGGTACTCTTTTATACCTTTTAAAATTTAACATGATCTTTCCTCCTGAAATCTGTATTTTGTTTTATTCTTGTACATGCACAAACCAGGGTCAGACTCCGCCTGACTCTGATGATACAGTGGATGCCTGAAAGGTCTCATCTTCCTCATTGGCACCAGTGCTGTTGGTGTTGCACATTTGCCCCATCGGCCAGGTGCTGAAGTATCAGCTTCCTTCGTAATGGCTTCCACCAGTCCTATAAAACTCATCTACAGCTTCGCAGTCGATAGATCACGCCGTAATGTTTGACAATAAAAATTGTCACGCGTCGGCTCTCAGCCCCATCATTCATCATTCCTTTACTGTAAGACTATTCGCTGCACTTTGTATTGCAGCATTGTTATATTCTAACACACTTCCTGGTGGCTGGCAAGATGTTATGGAAAACTTTGCGTTATACGTGTAACAGTTGCTTATACATTATGTAAGTGCTGCATAGTTTTGTGTTGATTCAGATAATGCTTGTTTGGCTGTTATAAAAGTGTGATGGAAAATTGTGCATTGTGTATAGCGGTTTCGGTACTGTCAGAAGAGTTACCCTTCCGCTACTTCCCCTTATCGGAAGTATAATCACCTTGTAATGCAAAACAGT
>CAJTOW010000145.1 GCA_910577655.1 uncultured Lachnospiraceae bacterium | reverse complement strand
AGCGATTCTCATGGGCAGATGCCGTAACAGTTCAAGGGGTATCTGAACTGTTACTCCAAGGTTACTGTTCATGGAGCGCATCTTCTCCGGTTACGCCAAACAGGAAGCATTAACCATAACTTTTAATTATGGACGAAAAAATTCCTCCCTGCCTGCGTTTTCGCAAGCCGGGAGGAACAATTTTATCTATCCTTTTCAGAACCGCTGTAACAGTTCAGACACCTGCCAGACTGCAGCGAACCGCCCCTACTCATACCTCAGCGCCTCAATGGGATCTTTCTTCGCCGCCTTGGAGGCAGGATAAATCCCGAAAAATACCCCCACCATCGCCGAGAATCCCACCGCGATCACCACGATCACCGGGCGGATGATGGTCTGAACTCCCAGGACAGCTCCGCCGATGGCTACCAGGCCCGTCCCCAG
This sequence comes from uncultured Lachnospiraceae bacterium, assembly GCA_910577655.1. Taxonomy (GTDB): domain Bacteria; phylum Bacillota; class Clostridia; order Lachnospirales; family Lachnospiraceae; genus Brotaphodocola. The sequence continues at coordinate 7,991 of CAJTOW010000145.1, read as the reverse complement.
GAGCACACCCAGGATACCGCCGCAGGCGGACAGAATAGCTGACTCGGTCAGGAACTGGATCATGATATCCTGGGTTCTGGCCCCCAGGCTCTTGCGGATCCCGATCTCCCTGGTACGCTCAGTCACAGACACCAGCATGATATTCATGATGCCAATGCCGCCTACCAGAAGTGAGATGGCAGCAATACCACCTACTGCCGCGGAAACCGCCCCCATGACACTGTCTACGCTGCCCATCTCATCCTTGGCCGACATCAGGCGGAAATCCTCCGGATTCCTGTCCTTCATCCTGGCGACAAAGGCCTTCAGCCGCGCATAGACATCATCCATGGTAGCCTCATCCTTCGCAAACATCCTCAGATAATAAAAGTAATCGTTGGGCCAGGTCAGGATCGTGTAAGGAATATATGCCTCCCCTCCATCCCCGGGGGAACCCATCATAAGGGCCTGGAAGGGGCTCTGGCTCTTGCGGTAGATTCCCACCACAGTATATTCGTCCGTGGATCCGTAGATGGTGGTCCGGAAGGTTTTCCCCACGGCATTCTCTGTGCCGAAAAGATTTTCCGCACTCCGGGTATCCATAACCACATTTTTCCTCCGGCCCAGAATATCCCCCTCATTCAGATATCTTCCGTACACCATATTCACTGGCTGCACATCCTGGTAATTGTAATCAATCCCGTCATAAGAAAAATTCACCCTGGTCCGTCCGGCTATGGCTTCTGCGGACGTGTTGGCGTTGCTGTCAATATAAGCCAGTTCGTCTCCAAACACCTCCTTGACCCGTGTCATATCATCCAGGGTGAAATAATCACTCTGCCGCCACTCATCCACCCAGTATCCGATACCGATGTAAGCCTGGGTTACCCCCACCTCCCGGTACAGGCCCTCAAACATGCTGCGCATGGTATCACCAATGGACACAATGGAGATCACCGAGCCGATACCTATGATGATTCCCAGCATGGTCAGAAAGGACCGCATCTTATTGGCGCGGATGGCGGTAAATGCCATCTTCATGTTTTCAATCAGCATGGCATATCCTCCCTTCCCTGCTGGTACCGCCCTTTGGCCGCAGCCTCCGGCGTCTCTGGCCGGTTCTTTGGCCCTCCGTCTGTATCATCTGCTACTCCGGCTCCGGCATTCTCCGGTCCGCCTCGGGCATGTTTCCCTGCATTGTCTGCCCCGGCTCCGGCATTCCCTGCATTCACCGGCACATTAGGCTTATCACTGACCACCAGCCCGTCCCTGAACCGGATGATCCGATTGGTAAAGGCAGCGATCTCCTCCTCGTGGGTAACCACCACCACAGTCGTCCCCTCCTGGTGCAGGCGGGAAAAAAGCTCCATGATCTCCACCGAAGCGGCGGTGTCCAGATTTCCCGTAGGCTCGTCTGCCAGAAGCAGCGGCGGTTCATTGGCCAGGGCGCGGGCAATAGCCACCCTCTGGCGCTGACCGCCGGAAAGCTCATTAGGCATGTGCTCCGCCCTCTGTCCCAGGCCTACCCGCTCCAGCAGCAGTCTGGCCCGCTCCTCCCGCTCCCGCCTGCCGCATTTGGCGTAGGTCATGGGAAGCTCCACATTTCTCAATGCAGAGGTACGGGAAATCAGATTGAAGGACTGGAAGACAAACCCGATCTTCCGGTTACGGATCAGAGACAATTCATCCGGACTCATACCGGCCACATCCACTCCGTCCAGATAATAATGACCCATGGAAGGGCGGTCCAGACAGCCCAGAATATTCATCAGTGTGGACTTGCCTGAGCCGGACTGGCCCATGATAGCCACAAACTCTCCCCGGTGGATGGTCAGATTGATCCGTTTCAGTCCCAGAACTTTCAGCGCCCCAGTGTCATAGATCTTCACCAGATCCTCCAGACGGATCAGCTCCTCGCTGACATTTTCTGTTATGTAACCGGGAATCTTTTTTTTAAATCTTGGTAAAGACAGTGTTCTCATAGCATTCCCTCCGTCAGCCTGCCGGAATCACAGTCACCGGCATGCCATCTGTCATGGAGGGAGCAGGATTTATAATATAGGAAAATCCCTCTGTCAGAGCCTCTCCCTTCACCTCCAGAGCCACATCACTTTCCACACCGCGCTCCACCGGTATCAGCTTCACGGCATTGTTCTCCACAATGGCCAGAAATGTGCCGTCCTCCTTGTCCAGAACCGCTCCCATAGGCACCACCCAGGTGTCTGTGGCTTCATTGAGTACAATCTGTGCCCGGGCATTGATCCCGGCAATCAGCTTCGTATCCGTATTCTGGATCTGGATGGTAGTGGGGATAACACGCTCTGTGGAGCCGCCGCTGCTCTTCATCTCACCTGTGGGAGAAATGGCAGTGATGATGCCCTCCTCCGTTTCCCCATCCAGAATATCCGCGGAAATATTGGCCTTCTGTCCCATCTTCACCTTTCCAATGGAATACTCGCTGACCTCAATCTTCATTTCCAGATGCTCCAGATTGTCGATGGCAAAAAGAGGACGGTCATCATCCACCGTATCCGCCAGACGTCCCACCCGTGAATTCACCCGCACTACCGTGCCGTCAATGGGGCTGGTGACCTCTGTGTCCTCCAGGTCCCGTTTCCGCTTCTCCAGCTCAAACTCCGCATTCTTGATCCGCAGCCCATAGGACTCATTGGCCACAGCCCTGCCATTCTCCAGGGTAAAGGTCCGCACCTGGCGGGAAGCGTCATTTAAGGCATCCCTGGCTGTCTCCATCTCCAGCTGCGAAATATCCCCATTGGCAAAAAGCTGGGACTTCCGGTCATAATCCAGCTTCGCCGCCCGCTGGTCCTGCACAGCCTTGGCATATCCATTTTCCGCCGCAAGCTGGGCCTCATCCCGCTCTGCCACTGCCAGATCATAGGCATTCTGGGCGATCTCCACCTCCTTCTGCAAGTCCGTGGGATCCAGCCGCGCCAGCACCTGGCCAGCCTTTACCTTGTCGCCCTCCTTCACCATGATCTCCAGAATCTCTGCATGAAGGCGGGAAACCACCTCCGCGCTGTCCGTCCCGGACACAGGCCCGCTAATAGACAGCACCTCCTTAATATCACTCTTTTCCAGGGGCGCCGTCATCACCGGCACCGCCATCTCCTTATTTCCCCCGGCTATCCTGGAAATCACAAGCAGAGCGACGGCTGCTGCCGCCACTCCGGTTATGATCTTCTTTTTACGACTCCAGGATTTCCAGAAATGCAGCTTACGCCGCAATCCGCCCTTCTTCTTTTTAGGAGAATTTTCCCCCGCCATGAGAGCTGTAAGCTCCTTATCAAATTCCTGATCAGTCATCGTCCTGCTCCTTAATTCTGTCTTATAACTTTTTAAGCACTCGCCAGCCATTTCCTGCACAATAGGGCAAATTTGCACACTGGTCTGTCACCTTTCATCCTCTTGCTCTCTCTCCGCGTCCAGCTGCTCTTCCACAAAATCCGGAACTCCTCCTTTAGGGAACAAGATACTTCTGGAACTGTTCTGCCCGTTAATCACATAATTCACAGTCCCCCGGCAATAGTCCTCTGCCTGATAACATGGATTATAATACAACAAGTCCCCATCTTCAACTACTTCCAGAAGTTTTTCTATCTCCTCCCGTCCCATAAAGAGCATCTGTTTCGAGTCATCCCACTGGCCATACTCGTCATAGTACTCCTTTTCTACTTGCAGGGACGTAATTTCAGGAGCATTTATATAATTTCCCGCATCCACCTTAAACTCCCTCAAAAGCGACAAGGTATTGTCAAAGGACGGATAGACGGGATAATAATCCTCGTTCCACACCCCATAGCGGCGATAGCGGTACTGTCTGGAGCTGTAGCTGTCATAAAGGTCGATCTTCGAATCCTCCAGATTCTGGATCCACAGAAGCCCCCGCTCCTCCTCCTCCGAGGTGAACCGGATCAGCCCTATAGGAGCCTCCCCATACATCCGGGTCAGGCTCATGGCGCCAAGCTCCTTCTTGTAGACAGCCAGCAGCTCTGCTTTCTGCTGCGGCGTCAGTTCCGTCAGACTGACGCTCTCCTCCCCTTCCCGGTACCGGACAACTGCCACATCCTCCCCGCTCCGGCTCATAACAGGATATGTCACCGACTGGTACGCTTCATCCGCCATCATGCGCTCCACCTGGGGAAGGACTCGTTCCAGGCATATATAGTACTTGCGGTATACCTTCCGTCCGCTGTTTAAGGTGTAACAAACCAGCACGCTGGACCAGGTCCTGGGCTGAGTCCCTGTCTCTGTCACCTCTGCTCCGTCCCCTACCTTCCCGGCGACGAATATGGCGGTAGGACCGTCTGCGCCGCCGATGACACTGTAGGAAGAGGCGCTGTTTTCATTATTCCCGAACCCTCCGCGTTTCTCCTCTTCCCGGTTTTCCTCTACCTGACGGACACCTTCCCTGACAATCTCCAGAATATTCTCCGTATCCTGGTAATGCATCTGCTGCAGTACAAGTTCCCGACCACCATCCTGGGCCCAGTACCATCCGCCTTCTTCGCTATAGACCAGATTTCCATAGGAAACCCACTGATTGATACGGTCCAGATAAATGCCTGTTTCCTTCACCTTTTCCGCCGACGGCACCCACTGGTCATACCCGGTCAAGTCGTAGCGGAACACACAGAATACCGCCAGTACCACCACGGTACATCCTGCCAGCTGCCGCCAGTTGGAAAAGAGCTTTTTAAAATCAAAATGATAGATAATCTCCACCACACAATGGCAGATAACCGTGCCGCACAGAATCCCGAATACTGCCCACCCCATGGAGCTGCGGATACTCCAGAAAAAAGCTCCCAGACCCAGACCAGATATCAGTGTCAGGATAATCCGGATAATAGGCTTGCTCACATGGAAGGCCATAGCCTTGCCCGCTGCCTCTGAGGGACGTTTCTTATAAAGCATACATCCCACCGCAGCCAGCACCAGAGACACCCCCAGGGCTCCCAGGGCTGCCAACAATGTTGCCTGCGGCCGCAAGGGATCAGCTTCCTCCATCTGATAGATGTATTCCGCTAACGGGGATATACGTATCCCCCATTGAAAGAAATCTCCGTTGGTTCCGGCCACATACAGATAGGTGTGGTAAAACATAAGGTAATATCCCTGAACCAGAGAAACTGCCAGAGGAACGATAAAATTGAACACCGCAGTCCCCAGAAGCCCTATTACCAGATTGCCAGTCATCATAGCCGCAATCACTGTCACAGTATACATCAGAGTATAGTACACCATATGCAGAAGGTAACCCCTGACCGCAATGGGGCAGAGCAGACTTCCGGACACACCGTTGGCCATACCTACAACCACTGCCATGGCCAGACAGATACCATAGGGTACCGCCAGATACAGGATTCCCCCCAGATAATTGGCCAGATACAGCTTTTCCCGACGCACCGGAATCCCATGATAGAAATCCACCTTGCTTCTGGAATTCAGATAGGAGAAGCTGCTGAGTCCACAGATCACTGAAGCCACTACCATCCCGAAGCAGGTCATGGCATTGTCAAAATCCAGAAACACCTGCATACTCTGCGTATACTGCAGCAGCGCCCATTCATAGGAGCCGTAATAATCATTTATATTACCAGCCATAAATGCGGCTGCCACCGGATATGCGAAAAAGCTTGCCAGACCGATCAGGGTCACGACCCACAGCCGACGCTTGAAATCTTCTTTCATAAGTTTAAAAAATAAGTTTTTTGACGTCATAGCCGACCACCTCCGTCTCACTGATAAATATCTCCTCCAAAGACAACGGAATCGTCTCATAGAATACCGGGTTCGCTGCCTGCATATGGAACTCCACGCTGCTTAAGTCCCCGCGCACTGTCAGGGTCAGAAGCTTGCCCCGGCGCTCCACCTTCAGGATCTCCATGCCCTCCAGCTGGTCCGGCTCCATCTCCGGCTGCAGTACACACTGGACCTTGTGAATGTTCATCTTCATCTCATCCAGATCCCGGCTCAGGAGAATGCCGCCCTTGTGAAGAAGGCCCACATGGTCACAGATATCCTCCAGCTCCCGCAGGTTATGGGAGGCAATGATAGGTGTCAGATGACGCTCCTCCATATCGCAGGCAAAAAGACTCTTCACCGCCTGACGCATCACCGGATCCAGTCCGTCAAAGGTCTCATCGCAGAACAGATAAGCTGTCCCGGCACAGATCCCGCAAATCACGGACACCTGCTTCTTCATACCTTTGGAGAAGGTATTGATCTTGCGCCTCTCATTCAGGTCAAAGCTCTTCATCAGCTGGTGGAACCGGGCCTCGTCAAAATTCGGATAGACCATCTTGTAGTAGACCATCATATCTACAGGCGTTGAGTTGCTGAAGAAATGCTGGTCATCAGAGATATAGAAAAACTGTCTCTTGGCCTCCTCATTCTCAAATACATTCATACCGTCTATGGTGATCCTTCCTTCATCCGGCTTAAGAACCCCTGCGGCCATACGCAGGAAGGTACTCTTCCCTGCACCATTGGTTCCGATCAGGCCGAACACACTTCCGTCCCGGATGGTGGCATTGATGTGATCCACTGCCAGGATATCGTCGAATCGCTTTGTCAGGTTCGCTGCTTCTATCATACGGTCATACCTCCCTCTTCCATATCCTGACCTGTTGGTGCCAGGGTGCCGGCTCCTGTGGGTTTCGGGCCTTCCGGACGGCTGCTGCCACCGGCTCCTGCCCCAAAACCACTCTCAGCAGCCTGGTCGTATCCCCCCCCCGCTGCTTCTACAAACTCCTCCCGCTTCATTCCCAGGGTTCTGGCTTCCTTTGCCAGCATTCCCAGCCGCTTCACCAGGTCTGCCCTGGCAGACTCCCGCAGCTTATGGATGCTTCCCACAAAGCTTCCTCTGCCTTTCACCGAATAAATGAATCCCCTGCGCTCCAGCTCTCCGTAAGCACGCTGGATGGTGTTGGGATTAATGGACAGATCCGTGGCCAGACTCCGCACTGAAGGCATCTGTCTGTCCTCTTCCAGCACACCCAGAATCATCAGCTCCGAAAGCTTCCCTACTACCTGCTCGTATATCGGGCGGCTGTCTTTATAATCCAGCAGAATCATCTATATACCCCTTTCTGTGGTTTTCCCAGACGGTCTGCGCGTGGTTTGGAAATTGCGTTCAACCGTACTAAGATTGTTAATACACTTATACCATAAACTGGCAATGTGGGCAACCGGAAAGTTCTTACGATTTTTTTAACTGGGGATTGGAAAAGAATATCACTATATTACTGAGTGGTGAAAAATGGGTATTGTCGAATTCTGGAAACTGTGGTATGATTTGTGTTGGGAAAACAACCGTGTTACAAGGTGGTAAGCCTCCCTAACTTGAAAAAGAAGGGAGGTGGTGCAGATGGGAATGTTTTCATTTCAGGACCTGATCTTGTTTGGAACGTTTTTGATCACACTGCTTGCCTACATAGATAGGAACAACAAGCCAAAATAAATAAGCCTACCTTGTACTTGGCCGTGCAGGTAGGCTTTAACTAACTTCGGAGGCTAACCACTTTGTGGGCGGTTGCTTTCCTTATGCCTAAAATATAGCACATTTTGGAGAGGGATTCAACCCTCTTTTTATTATGCTCTGGCGCGGATCGGCGGCTCTGCTTTACAATAGACGTAAAGGAGGGCTTAAAAATCATGATGGAGAAGATACTGGAAAATATTATTAATGAAATGTCGCCACACATCAGTTCTGAGCAGTTGGAGCATCTGAGTAATGTATTGTATGTTAATTTCCATGGAAAGGAGATTCAGGAGCGTAAGTGCTTCAAAAGATGACGTACTGTAACGTCCTCCCTCTTTCTGCTATACTAAATGGAAGTATCGCGAAAGGAGGGAGTTTTTTATGAACAGAGCAAACCAGGAGGCAGTGACGACCTTCGCAGAGGTTCTCTCTACCGCCGGGATCAGCTGCCATCAGGCGGGACGCCCGGCAATGGCGGACAGCCGTCCCATGATCTACTTCCAGGGGA
>CAJTOW010000144.1 GCA_910577655.1 uncultured Lachnospiraceae bacterium | reverse complement strand
GTTGGCTTATGTGGAAATGGCAGGGTATCCTTTACCGCTGCTTCCCATGGCGGCAGCCGTGATTGGTTTCTGCCTCTGCACCTGCCCCATCACTGCGCCTTCCATCAGCCTGGAGGGAAAATACCTGTGGATTTTGCGGGAATCCCCCATAGAGGAAAGCTCCCTGCTCTGGGTTAAAGTTGGCTTTCAGCTTCTGCTGACCCTGCCTTGTACGATAATTGCCGGACTGTGTATTTCGATTGCTTTTGGTTTTTCTTTGTGGCAGGGGGCGGTGCTGCTTATTGCCACACTGCTTTTCGCCATAGGGCATGCTGCCTTTGGAATGCTTATGGGCCTGTGCTTTCCGAAGCTTGACGCAGTGAATGAAACGGTCGTTATCAAGCAGTCTATGGCCACGGTGCTGGCAATGTTCGCTTCCATGGCGGTACTTGGGGTGGCGGCAGGATTCTATTATCTGGGCAGCAAAACAGCTCCCTGGACCGCACTGGCCCTGCCCATAGGGGTATTCGCTTTGTTTGCGGTGGTATGCACTGTGATCCTCACCAGACAGGGACCATCACTGCTGAGAAAACTATAGAAAAAAGCAGATACAAGGGGGAGTAATGAACGGGCCAGGGCCTGCAATCCCTGTTCCCAGGTATATCTTTATAACAAACAGTATTTCGAAAGTCTGTAAACCTGCAGGAAAAAGGGGCTGTCGGGAAATGATTCTTTGTCCACGATATATCCGGTGATCCACCTGGTATCACCACAATATATTGCGTCCATAGATCATTTTCCGACAGCCCCTTTTTCTATAAATCAAAAACCTACTCCAAAATTACCTGTGTTTCCCGTCTTTCCATCTGACAGCCATGATTCCCAGAGCTCCGGCTGCCCCGCTTAGGAGCAGCACTGCCCAGAGCAGGTTTTGGGTACACCGTCTTCCCATACAGTAATGGTATCCGGGCTGTTTGAATCATTGGGTTAGGTGGGCCGCCCTCCGAGATGTAGGATCAACTGGTACCGTCCTCCGTATCTCAGGCCTTACTGCCGTCCCCGTTGGTTCTGGACGCCTCAGAAAAGGAGATCGCCACATCATGTTTCTTCATAAACAGAATGCCGAAGGAGCCGGGACCGCAGTTGCTGGCAATGGCCGATGAGGCTTTCTGCACATATACCCGGTCAAAGGGACAGTACTGCTGGACCAGCTTCTGAATCAGCAGGATCTGTTTGGACTCCATCCCGGCATAGGTGATGAACAGAATACGCTTGTCAATGCTGCCGGAATTGGCCAGCACCTTCCGTATATAGCGCTTGGCCACCCGTTCAAAACCGCCCATCTCCATGCTGCCTACCTTCATCCGGCTGTTGCGCAGCACAAGTACCGGGTGCAGCAGCAGCGCGTCACACACCACCTGGATCTTCTTTGGAATCTGGCCTGCCTGACACATCCAGTGGGTGCTGTCAATGATAAATGCCGAGGAAATATAACGCTGCAGCCGTTTCACAGCATCCACGATCTCGTTTCTGGGCACGTGGTTTTCCGCCATGTAGGCGGCATGGAGCACGATCAGACCCATGCTGCTGGAAAGATGGCCGGAATCCAGAACCGTGACGTTTTCAAAGGATTTGGCAGCTTCCAGAGCATTATCATATCCCTGGCTGATATGCTTTGCCATGGTGATGTGGATCACATTCTGGGCTTCTGTCAGCCTCTCGGCAAAGAAACGCTCATAATCCTCCACATCCGGTGCCTGGGAAATACCGGTTCCTCCTTCTGCCATATGGGACAAAAGCTCATCTGGTTTCAGCTCCAGTCCGTCCAGGAACCGGCCCTGGCCGGTACGGACATAGTAAGGACACACTACAATACCGAACTCCCGGATCAGGGATTCCGGAAGATCACACACGCTGTCGGTTGTGATCATCAGGGAGCGCCGCTGTGTCTGCTCAAAGATCAGGATCTCCTTACTGATATCCGACAAGGCCGCCTCCTCATTGAGCCGCACCAGCTCCCTGGGAAGAATGCTTAAGACAGACGCCTCCAGCAGGGCTCCGCTGACCGGCTTGGCCAGATAGCCGCTGAAGCCCTCCTTCCGGTAGAGAAGCTGGTTGTCGCTTCCTGCATTTGCTGTCAGGGCGATCACTGGCACGTCCTGGCAAAGGCCTGCCGGCTGGGTCCGCAGCTTGTGGAGACACTGGATTCCGTCCATCTCCGGCATCATGTGATCCATGAGAATGGCATCATAATGCTGGTTCTGGGTGTGCCGCAGACACTCGGCGCCGCTTATGGCCGTGTCGATGTGTATCCTGGTGGCGGAAAGGAGCTTGCGCACCACCATCAGGTTCATCTCATTGTCATCCACCACCAGAATGTGGGCATTGGGCGCCTCAAAGCTCTGCCGGTACTGCTCTCCTGCCTTTGCCTTCACCCGGGAGGCCAGGGTAAAGGTCCCCAGCTCCTTGCTGTCCACAATATCCTGGTCCAGCATCACCAGGAAGGTGGAACCCTTGGTATACACACTGTTGACACTGATTTCCCCGCCCATAAGCCCCACTAACTGGTGAACAATGCTAAGGCCCAGGCCGGTTCCCTCAATGTGGCGGTTCCGCTCCTCATTGACCCGCTTAAAGGCATTGAATATGTAGGGAATATTCTCCTTCTTGACCCCCTGGCCCGTGTCCGTGACCGAATACCAGACCCGTACCCGGTTCAGGGCCATACGCTCGCACCGGACCGTAAGGGTAATGGACCCTTCACTGGTGTATTTTACCGCATTGTTCAGCAGGTTAATGAGAATCTGCTTGATACGGACCTCATCGCCGCAAAGCATGCTGGGAATGGAGGGGTCCACATGAAGCCGGAACTCCAGCCCCTTTTCCCTGGCCTTGATCCAGATCATATTGACAATCTCGGAGAAAAGGGCTCCTGTCTCGTAGGATACGTTGATGATCTCCATTTTCCCGGACTTTATCTTGGAAATGTCCAGAATATCGTTGATCAGGGTCAGCAGCATCTTGCTGGCCCCCTGAATATTCCTTGCGTTCTCGGCAACATCCTCCGGAATATCCCCCCGCAGGATGATTTCGTTGAGTCCGATAATGGTGTTGATGGTGGTGCGGATCTCGTGGCTCATGCTGGAGAAGAAATTGTTTTCCGCCTTGTTCAGTTCCTCGATCTCCTTTTTCTGCTGTCTGGAAATCTCATTTTCCCTCTGGTAAAGCCGGTTTAAGAACATAAGCAGAATACTGGACAGCATACCCACCATGATAACGGAAACAGACGAATCAGAGAACGAACGCGCATCCGTGCTCCGTGCCACCAGCTCCGGGTACTGGAACGCCACGTAGTAACAGAGCAGGATTTCCGCAGCACACAGAAGCAGAAAGCCCACCCTGCGTCTTCCGGTCAGGGTAACACTTATGTAGATAAAACAGAGCACGAACCATTCCGGCATCCCACTGTAGAATCCGCCTGCGGTGAAAAAACTCACCGGAAAAAGCAGAAGAAGCAGTACCGCGATGACTGTGGCTCCCGTATTGATACATTGTTTCTGAATACTGATTCTGCTGACTATGGTAATACACAAAAGGCTGACCGCCAGAATCAGCAGATTGACAAGACTCCTTCCCATAGGCAGTATGATCATCAGTGCTACCATACAGATACCGGTGACTACGCGGAACATACGCTCCTGCAGGCTGGTCCTATGGTCAAAGATTATTTCAAACCACTTTTTCAACACCTGGTACTTCCTCCTAATTTTACATTTCCATGGAAGTGCCGCAAAATACCCTGATTCCGGCTATTTTGCGACACTCCCATGCATTACAGTCTGGCAATGGTCTCACAGATCTGGTCGTAGAGTTCCAGCAGGGCCGAATGGCAGTGGTAGATATAATCCAGATTGCCCTTCTTCCCGGCCTGCTCCAGAAGTCTCGCCCTCTCTGCCAGCTGCTCCGCGCCAATGGTCAGGGACGTGCTCTTTAAGGCATGGACCTTGACCGTATAATCGTTCCAGTTGGCCGACTCGTACAAGGAAATGATTTCGGCCTTCTTCTCCTCTGCCTGGGAGCAGAACATCCGCAGCATTTCCTCATAGAATTCCGTCTCTCCGCAGCAGTAATCCAGTCCCAGCTGCACATTGATGCCGATATCTGAAAGCGGGGTAAAGGAGACCGTGTGGACCTGCTCTCCTGCCTGTTCCGGGGCATCGGACCAGGTCTGTTCCGGGGCTTCTTCCCGGGACGGGAGATTCTCTCTGCCGCTGCCGCCGGACCAGGTCTGCTCCGGGGCTTCTTCCTGGGACGGGCGGTTCTCTTTGCCGCTGCTGCCAGACCAGGTCTGCTCCGGAACTTCTTCCCGGGACGGGCGGCTTTCCCTGGTTTCCTCTTTTGGAAGCTTTTCTTCCGCGGCTCTTCTGGCTGCGGCCTTCTTCTTGGAACGCTTCTTTCCTGAAGATTTTCCTTCCTGTCTGTTCCTGCCTCCGGCAGTTGTCTCTGCCGGCTTCTGCTCCTGGACGGACTCTTCCTGTGACTCCTGCTCTGCTGCGGCTCCACGGCTGTTCCCCACTGGCCCGGACTCTGCCTGGATCTCCGGTTCCGCCGTTTGGGTTCCTTCCACTCCCGCCGCTCCCGTCACCAGCGGTTCTTTGCCATTCGCGCTCCAGACCATACCTTCCGGCGTGCCTTCCAGGGCCGGAGACATTTCATACTGGAACTGGACGTGGTTCCTGGGCAGTACCTTGCGCAGCACCCGCTCCAGGACTGCCCGCTCAATGGGCTTGGGTACAAATTCGGTGAAGCCTTCGTGCCGGAACATTTCCCTGGCACCGCTGATGGTGTTGGCTGTCAGTGCAATCACCGGCAGATCCCGGTACATTCCGCCGTTTAACTCCCTGAGATGCTTTAAGGTCTGCACACCGTCAAAGCCCGGCATCATGTGATCCAGGAACACGATATCATAAGCCGTGGAAGCACACCGCTCCAGGGCCTCCCTGCCGCTAAGGCAGGTATCCACCTCAATCCCGTAGCTGCCCAGCACACCTTTGGCAACCACCAGGTTCATCTCCTCGTCATCCACCGCCAGAACCTTGACTCCCGCGCAGGAGAAGGGCTTGCGGCCTGCGGCCTGGGCTTCCTCGAACCCATTGGCTTTCTCCTCCCCGTTAAGCAGGTTCACCACGGAAAGAGCGGAGAAAGGCTTGCGGATCACCCAGAGCCGGCTGTTCCGGCCCAGAATAAAATCACGCTCCGCAATCACAATCACCCGCAGGGAGTCTGCCAGCTTCTCGTAGTAATCGCTGTTCTCTTCGTACTCTGTCTGTGCGATGAAAACATGGGTCAGATGGTGGCTGGCCTGCAGCTTCAGCAGCCCGTCAAAATTGTGGGCCTGATATCCTTCTATGCCCAGCCCCTCCACCATGTGCATGATCATATTGTCATAATATCTGCGGACCTCGTCACTGTTGTACTTCTCAGGCCGGAAATAGCAGGCAATACAGAGCCTTCCCGGATTCCACAGCCGCATGGCCGGCGTGGAATCTTCCACCCCCTGGGGGATGGTGATATGGACCTGGAGTCCCTCCTGCTCTTTGCTCTCGAAATGAATGAATCCGCCCATAGCATGAAGCAGGCCCCTGGCAATGGGTAGTCCCAGTCCCAGTCCGCCTGCAAAACGGCTGCTGCCGGTATCTGCCTGGTAGAAATCATCACACATCTGTGTAAGCTGGCTGCCGGTCATACCAATGCCGGTATCATAGATATCGATCATCAGGTTAATACCGTAGCTTTCCTGCCGGAACTCCATGCAAAGGTTGATTCCGCCTTCTTCCGTGAATTTGATGGAATTCTCCAGAATAATCTTGAGAACATGGGATATCTTCTCAACATCCCCCACCAGAACCGACGGCATCCTGGGGTCCATGTCAAATACCATCTCCAGATGGTGCTTGTTGCTCTGCATGGCAGTCATGGTCAGAATATCATTAAGTACGGAAGTGATCCGGTAGGGCTCCGAGGACGCGGTCAGGGTTCCCTCCATGATCTCCGTATAGTCAAGCATATTGTTGATCTGGTTGGACAGCCGCTTGCCGGCCAGCTTGATGGACTGCATATCCTCCCGGATCTCCCGTGAAATGCCCTTCTCCAGGATCACTTCACTGATGCCCAGAACCATGTTGATGGGTGTCCTCAGCTCATGGGACACATTGGACAGAAATTCTGCATTCTGCCGTCCGGCCTTTTCCAGCTCCACCAGGGTCCGGTCATACCGTTTCCGGTTCTCCCGCCGCCGGTTGATCCGGTACCGGGCGATTGTCATGGAACCGGTCACCACAGTGGCACCAAACCCCAGGCGCACCAGCTCCTGGGCTCCCATGTCCCAGGTGATGGTTCCCAGAACCAGCCCGTGATACAGCAGCACCACCAGATATAAACCGGCAGTCATATACAGCAGCCGCCGTCTGTCAAACATGGAAAAAACAAGAATCAGCATACATGCCACCGCGGGCATATCATAAAGTGAAATTCTATGTACACCAAAGAAAAAAAATCCCACCATCAGCAGTCCGGCGCATAAATTCTCGTAAAACGTCTCCGAACCAGTTCTTCCGATGTGAAGAATCCACACCAGGGTATTGCCCACCAGGATCACCGGAACCATCCACAGTTCCCATGACATAGCCAGGTCCACCAGAATCAGCATTACCCCGAACATGGTAACAATACTGGCCAGAAGCAGATGGATACTCGTCTGCTCGTTTCTCATTGCTCCTCCAGCCCCATTGCAACCCGTTTCAGCAGTTCATTCGGAAAAAATGGTTTCTTTAAATAATTGACAGCTCCCATACTGATGGCTGTACGCACATCATCCTCATAGCCGGATGCCGTCAAAAAGATCACCGGGACATCCACGGAAGCTTCCTTCATATGCTGGAAGGTCTCCAGACCGTCCATAGCCGGCATGGCAATATCCAGAAGCACCAGATCAATCTCCTCGGTCTTGATCTTATCCAGTGCCTCTCTTCCGGACTCTGCCAGAAGTACCTTATACTGCCTCTCCAGGATCATCTTGGTCCTCTTGAGATTCATCGCGTCATCATCCACTACCAGAATACATTTGCTCATTACTGATGCCTCCTCATTTACTCTTGCGGTTCTGGAACCGTCACCTTCAGATTCCCCCTGAACCATTCCAGGAAATCCCCTTTGGATTTGTTGTAAAGCACAATCACTATAAAATCAAGTGCTGGATTGCAAAAAATCGAGAATTGTAACTGACCGCCTGGTATTGACTCAGGAAGGGAATCCCTGAAATAATCCGTATACCAGGACCTCCGGAGTATATGGCCACCAGGGCGCAGAATCCCCTTGTCTGGATTTGCTAGAGCGTGTTTGAAAATTGCTTTCTGGTAGCTGTGCGTTCCGCTTTGTGGGAGATTTGGGCCAAATGAAGGGCGCATAGTGGGCTATGTAACCTGAATTTGGTCCAAATATACCGCGAAGTGGGGCGTGCAGATGCCAGGAATGAATTTTCAAACACGCTCTAGAGTGTGTCTTTGGAAAAAACGGCTATATTTTACAAGACATTATCCCAAATATGGGGTACACTATAGCAAACCACGAAGCTGCATACAGATCCACAGCAAGGAGACTCCTGACATGAAAAAAGGAACAAAGACCATTGTATATGACAGCGACCTTGGCCTTGAAGCGTATTATTTTGAAGGGATCGCCCAGCCTTTCCCCAACCATTTCCATGAACATTATGTCATCGGGCTGATGGAAGGCGGCACGCGCACCCTTTCCTGCCGCAACCGGGAATATACCATAGATAAGGGCTGCATCCTGCTTTTCAATCCAGGAGACAACCATGCCTGCGTGCAGAGTGAGACTGCGACGACGGATACCTGCCCACAGAGCAGGGACACAACGACGGATGCTTACATATGCGGCGAATCTGCCTGGGATGGGTTTCTGTATTACCGCGGACTCAACATTTCCAGGGAAACTATGCTTGATCTGGCAGAAGAGATTACCGGGAAACGGATGCTCCCAGGTTTTTCTGAAAATGTCATACGAGATAGTGAAGCAGCCTGCTGCCTGCATCCGCTTCACAAAATGATCTCTCCCTTTTCATGAAAAGTGTACTCGCTGCTACCTACCAAAATTTAGTGCATATCTATACACACAAATCGACATTCACTTTTTGTAACAAAAAGAAGAGTAGATTCAAATTTTCTACTCTTCTTTCTCTAAAATTAGTGTCACTCAACATCGTTTCACAAACCCATTCATCTAAAAAGGGCAATTCCCTGGTAGATTGTAATTTCTATACATATACTAAAGAAGTTATACAACAACTTGTTACTACAATCTGGAATTTTACTTTTTTCTTTTCTCTATCATAACCGATGACACAATCGCATATACAATCGCAACTATTACAACTCCTATTACTAAATAAACCAGCCAGACCGTTTGTAAAATTATATCAATTGCATTAATCAAAAATATAATTCCAATTAAAAGAAAGACAATCCCCGATTGTTTGTAGTATGGTTTCTTATCCATGTTTTTTCTCTCCTGCTTTGATGCATAAATATATGCATTGTTAAA
>CAJTOW010000143.1:3046-8606 GCA_910577655.1 uncultured Lachnospiraceae bacterium | reverse complement strand
TGTTCCGGGAGGTTCGCTCTGGAAAAGGTTTTCTTCTGATTGCGGGTTTCGGATGCCATCACGCTTGTAAATCAAAAAATGCATCCATATTCTCCAGCACCTTCCGGCTTAACAGCTGGAATGCCTGGGCAGTGCGGCCGGCGGAGGCATCCACGCAGACGACATTCTCCTGGTTCCATACCTGGTCTGCAATGGGCCCCAGTGCCCCGCGGGTATCGCAGCAGAAGATATTGGCCGGATCCGACAGCCACCGGCCCAGGGCGTCCATGTCCGCCGCCGGCCCGATGGAGGTGTTGAAAAGGATCTTGCCGGTGCCCAGGGCCTTGAACTCCTCCTCATGAAGCAGGATCACATTCTTGTTAAGGCAGGTGAAGACTACCTGGCTCTCTTTTAGAAGCTGGTGGAGGGGCTTGTAGCAGATGCCTGCTGCCTCCCTTTCCGGCTTCCTGCTTCTGGCATAGTAGGACACCTCTGCCCCCATAAAATGCAGCGCGTCGGCGATCATGCTGCCGGAGACGCCCAGGCCCACGATCCCTGCCTTCAGTCCGGTGATTTCCAGAGGTTCTTCCTTCCACAAAGGATAATCATAACCGTGGAGGATCCGCACAAGCTGGTACAGCACATACTCCACCACCCCCCGGTCCCCATAGTCCCGGATCCCCGTGACGGTGATGCCCCGGCTCCTGGCACAGGCGATGTCCACATTGGCGCTTTCCTCCGAGTAGAGGCTGCAGCACATACCGATATATCTCACATTGGGCACTTTCTGAATCACTTCCGCCTCCAGACGGGATGTATAGCTCAAAAGGACGGCGTCCGCGTCCCCAATCCGTCCAAGGATCTCCTCGTTGTCATCAGGAATGTCCGGATACAGGACAATCTCCTCAGCATAGTCCTTAAGCTTTTCCTGGGCCCAGTCCACCAGACTTACTGGCTCAATGGCCACAAGTTTTTTGAATTTGTTTTTATCCCTGTTTTCCATGTTGTCTTCTTTACCCCTTCCCTTGCGATGTAATTTCCAAACACGCTCTAATAAAATACCACCGGCGAAGCCAGATTCCGCAGCAGTGCCACCACACTCCAGCCCGCAATGGACGCAGTTCTGGAATAGATGTCCACCACAGCTTTCATGCCGTCCATCTCCACCGTCAGCTTGTGGTCATCCCCGGCCATTCCCGGTACGCTGACAATCCGGGCAGTGGTATGTTCCGGTCCGGCACTGGCCAGTGCTGTGGCCACGGCCACATTGACCTTGGTGGGCAGCAGGGCGATGGCCTCCTGGGCTGTGCCGCAGAATACCTGCCTGTCCGCCTCTTCTGTCATCAAGGCATCCTCGTACAAAGACGTGTTCTGTAAGGATGCAGGCCCCTTGCGGGTCTCAATCCCCGCCTGCAGCTGTGCGCCCTCCGCATGGGCCATAAGGGAAATAGTCTGGAGCACATCAAAGCCTCCCACTGCCCCGGAGGGGATATGAACCTTTGCCCCGCCTTCCCTGGCAGCTGCCTGCACCTCCTCATAAAAGGCCCTGTCGGAAAAAGCTCCGATGGACAAAGGTACCAGACTGCACCCCTGGCGCAGTACCGGAACCGCCATATCCCTGATACTCTGGACAGAAGCCATCTCCAGAACATAGTCCGGCTTCTCTTCCAGAAGCTCCTTCAGATTCAGGCAGGCCTTTCCACCTGCCAGGGCGGTCAGACTCCTGGCCTTCTGATGATCCCGGCTCATAGCGGCCACCAGTTCATAGTCCTCCAGGAGCCCATCCCTGCAGGCCTTTGCCACAATATTTCCTAAAAATCCACATCCGATGATTGCAAGTCTTTTTTTCATAATTGGTTTTCCTTTTCTATTGGCTGTTGTTCACGTGGCGCATCCTCTTGACTGGTCTTACTCATACTTCCAGAACAAGGAACTGATACCCGTTCAGGGAGAGCTTCTCCCCCTCCTCCCCCAGCTCTTTGTAATTGTTCAGCAGCACCTTCTTATAACCGCCTGGTATCACAACAGACCGGCGCTCCCTCTGGAAATTGCCCATGACCAGCAGTGTCCTTTCTCCCTTCCTGTAGTAGGCCATCAGATTGGGCTGCTCCTCCCATACCGGCTCCAGAGTCCCGTACACAATAGTTTCCTTGTACTCCGGGCTTTTGCGCAGGGCAATGAGCTGTTTATAGAAGCTGCGCACCGAATCCGGATCCTTCATCTGGGCGGCTGCATGGATGGTGGTATAATTGGGATTCACCCGCAGCCAGGGGGTGCCGGTGGTGAAGCCTGCGTGGGCATTCCCGGACCACTGCATAGGCGTCCGCGCGTTATCCCGGCTGTAGAAAGCTACGGCCTTCAATGCCTCTTCCTCAGACAGCCCTGCCTCCCTGGCCGTCCTGTACTCGTCCAGGGTGGAAATGTCATCGATCTCATCAATAGATGTGAAGGGAACATTTTCCATCCCCAGCTCCTGCCCCTGGTAGATAAAGGGGATACCCCGGAGCAGAAAGTTCAGTCCTGCCAGCATCTTCTTGCTTTCCGGACAGCAGTCCCCCTCCGGGATGTAGCGGCTGACGCCGCGGGGCTCGTCATGATTCTCAATGATGTTGGAAAGAAAGCCCATGGTTCCTACCCGGGCCTGGGCATCAAAGCAGCACCGCCTGTATTCCTCCGGGGTAATGTGCCGGGACGCGTACCATCCCTTTTCACTGGCCCCGAAGATGGTCTCATTGAAATCAAACATGCTGGAGAAATAGCCGTTTTCCCCGATGAAATCCGGGATCTCCTC
This sequence comes from uncultured Lachnospiraceae bacterium, assembly GCA_910577655.1. Lineage (GTDB taxonomy): Bacteria > Bacillota > Clostridia > Lachnospirales > Lachnospiraceae > Brotaphodocola. Next base: position 5,836 of record CAJTOW010000143.1, on the reverse strand, counting down.
CGGCTTTTCGTTAAATACTTCGCCCACGGTGAAGACATCATACTTCCGGAAGGTGCGATCCCGCATTTCCCCCAGGAACTGGCCGATGCCGCTGGCCTCCTTTAACATGGTCTCCATACTGCACAGGCCATCCTCCCGGTCCGGCTCATAATCCCGCATAGGCAGGGCCTTCTTGATATTGATGATGGCATCCAGGCGGAAGCCTCCAAGGCCCTTGTCCAGCCACCAGCAGATATTCTTATAGATCTCCTCACGGACCTGGGGATTCTCCCAGTTTAAATCCGGCTGTTTCTTATGGAACACATGGAGATACTGCTTCCCGGTCCCAGGCAGATCCTCCCACACGGAGCCGCCGAAGTAAGACCGCCAGTTGGTTGGCAGCTTCCCCTCCACCTTGTCTGTCAGGTAAAAGAAATTTCCGTAAGGGCCTTCCGGGTCCTGGCGTGCCTTCTGAAACCACAGATGCTCATCGGAGCAGTGGTTCACCACCAGATCCATAAGAATGTACATGCCCCGCTTCCTGGCCTCGGCAATCAGACAGTCCATGTCCTCCATCGTGCCAAAGCGCGGGTCGATCTTATAGTAATCCGAGATATCATACCCCTGGTCCGCCAGAGGCGACTGGTAGCAGGGAGACAGCCAGAGGATGTCCACCCCCAGCTCCTGCAGATAGTCCAGCTTCGAGATAATCCCGGGCAGGTCACCGATACCGTCTCCGTTGGAATCAAAAAAGCTCTTGGGATAAATCTGATACGCCACTTTGTCGTGCCACCATTTTTTCGTCATAATGTCTCTTCTCCCCCTGTCTGTGATTCTGTTGAGTATTTATACTTATGGCCGCGCCGCTGCCAGAAGCTGTTTTGTATATTCGGTCCAGGGATGATCGCACAGCGCCCTTCCCTCCCCTGTTTCCAGAATCCTGCCCTCATACAGAACGGCTGCCCGGTGGCAGATCCTGCGGACAAGGCCGAGATCGTGGGTGATAAAAAGGATCGCCGCTTTCCGTTCCCGGTTGATCTTTAAAAGCAGCTCCAGAATCTGGGCCTGGATCGTCACATCAAGGGCGGATACCGGCTCATCTGCTATGAGAAGCTTCGGATTCATGGACAGGGCAAGACCGATGCTGATCCGCTGTCTCTGGCCGCCGGAGAGCTCATCCGGATACCTTGCCGCAAAGCTTTCATCAAGACCAATATCCTCCAGCATTTCCCGGACCATGTGTTCCCGCTCCTGCCTGTCGCGGATTTTGCGGACCCGCAGCGGCTCCTCCATGATCCAGCCGATCTTCCTGGCCGGATTCAGGGAGCCAAAGGGATCCTGGAACACAATCTGGGGTCTGTTCTCCCCCTCTACGCTGACCGTTCCGGTCAGATCCCTGTGAAGCCCTGTGACTGCCCGGGCGAGGGTGGATTTACCGCATCCGCTTTCACCGACAATACCGAATATCTCACCTTCCCGGACCGAAAAACTGATATCCGAGAGCACCTGGTGTTTCTTTTGCCTTCCTGGCAGGAGTCTGCGTTCTTTATAATACACATTCAGGTTCCTGACTGTCAGCACGGTCTTTTCCGTCCGGAAATCACCGCTTCTTTCCACTGCGGTTCCTACCAGCTTTTTCGTGTAAGCATGCTCCGGTGCCTCAAAAATCTTCTTGGTGGATCCCTCCTCCAGGATCCTTCCCTCATGCATGACCAGAACACGGTCGCATATCTGGCGGATCACATTCAGATCATGGGAAATAAACAGGACAGAGAGCTGCCTCTCCTTATGGAGGCGCCGGATCAGTCCCAGGATCTGGGCCTGCACCAGCACATCCAGCGCCGTTGTGGGTTCATCTGCAATCAGCAGAGACGGCATATGGACAATGGCCATGGCCAGCATCACCCTCTGACGCATGCCGCCAGAAAGCTCATGGGGATACTGGTCATAGACTGTTTCCGCGTCAGACAGGCCGACACACTCCAGTGCCTCCAGCGTCCTTGCGCGGATTTCCTTTGCCGGCAGGTCCGTATGGATCTTTAAAGCCTCGGCCACCTGGGTACCTGCCTTTACCACCGGATTCAGGGAGGTCATCGGCTCCTGGAAAACCATCCCCATGCCATTTCCGCGGATCTGGTTTCTCTCATTCTCTGAAAGGCAGGAGATCTCCCTGCCCCGAAAAACAATTCTGCCCGAGATCCTGGCATTCTCCGGCTGGATGCCCATAACGGTCAGCGCTGTCATGGATTTTCCGGAGCCGGACTCTCCCACCAGACCAAGGATTTCCCCCTGATTCACAACAAAGGAAAGATCCTCCACAGCATTTTTTCCCCGGCCGTCTTCTGCAAATCCTACAGAAAGATGCTCTACCTCCAGCAATACGCCCATATCTGTCCTCCTTATGCTTTCTCCCTCTGCAGCCCTTCATTGACCAGCGCGATGCCCAGGATCAGGAGCAGGATAAGAAGCCCTGGGAAAATCCCGTACCAGGGATTTATGCCCAGATAAGGCTGGGCCTCCGAAAGCATGCGCCCCAGACTGGGGACAGGGGGCTGCACCCCAAGACCAAGATAGCTCATACCTGCCTCTGACAGCACCGCGTTATTAAAGGTGACTGTCAGTGTAGAAAGGATACTGATCAGCGCGTTGGGCAGAATATGGGAATAAATGATCCTTCCCGTCCCCACTCCCATCACCCTGGCACTCCGCACAAAATCAAGATCACGGCACCGGATCATCTCACTTCGCACAATCCGCACAAAAGGCGGAATATAAAGGATCCCCAGGGCAGCGATCAGGTTGCCCGTCCCC
>CAJTOW010000143.1:0-3021 GCA_910577655.1 uncultured Lachnospiraceae bacterium | reverse complement strand
ATAAATATAAGCGCCAGCAGGATACTGGGAAATGCCAGGATCATATTGACCACACCCATGACAAGCTCGTCAAACAGACCGCCATAATACCCTGTGACAGCACCCAGCAAAATACCAGCAAACGCGCCGATTGCTACTGCCAAAGATGCTGTCAGAAATGTAATCCCAATGCCATTCAACGTCCGGCTGAAAACATCGCGCCCGAAATTATCGGTTCCCATAAGGTGCGCCAGGGACGGGGCCAGATTCACAGAGGAGGCATCCACCTCCGTAACAGAATAGGGCGTCCAGAACTGGGCAGCCACTGCCGCTGTCAGGATGACTCCGGTTATGGAAAGGCCGATAATAAGATTCCAGTTTTTCTTCATTTTCATCATCCCTGGTCTCCTTTCACCCGCGGATCAGCCAGCTGGTAGATCAGATCAATGGCAAAATTCATGATCACTACAATGGCCGTTATATAGATGACGATGGCCTGTACCACAGGATAGTCCCTGGATGAAATGGACGATACCAGAAGGCGTCCTACTCCCGGAACGCTGAAAACCTGTTCCACGACAATACTTCCCGCAAGGATCTGCGCCGCAATCATGGCCGCAAAGGTAATCACCGGGATCAGTGCATTGCGCAGAACATGCCGGTACAGAATCCTGTCCCTGCTGCTTCCCTTGCTTCTGGCTGTCCGCACATAGTCCTTTTTCATCTCACCCAGGACCGCATTGCGGATAAAACGGGTCACCATTGCCCCCTTCGGCAGGGCGATGGCCATAGCCGGGAAGACCAGATACCGGACCGCGCCCAGGAAATCTTCCGAGGGCGCAACAAATTTTCCCGGCTGGAACAGCTTCAGGGCAATGCCAAAAAAGTATGTCAGCAGGATCCCCAGAAAAAAGGAGGGAACTGCCATGGCAAGCTGCACCAGCTGGCTGATCAGGGTATCCTGCCAATGGTTTTTAAAGTGTACACTGAGCAGCGCCAGGGGTACAGAAAACACAAACATCATGGCCAGGGCGATAACGGCCAGAAGCACCGTAGCCGTCAGACGGTCACTCAGAAGCTCTCTTACAGTTGTTCCGCTGTAACGGAGTGATTCTCCAAAATCGCCATGTACCGCGCCCCGGACCCAGGAGATATACCGCTCTGTAACCGGCTGGTCCAGCCCCATCTCCGCCCTCAGGGCGTCAATCTGTTCCTGAGTAGCTTCGGTTCCCAGTCTGGAAACCGAGGCATCTCCGGGAATAACCGAAAATGCCCCAAATGTCATTGCTGAAATCAATAATAGTGTAAGAATAAGAGTAATAATTTTTCTGATAATATAGTTCATATTTATATTGTTTGCTGGAATTTCTGCAACCAGCCATAGATTATCTGGTCCGCCGCAGTATTCTGTGCTTTGTCAGGGTCTACTTTTCGTATACTACAGACATATCCTGGGCCGAAAGCGGATAAAACACATACCCGCCCAGACGCCGGTTCACCGCAACATAGTTTGCCGGATCCTGGATAAAGACGGACTCTGCATCCTCTGCCAGGATCATCTGGCACCGCTTGTACAGCTCTGCCTTTTCCTTGTCGTCCACAGTCATGAGCGCTTTCTGGCAGGTCTCATCATATTCTGCGTTGGAATAATTCATAAAGTTTTTGGAATGTCCGGTCGTATACCGCATCATCCAGTAGTTGGGAGCAAGGGTCCCGTCAAAGCCCACCACTGTTGCCTGGAACTGCCTGCCACGATATACCTCATCCAGCCATGTGCTCCACTCCACCGGACGGATCATGGCACGGATACCGACCCGGGAAAGCTGGTCTGCAATGATCTGCGCCGCATCCATATACTGTGTGGAAGCTGTCGTCGCCACAATCTCCAGATCAAAACCGTCCGGGTAGCCGGCTTCGGCCAGCAGCTCCCTGGCCTTCTCCATATCATACGGATACAGCGCCTCTGAGGCCGGCTCATAATAGCGCACCAGCCTCGGAACCATATGGGAACCGATCAGATAGCTTCTGCCATCATAAAGAAACTGGTTGATCTCCTCCTTATTGACCGCATAGCAGACAGCCTGACGGACCTTAAGGCTGGAAAGGGGCCCGTAGGAATGGTTTAAAAACATACCCTGGACCATATTCTGTGTTCCCTCCAGAATCTGGCAGCCCTCTCCTGCAGCCTTTGCCTGGGCACCGGTCAGAAAGTCAAGAATATCAATGGTTCCTGCCTGGAGCTCCATAAATGCCGTATCCGCATCCGCAGTAATCTTAAACTCCACATGGTCAAGATACGGCAGTCCCTCCTGCCAGTAATCCCCAAACCGTTCTACCTCCAGCTTCTGCCCAGGAGTATAAGACACAAAGCAAAATGGCCCCGTCCCCACCGGATTCTTCTCTGGATCCGGGTTGGACCGGGGAATAATACCGAATGTGATCTCCGGCAGAAATTCGGAATATCCTTCCTTCAGATATATCTCGACCGTCTTCTCATCCGGGATCTCCACATGATCAAAAACAGAAAACGCGGAGGACTCACCCTGAATCTCCGCGTAACGCTCGATAGAATATTTAACATCTTCGGCAGTGACCGTGGTTCCGTCATGGAATTTCACACCATCTCTTAATGTGAACGTATAAACTGTTGCATCATCTGAGATTTCATAGTCACTTGCCACAGCCGGTATCAGATTCCCGTCTGGATCAGGCTTTACCAGCCCCTCATAAAGATTAAATACCACACTTCTAGTTCTTGCGTCCGTTGATTGATGGGGGTCAAGACTAACCAGCTCATGGGTAACGCCCACTACCGCGCTGCCGCCATGAGCCGGTTCAGCCGCCTCTGCCGTTCCGGTCATCCCGGATACCGCCGCAGAACCGGCCGGTGCTTCTTCTGAAGAATTCTTTACAGGTTTTGAAGCTTCTGTACTCTTGCCGCCACTGCATCCGCAGAGTGCAGCAGATACCAGAAGTGCCATCACGCCAAAAAAAAGGACTCTTTTTTTCATAAACGTCTCCTTCTTACTCTGCAATGATTCT
>CAJTOW010000142.1 GCA_910577655.1 uncultured Lachnospiraceae bacterium | reverse complement strand
ACGGATCACGGATACACCGGTAATTCTGGTGGCAGACGGGAAGAAATCCAGTCTTTCTATGGCAGCCCTGGTGAAGGGATTTGTGGAATACAGGCAGGACAGCCGGATCGCAGGTGTGATCCTGAACCGTACCAGTCCGGCTATGGAAGAGCGGCTGCGGCCCTGCCTGGAAGAGGTGGGCGTAGCCTGCCTGGGGGCTGTCCCGGAGTGTGACGAGGCCAGACTGGAGAGCCGTCATCTGGGTCTTACCCTGCCCTGGGAGCAGGGACGGCTCAGAGACCGGATGGCCAGACTGGCAGACCGGCTGGAAAAATGTCTGGATGTGGATGGAATTCTGACTCTGGCAGGAGCGGAGGCTGGCCATGGGGCCAGGGAGAAAGAGGCTGGTTATGCGGCAGCGGAAGCAGAGGCTGTCTATGTGGCAGAGAGAGTAAAGGCCGGTTATGGGACTTCAGGAGCAGAGCCAGGAAAAAACGGCAGCAGCCCTTTGGCGGGAGAGGGGGCCGGACAGGGGAGCGGAAGGTCTGGACGCCGGATCGCTGTTGCTATGGATGAAGCATTCTGCTTTTATTATCAGGAAAATCTGGATTTTCTTATGGAACATGGATGGGAGCTTGTGCCCTTCAGTCCCATCAGAGATAAATGTGTGCCGGAGCATGTGGATGCGCTGCTGCTGGGAGGCGGCTACCCGGAGTGCTATGCAAGGGAGCTTTCCGGCAACCAGCAAATGCTGCAGGCTGTCAGGGAAGCGGCAGCCGGCGGAGTGAAGCTTCTGGCAGAATGCGGAGGCTTTCTTTATCTTCATAAAAATCTGGAAGGGCTGGACAAAACCATGTATCCCATGGTGGGACTGATTCCGGCAGACGGGTTCTCCAAGGAGAAGCTGTCACGGTTTGGATATGTGATCCTGGAGAGAAGTCAGTGGGCGACAGATCTTTTAGAAGAAAAATGTTCATGGGAAGAGGGGGCGTCTGAGGAGTTGTCCCTTATCCGGGAAGAGGGGCCGTCCGGTGGATTGTCCTTTATCCGGGAAGAGGGGCCGTCTGGTGAGCTGTCCTTCTCCAGGGAAAAGGCGTCCTGCAAGGAACACCTGCCTTCCGCAGAAGTGATCCGGGGCCATGAGTTCCATTACTGGGACAGCACCCGGCCAGGGAATTCTATGACAGCGAAGAAGCCCTCCAGCCCGCGTCAGTGGCCTTGTATGTATGTGACCGGACAGATGATGGCAGGGTTTCCTCATCTGTATTATCCCTCCGGGCCATCCTGGATCCTGGATTTTCTGGAGGGGAAGAAAACTGGCAACCGTTCAGGGAGTATCTGAACGGTTACGAAAACTGTTCATTAAGTAAAAGGAAAAACAATCAATTCATGGCAGCAGAAGGGAAATATAACACTATGAGACTTCGGATAGGAACAAGGACCAGTAAGCTGGCAGTGATCCAGAGTGAGCTGGTAAGGGATGCGCTGCAGAAAGAATTTCCGGGAACAGAGGTGGAACTGGTGCCGGTGGTTACAAAGGGAGACCGGCTTCTGGACCGTCCCCTGGACAGCTTCGGCGGCAAGGGTGTGTTTACCAGGGAGCTGGAGGAACAGCTGCTGTCAGGTGCCATTGACCTGGCGGTCCATAGTGCCAAAGATGTACCCATGGAGCTGCCGGAAGGACTGTCGGTCTGCTCTGTCCTCACAAGGGCCAATCCCTGGGATGTGCTGGTCACCAGGAAAGATGACAGAGTCAAGGTGGTGTCTGCCGGGGGGATGCTTCCGGCAGGCAGTGTGATCGGGACCAGCAGTCTGAGGCGGGAGATCCAGATCCTGGATGGGAATCCGCATCTGCAGGTCCGGATGCTGCGGGGCAATGTACTGACCCGTCTGGAAAGGCTCCGGGAAGGCAGATATGACGCCATCATCCTGGCTGGGGCAGGGCTGGAACGTCTTGGACTGCAGGAACCGGAGGGACTTTCCGTCCGGTATCTGGATGACGGAAGCTTTCTCCCGGCTGCAGGCCAGGGGATCCTGGCGGTGGAGTACCGGACAGGGGAGCTGGAGAAGCTGCGGAAGGCACTTTGCAGGCCGGAGACGGAGGCGGCATTCCTGGCGGAACGCCGGTTCTTAAAGGCCCTGGGCGGAAGCTGTAATGCACCCTGCGCTGCGTACTGCAGGAGGGAAGGACAGAGCCTGGTCATGTCTGCTGTGTATGCTCCGGATAAGAAGCATATGATCCGGGCGGAGGTGAGGACAGAGCTGGCAGGGGATTATTCTGGGGATGCAGGAAGACTGTTTTCGGAAGCGGAAGGTCTGGCAGAGAAGGCAGTGGAGGCAGTCCGGACGGAAAGCCATCCTCAGGTATCCCTGGTAGGAGCCGGACCGGGGGATGCAGGCCTGGTCACCCGCAAGGGTCTTGGGTGTATCCGCAGGGCAGATGTGATCATCTACGATAATCTGATATCCGGCTCTCTGCTGAACGAGGCGCGTCTGGACGCGAAGCTGGTCTATGGGGGGAAACGTTCCGGGGCCCATCATCTGCCCCAGGAGGAGATCAGCCGGCTCCTTGTTGAGGAAGCCCTTGCCGGAAACTATGTGGTGCGGTTAAAGGGTGGAGATCCTCTGGTATTCGGGCGGGGCAGCGAGGAAGCCATGGAGCTAGAGCGTCATGGAATCTCTTATGAGATCGTGCCGGGAGTTTCCTCCTCCTACAGTGTTCCTGCCTATGCGGGGATCCCGGTGACAGAGCGTGGGGTGGCTTCCTCCTTCCATGTGATAACCGGGCATGAGGGTGCAGGCAAGGAGCATCAGGCTCTGGATTTCCATGTTCTGGCCAGAGAAGAGGGAACGCTTGTATTCCTTATGGGACTGGGGAATCTGCCGCGGATTGCCGCCAGTCTTCTGGCCGGCGGCAAAGGGGGCAGTACACCGGTGGCAGTTATCCAGCAGGGGACTACTGCCAGACAGAAAAAGATAGTTTCGGATCTGGAACATATAGTGGCAGAGACAAATCTGTCCGGGATCCGTCCCCCTGCCATTGTGGTGGTAGGGGAGGCGGCAGGCAGGGAGCACAGCCTTGACTGGTACGGGCGGGGACCTCTCGCAGGAATCCGCATCCTTCTCACGGGAACCAGAGCCATGGTCAGGGAGCAGGAGCAGGTGCTGGCGCCTCTGGGGGCCGAGACTGTGGCCATGAGTCTGGTGGAATGCCGCCCCATCCGGACACAAGAGCAGAAGCAGGCATTTCTGGAGCTGGGGAAGTACCGGTGGCTGGTGCTGACAAGTGCCAATGGGGTTGATCAGTTCTTTGCCTTCCTGAGGGAGCTGGATATTGACCATAGGAGTCTGGCCCATCTGAAATTTGCGGTGGTCGGGCGCAGGACCGGAGAAGCCTTAAAGAGCCATGGTTTCCATGCAGACTTTATCCCGGCAGAATACACCAGCAGGGACTTGGCAGATTCCTGGATCCCTGAGCTGGCCTGGGATACACCGGTGCTGCTTCTGCGGGCAAGGGAGAGTTCCTCCCTTCTGCCAAAGGGGCTTGAAAAGGCCGGGATTCCCTTCCGGGATGTACCCCTTTACGAGACCTGGGTGGATACACGCCGGAAGGAGGATCTGGGAAGGATTCTGCCTGATACTGATTTCATTACTATTGCCAGCGCATCCGCTGCCAGGGCTCTGGCAGAAATGACGAAAGACAGGTCTGCAAAACCGGCCAGGATCATTTCCATCGGTCCGGAGACCACCAGGGCTGCCATGGAGGCTGGCCTTACGGTTGCTGCCACGGCAAAGGAGGCCACGGCAGAGGGAATGAGGGATGCGGTTTTATGGTGCCGGTGTGGGAAAGAGTGTCCGGCAGGGCGGTCTGGAACTATATGAATCTGGCAAAAGCCAAATATGGAGTGAACAAGGAGGAGAAATATGGACCTGACAGGATTTCAATGGACCAGGGAGCCGGAGAGCTGTAAGATAGACGTGGACAGGATCGAGATCATTACAAAACCCCACACGGATCTGTGGCAGAGGACGTATTATCATTTTCAGAATGACAATGCGCCGGTTTTACAGATGGAGACAGAAGAGCCTTATTTCAGCTTTGTGGTGAAAACGGAATTTGCAGAGAGCCATCACAGATTTGACCAGTGCGGTGTGGTTATGTATCTGGATAGTGAAAACTGGTTAAAGGGCTCCGTTGAATATGAAAATGAAGAATACCAGCATTTGGGAAGTGTGGTGACAAACCATGGATATTCGGACTGGGCCACCACGGTGATCGATGCCTCGGTGAAATCCATGTGGTACCGGCTCAGCCGCAGGGAGGATGACTACTGCATTGAGTGTTCCGCAGACGGGATAAGATTCAGACAGATGCGCATCTGCCATATGCACAAGGGAAAAGGCAGGATACGGTTTGGTATCTATGCCTGTTCGCCGGAGAAGTCTTCCTTCAGGGCAGTATTTTCTGCAATGCAGTTACTGGACTGCCAGTGGAAGGCCCATGACGGGCAGCAGCCGGATTAGGATGCGTTTGAAAAGGCTTCCTGCCGGCTACTGTCTGAACTGTTACAACTTTTTCACAGCCCGCCAGGATTTTAACTATTCTTTAAATGCTGTCCCAGCTTTTTGTCTTCTGTGCGGATGTGGGAGATCAGGATGCCGATGTGGCGGTTCAGGGTTCCAAGCTCTGCCACAGTAGGGCCGGTGGGCGGAATTTTGGCTGTGATCTCCTGAAGGGTGCGTTTGTACTGGTCATGAAATGCCTTGTGGGCTGTATAGCCGGGATAGCGGCTTTGTCTCTGGAGCTGTTCTTCATGGGTAAAATGCTGGTGAACATAATTTACAAGGAACTTGATGGTGGGTTCCATGGAGGCACGGCCCTGGCCCTTGCTGCAGGCATCCATAAGCCTGTTCACTGCATCCAGCAGCTCCCGGTGCTCCTTATCAATGATTGTGTTTCCAGTCTCCAGCTCTTTTGTCAGTTCATATCGCATGTGTAGATACCTCCTGTCTGATTCTACATGCTATTATAATAAGACGGCCGGATAAAAGCAATGGGTGTTTCCATTTTTTTGTGGGGGAGTGCCAGAGGGTGTCTGAAAATTGCTTTCTGGCAGATGTGCGTCACAGTTTGTGGGATGTGCAGATGCCGGGAATGAATTTTCAGACACGCTCTAAGTTCGAGTAACAGTTCAAGGGATATCTGAACAGTTACTATCTCCCTGAACAATAACCAGAAAAAGGAAAAAATCGTGTTGACAATCTGGTGAAAATGTATATAATTGTAATCAGGACACACTGAAAATAGGGAAAATAATAAAAGCGGTTTGTTACCCAAAGGAAATAATGGGGCAATACCTTCAGGGAGATCTTTATAGGGTTTTCCTGGAAGTATTGCCCTATTTTTTTATGCAAAAAATAAGGTGGTACGTATGGAAGGATTTACAAAGGGTTTTTTATGGGGCGGAGCAACGGCTGACTTCCAGTATGAAGGCGGATTCAACGAGGGCGGCAAGGGGCTGTCCACCCATGATTTTGAGACAGACGGGAGCTTAGAGAGACCCAGGATGATTTCCCTCAGGCTTGCAGACGGTTCCAGGGGAGAGGTGCCTACAAGAGAGAGCTTCCCGGATGGGGCAGAGGCAGAGATCTATGATGATGTGTATTATCCCAGCCACCAGGCTGTTGATTTCTATCATCATTACAAAGAGGACATTGCCCTCATGGGCGAAATGGGCTTTAACGTATTCCGTTTTTCCATCTGCTGGCCGCGGATTTTCCCCACCGGGGATGAGCTGACACCCAATGAAGAGGGACTGAAGTTCTATGACGATGTGATCACGGAACTGGAAAAATACAACATCCAGCCCCTGATCACCATCTGCCACGATGAGCTTCCCGGCTATCTGGCAAGAACCTATGACGGATGGTCGTCCAGGCATGTCATTGACTGCTATGTCCGGTATGCCACCACGGTTCTGGAGCGCTATAAGGGAAGATGCAAATACTGGCTGACCTTCAACGAGATCAACGCGGTCAACGGCTATGCCCAGATCGGCACCCACAAGCAGGATTCCCAGACGGTCTACCAGGCAAAGCATCATATGTTTGTGGCCAGCGCAAAGGTGGTAAAGGCTGCACATGAGATTGATCCCGAAAATATGGTGGGAACCATGTATGCATTGAGCCAGATGTATCCGGCAACCTGTGATCCCCAGGATATCATGGCAAGCTACATAAAGCGGCGCAATAATCTGTGGTTTGCGGATGTTATGGCAAGAGGCTATTACCCCAACTACACGGATGAATTTTTCAGGGAGAGGAATGTTACGCTGAAAAAGGAGCCGGAGGACGACCAGATCCTTGCAGAAGGGACACTGGATATGGTGACCTTCAGCTATTACCGCTCCATGACTATCTCAAAGGATACAAAGCTTACCTGGGCCATGGGACTTCTGGGCGGAGACCCGAATCCGTATCTTGAGAGCACCAGATGGGGATGGCCCATTGACCCGGTGGGACTGAGATATACCTTAAATGAGCTGTATGACCGGTACCAGAAGCCTCTGTTTGTAGTGGAAAACGGTCTGGGCGAGGTGGATGTCATGAAAGAAGACGGAACCGTGGATGACGATTACCGGATCCGGTACCTGGCACAGCATTTTGAAGAGATGAAAAAAGCAGTGAATGTAGATAAGGTTCCGGTACTTGGGTACACCATGTGGGGCAATACGGATCTGGTATCCTTAAGCACCGGCGAGATGAAGAAACGGTACGGGTTTGTCTACGTAGATCTTGACGATAAAGGGAATGGCACGGGAAAAAGGTCATTCTGATGCTGCTGCCCTATGTATGGCCGTCTTTTGGAGCCTCCACCACCAATATGGTCCTGGGGTGGGTGGCCAATGCGCCATTCTATTTCATGCCATTGTTTGTGGCTTATGGCGCGGCAAAAAGGCTGGGCGGAACCGAGATCTATGCCATGCTGGTGACAGCCGCGCTGCTGACTCCCGAGTGGGTGGCAGCCGTGTCGGAAGGGACAGCAATCACCGTATTCGGCATTCCCTGCCGTCTTATTACATACAATGGACAGCTCCTGCCGGCGCTTCTGATTCCTATTATCGCTTACTATATTGAGAAGTTTTTAAACAAAATCATACCTGGTATCGTCAAATCCCTGCTTGTTGGTTCCGGCACCATCCTGGTGACCGGTGCACTGGCATTCTCCATCGTCGGCCCTCTGGGAAGATACGTGGGTGATTTCATCTCCAACATATTCCTGTTCCTGGGCGACAATGTTCCGTTCATCGCGGTATCGGCCCTGGCGGTCTGCCTGCCCTGGATGATCATGGCCGGGATGCATACAGCATTATCCCCGTTCATGGCACAGAACCTTGAGACTATTGGCTATGACGCGGTGATCCGGCCTGCATTCGTCCTGCACAATGTATCAGAAGGCGGCGCCTGCCTGGGAGTCGCTTTGAGGACAAAGGACAAGGAATTCCGTTCCGAGTGTCTGTCCCTGGCTGTGGGTGCTATCGTGGCCGGTGTTACGGAGCCTGCGATCTATGGCTGCAACCTGAGGTTCAAAAAACCCATGTTCGGCGTCATGGGCGGAGCTGCCATCGGAGGTGTCGTGGCCGCCTTGCTGGGAGCCAAGGCGGTGGTTATGGGTTATTCCAATCTGCTTGCGGTACTGCCTATGTTCTTGAATACCGCGTGGGCTATGTTCGTGGGCATCGCGGCTGCAATCGTATCATCGGCTGCGATCACCTATGTACTTGGCATTGATGAGGGGACAAATAAATAACAGTTCAGACAGCAGAATGCCTTGTCGGAAATGTTATATAAAAATAAGGTTTCCGGCTGAACAGGACGGCTGCAGTTCAGTGACCTGGACTGCCCTGCAGCCGGAAAACTTTCAGGCGGAGAAAATGATATGATCAGACTGATTGTCAGCGATTTAGACAGAACCTTGCTGGACGAACCCAATTCCATATCCAAAACCAATCTGGACGCCATCGACTATGCGTATAAAAAAGGTGCCAGATTTGGATTTGCCACGGGACGGGACCTTGCTAATGTGGACAGTATCAAAGGCCTCTTAAACCAGGAGCCGCTGCTGATCTTAGGCAATGGGGCTGTGATCTACGATGGAGACGGGAACATCGTAGGGGAGGATTTCTTCCCAAACCAGTACCTGGAGGAGGTAACACAGATCTTAAGCAGTTATGACGTTCCCCATATGATCTTTACAACAGACGGCTTCTATACCACCACGGATCCGGGGGAGGTCAAAGGCAGATTCGTGGAAAGGCTGGCAGCCCTGGCTTCAAAGAAGATCGCGCAGATTTATGACACAGATCCGGGAAAGCCCTGCAACAACCTGGTGCAGATCACGGATATGGATGCATTTGTACGGACAAAGAAGATCATCAAGGTAGAAGGTTTCCATCTTAAGCCCGCTCCGGTGGAGGCTGCGAAGAAGGAGCTGGAGCGGTACACAGAGCTGTCCCATCTGTCCACAGGGAAGAACAATGTGGAGGTTACCAATATCACGGCCCAGAAGGGACTGGCCCTGAAAAAGTATATTGAGCGTGTGGGAATTGCAGCAGATGAGGTCATGGTCTTAGAGCGTGTCTGAAAATTCATTCCCGGCATCTGTACGCCCCACTTTGCGGTA
>CAJTOW010000141.1 GCA_910577655.1 uncultured Lachnospiraceae bacterium | reverse complement strand
TCCTCCAAGTAGGACTGCGCACTCGCTGCGCTGTCCGTACCAGCGCCAAAATGCCTGTTTTTGGCATTTTGTGTGCATCCGCCGGAGGCTCACAGTAAACCCCTTTCATTCATGGCGGTGCCTGATGACAGGCATGGGGGTTTACTATGGTATGTACTGGCGGCAGGCTGCTGCTGGTCGTAGCAGGCACAGCATTGCCTTGTCATATACCAGTATACCACACACCCTATCTCGCAAAGTGTCTCGCGAAGGGCAAAAAATGGATTTTTTATAAAAAATTCTTGTAACTTTTTGTCTGATGGGATTTTTTCTGCATATTTTTGCAGAATGTGATGTTGCAAATTCAGATTTTCCGGATATTTTCAGCGTGTGTTTCCTGGATTTGATATCTGGCGGACGCCCAAAGCTTCTTATCCCCGGCACTTTTCGGATGCAAGAGAGCAGCTCCATCTGAACGATTGCGTTTATGGCAGTATGGAGTTACAAAAATGAACCATCCGGCATTGTTTTCCGGGAATATTTCCGCCCCAAACCGCTGCATATGAAAAACAGTAACAATTCAAGGGGGTTCTGTTACAAAAAACAGGCAATGCGTATACTGATCGCCAGTATCACGCTTGCCTGTTTTTCAATGGCTGCCTCATCCATCTATCCGCGGCCCCCTTCATAAAAACGTATGAATCGTAAGGGTCCGGACATGTCCGGGCGTTACAACTCCAGCTCCTACAGTTCCTGCCCCAGCAGCTCCTTCATCAGCCGGAATCCTTCCGGCACAAAACTTCCGGTGGCGGCAGCTGTTACTTCATTGTATGCATCTGCGCCGGATTCTTCCTTCTTGTCGCTGCGGTACAGCAAAAATGGAATCGGATCAGAGATATGGGTCTTGATGGACACCGGCGTGGGATGATCCGGCATCACCAGAATGGAATACTCCTCTCCGGCCTTCTCAAGTCCTGCCAGAAGCGGCCCCACGATCTCCTCGTCAATCAGCTCAATGGAGCGGATCTTCCCCTCCAAGTCCCCGTGGTGGCCGCACTCGTCGGGAGCTTCCACATGGATGTACACCAGATCCTGTCCATCCAGCAGGGTCTTAAGCGCCGCCTCCCCTTTGCCCCGGAAATTGGTATCAATATTGCCGGTGGCGCCTTCCACCTCTATGACCTTCATGCCTGCACAGAGTCCGATGCCCTTGATCAGATCCACGGCGGAGATGACAGATCCTTTTACGCCATAGGCAGCTTCAAACCGGGACACGCCAGGACGGGTGCCTTCGCCCCACAGCCAGATGGAATTGGCGGGATTTAAACCCCGTGCAATCCGATCCTTGTTGACCGGGTGATCCTTGAGCACCTCATAGCTGCGGCGCATCAGATCCAGGATCAGGGGATTCCCCGGCAGATACTCTGTGATCTTCCGGTCGGAAATGTCGTGGGGCGGGGTCAGATCCAGACCCACCGGGCCCTCATGCCAGATCATACAATGGCGGTAGCTGATACCTGGATAGAACAAGATCTCATCTGTGCGGAAGGCGTCATTGACCGCCGCGATCAACTGGGAGGCCTCCGCCGTGGTGATCTCACCGGAGCTGTAGTCCATCATGGTCTTGTCTGCGTACTCCGGCTCGTCAGACAGAGTCACCAGGTTGCAGCGGAAGGCCACATCCGTATCATTCATCTGGATCCCGATACTCACCGCCTCCAGGGGGGAGCGCCCGGTATAGCATTCCTGGGGATTGTAGCCCATGGCTGCCAGGTTGGCTACGTCACTTCCCGGCTTCATCCCGTCGGGAACCGTCTTTACCATACCCATCTTCCCGTATTTTGCCAGCCGGTCAATATTAGGCTTCTTTGCCACCTGCAGCGGTGTCCTGCCCCCCAGGGACTCTACCGGATAATCTGCCATTCCGTCGCCCAGCATTACAATATATTTCATAATCTGTTTTCCTCCTGCTTTTTTGTGTATGTAAAAGTTCTGATACCTCTTGAACTGTTACGGCATATAACCATTTAGAATCGCTTCGCCATGGCCCTATGCCTGCCCACTAAGTTTTCGTACGGTCGGCGCAGCGGATGGGCAGGCCTGTCTGAACGGTTCCTTTCCTTCCTTTTTCACCAAAGGTCTCTATTTGTGAAAACGCCCCAGCCGTAGCTCCATAATAGCCCGCAGCTCATCCACGGTCTGCCCTGGTGTCTTTCCGGTCTCATCCACCGTGATATCCGCATACCGCTCATACAGCGGCACGCGCTCGTTATACAAGTCCCGCAAAGTCATTCCGTCCTTTAAGGCCACACCCCGGTCTTTCAGATTGCCCAGACGACGCCGCACCGCCTGGTAGCTGAGTTTTAAATACACTACTGTGCTGATCTCTTTCAGATGCTTCATAGCTCCTTCCCCGTAGATGACGCTGCCTCCGGGAGCAATGACGGACCGGCGTACATCCAGCTCCTGGTTGATCTGGTCCTCAATCCGCAGAAAGCCTTCTGTACCTTCCTGGGCAATGATCTCCTTTAAAAGCTTTCCTGTCTTTTCCTGGATCACGATATCCACATCCACGAAGGAGTAGCCCAGCCGCTTGGCCAGGAGAACGCCTATGGTGCTTTTGCCTGAGGCGGGCATGCCGATGAGGGTGATGTTTGCTTTCATGTGAGGCTCCATTCTGTGTGTGGTGCAGGTATTTGGGTATGGGTGTGTGGGAATGGGTCCGCCTGGGATGGGATCCTGCCCCTGGCAAACGCGCTCCCGCTCCGACCAGAACGTAACGGATGCTAAACTCGCAGACAAAAGCGTGTCTGTTCGTTAAGCACCGACGTTCTTACAGGGTTTGCCAGGGGCAGGATCCCATCCCAGGCTGCGTTACTGGCAAAAAGTACAAGGGTGGTTTGGCTGTTGACTGTCTGGCTGGCTGCTGGTTATTTCTTCCTGACGGAGTAACCGAAGGTTCCCAGTTTCTGGCCCAGCTGGTAATATTCTCCGTGGGAGTAGGCTACAAGGCCTGAGTCATTTAAATGGAATTTGCCTTTTTCGTCCATGTATTGTCTGTCCACGGTGACTCCCAGGATCCGGGCCAGGAACAGGTCGTGGGAGCCCAGGGGAATGATCTGGGTTACCTGGCATTCCAGGTTTAAGGGGCTCTCGGCGATGCCGGGGGCTGCGATCTTCTGGGAGGACAGCGGGGTCAGATTCATTTCCTTATATTTGTCCACGTCCCGGCCGGACTTGACGCCGCAGTAGTCGGTGGCGAATACCAGGTCATGGTTTACCAGGTTCACCACGAACTGGCCGGTCTCCTTGATAATGCTGTGGGAGTACCGCTCCGGCCTGACGGATATGGACAGCATAGCCGGGTCAGAGCAGATGGTGCCTGCCCAGGCTACGGTGATGATATTGGGCCGCTCGTCAGGCCGCTGGCAGCTGACCATCACCGCGGGAACCGGGTAGAGCATGTTGCCGGGTTTCCAGTTTTCTTTATTCATATTTGCAGACTCCATTCTGCCACCCTGGACGGTTTTGTCCCGGCTGGGCGGCTATATTTATGATTCGTCCTTATGCTCCCTTCCGGGGGCAGATCTCTATGTGTGTCCTTCCCATACCTGTCTGGGAGGAACCTGGTTCCGGGAGTATATTTATGCCTCGCAGGCCATCATGATAGCCGGGATCAGCTGTTTCTTCCGGGATACTACGCCCGGCAGTTCCACGGTATTGCTGCTGTCCCGCTTGTCTGCCCCATTGGTCTCGCTGACCATGTGGAAGGCATTATGAACCAGATTCTCCGCCCCGGTGCCTACGCACAGCAGCTGGGTGGACTCGGTCAGGATGTTGGTCAGCATGAAGAACAGCATATCTACATTATGGGTCTTCTGGGCATTGTCCATGTAAGGAAGCATCCGGCCCTTAAGCTCCTCCAGCTCATCGGCATTGAGAGAGCTGATCTGGGATACGCCGAAAGATATCTTCCCGGCGGTGAACCGCTTGAAATCCTGGTAGAAGATTTCCTCGTCGTTCTTTCCCTTCAGGTTGCTGCCTGCGGCGAACATCTTGGATGCGTACTGCTCCAGCTGGATCTCTGCCAGGGACGCCAGGGCATGGGCCGCCTGCCGGTCTACCTCTGTGCAGGTAGGCGAGCGGAAGAGCAGCGTATCGGAGATAATGGCACTGCACAAAAGTCCCGCTGTCTGCCGGTCAATATCCACTCCGGCTTCCTGATACATCTGGTAAATAATGGTAGCCGTGCATCCCAGGGGCTGGTTCCGGAAAAATACCGGCGCTATGGTCTCCACGGTTCCCAGCTTATGGTGGTCAATAATCTCCAGAATATCGGCATTCTCAATGCCGCCCACCGCCTGGTTCCGCTCATTGTGATCCACCAGCACCACCTGCTTGCCCCGGGCGCCCAGCAGATTCCGGCGGGAGATCATGCCCTTGTACTTACCCTCCCTATCCAGGATCGGGAAGTCACGGTGCCGCTTGCTGGCCATGACATCTTTGATCTCATCAATGAAATCCGTATCCTCAAAGGTAATCAGATTCTCTGTCTTCATAAAGTAGCTGATGGGCATGCTCTGGTTGATGAGACGGGCTGCCGTGTAGGCGTCATAGGCTGTGGTGATCACCGTGCAGCCATGCTCCTGAGCCAGCTTCTGGATGGTCATGGACACTCCCGCACCCTCGCACACGATGATGCAGTCCGCCTCCATCTCAATAGCACAAAGCTGGGACTCATAACGGTTCCCCAGGATCACCAGATCATGGGGCGAGATGTAGAACTCCATCAGATCCGGATTGGCCGCCGCAATCAGCACCTTGCCCTGGTCAAAGTACGTATTCTCATCCCCCAGGATCAGATGGCCCTCCAGGGTCTCCACAATATTGCCGTACTGGGTCCGGGCCTTGGACAAGATACTGCTGTCCAGCACATTCATGTAGGTCTTGGTAATATCCCCTACTGTCAGAAGTCCCTCCAGCACACCGCCTTCACTGACTGCCGGGAGAGTCACCGCATTGGCCTCCTGCATCAGGTTCCAGGCCCGTTTCAGGGAAATGTTCCTGTCCACGCCTTTCATCTCCCGGATTTCGATATCCCGCACCTGGGTCTTGACCGTCTCCACCAGCTCCGGCTCCGGCGCCTGGAAATAATCCAGCACAAACCGGGTCTCCGAATTGACATGGCCCGCCCTGGCCGGTACGTACTCATTGCCGGTCACCGCACTCTTCAGCTTTGCATAGCACAAAGCCGAACAGATGGAATCCGTGTCCGGATTCTTGTGGCCGATCACGATGGTTTTCCGTTTTCTCTCTTCTCCCATTGCTTTACTCCCCTCCTGTTCTTTGACATGCAGCTCTGCTCCGTTGTTTCCTGTATATTAAGGCATCCGGCTGCCGCCTTCCGGACATACGCCCGCTGTCCGTCCCCCTGCCGGCATATGCCGCAATCCTCCGTCTGTGAGGCGTATGCCAAACCAGACGCAACTGTTCAGATATAACAGCCCGGATACCCGGGGATGCCATCCGTCATCATCATTTTCTCCAATTTTTTTCGGCATTATTGGATTTTTATGTAAAAAATCAACGAAGCTTTACAGTATGTTTACAAACTGTTCATATTACGTTCACAACTCAATTCTATACTAAATGCATAGAAACAAAGCAGTACAAACCAGTTTATTAGACAAATTACACATAGATTTTTCATAATTGCCCCGGTCAGGTGAGAGCCTGCCGGGGTCTCCTCATGTTATAAGGCAGAATTTACGAAGTCAGGACTCACGGCTTCCACCGTGAATCCTGAATTTGCACATAACATTCAGAAATATTTAATCCAGCATCAGTCTCGCAGCTCCATAGATTCCGGCATCATTTCCAAGTGTCGCCAGCCCGATCTTCCCCTTATTCTGGGAAATGGGTGAATAATGGTCGTAATACTTCCAGATCACATCAATCAGGAACTGCCCTGCCCTGGATACGCCGCCGCCGATGACGAAGATCTCCGGATCCACGGTCATGGCCACCTGGGCCAGCATGACGCCCAGATATCTGCCCACCAGCTCCACAACCTCCAGCGCCATGGCGTCTCCTGCCCTGGCCTCATCCAGCACTTCCTTGGCTGTAATGCTGTCGCCATATTTGCGCATGGCAGAGGGTACGTCGCTGGCCGCCATTCTCCGGCGTGCCTCCCGGGCAATACCTGTAGCGCTGGCGATCTGTTCCACGCAGCCTACGCCGCCGCAGTTGCAGTGCTCCGTCTCCTCATCCCGCACATGGATATGACCAATCTCTCCTCCCAGCCCATGTTTGCCGGCAACGATCTTCTCGTCGATGATCACACCGCCGCCGACTCCGGTCCCCAGAGTCACCATGACAATATCCGTGTACCCCTTACCGCCGCCCTGCCACATCTCGCCCAGGGCCGCCACATTGGCATCGTTGCCGCTCTTCACCGGAAGGCCGTCCAGCAGTGCGCTCAGCTCCCGCTGGGGATTCATATCCCGCCAGCCCAGGTTCACGCACACTTCCACGTAGCCGTCCGGCATCACCGGCCCCGGCACCCCCAGGCCTGCGCCTGCCACATCCTCCAGATCAATGTTCTTCTCCCCCAGAACCTTCCGGATAGACGCGGCTACATCGCCCAGAATATACTTTCCGCCCTCTTCCTTCCGGGTCGGCACCTCCCATTTGTCTACCAAAGTTCCGTCAAGCTCGAAAAGTCCCAGTTTGACGGAGGTTCCGCCTACATCCACGCCAATGCATTTCTTACTCATACAGCCTCACTCCTTTATCTATACTCCTTCGGGCATTCCGTATCCAGCCCCTTGGCTTCCGCCTATGGGGCATGCCCCCAAAGCCAGTCACAGCTGGCTGGTTTTGTTGTTTATAAGTATAAAAGAAAGTCGCTGGATTTGCAAGAGAATCGTAAGGGTTTTGGGCCAGATGGATTAATCACGTTACAGTTATAGCTCACATTGTCATTGTTGGAATCGTCTTGCTGTAAGCTTTTTTCTCATATCATTCAATTTTGTTATTTTTTTATCTTCCCAATCTTCTTCTATTGTCTTTGAATCAACAAAATTGATAATCTTTTCTATAGATTCATGCTCCTTGAACATTCCTGACAGTCTATCAATATCCTCTTTCTGGATTGTCCGGTAAGGAATTACCAAACTTTTAAACTCACTCGGGGTCAATTCCAAAACACCTCCCGCATAATATCTTCCGTAATATTCGCACTGGGTTAATGTCAGAGTATTATAGAAACAAAAGGCTAAACTCTTTTCATCATAGCCAGGGTGCAATCGCATGTTATAAGCAATATCTGTTGTATGGATATGCGCCTCATTTACACATATTCTTGGTATTTTATCATACCTTTTAAAGAAAAAGAGAGTACCATTTTGTACTATTGGCACCCCATACCAAGGCTTTCTGTTTTTACATTTATATCGGTTTTTCAACTTAATCCCCGCTGCATTCTCCTGATTTCCTATTTCTTCCAAATATATTTTCAATTCCCGTGAAAACCACTCCTCCCCCACCTTTGATAAATTCAGCAAATAAATGCGATTTCCCTGTTCCCCCAACGCCCTAACTATATCTTCAGTTAAAATAAAAGTCCCACTTAGCATCTCTTTCCCACATGCATCCAGGCCTCAAGAATCTTCTCCCGGTTCATCCCGATCCCATCATCTTCAATCACAATCTTGTCTTTTAATATATGAATTGTAAGATTTAGTGCCTGGGCATCATATGCATTTTTAACAAGTTCCAATACCTATTTATTTTACCAGACCTGGGAATAAATTTAAATGGGGAAACTCTATATTTCAAAAAAATTACAATAAGATACAAAAAGGATACATAAGAATGCTAAAATAATACCAGCGTTAAAAGATATAAAATCCGGTGCAGACTGACAAAAGAATTCTGGAACTTTGTCCCGCTGTAACATGTAAAACAACCCGATCACTGACTTATCCGAAACAACTGTCCAAAGGAACGGAGAACACAAATGAACCACTCACTACTAATCATAGAAGACGACTGCCTCCTGGCCGAGGCTGCTGCAGATTATTTTTCCAGCAAGGGCTGGCAGGTCCGGACAGAGGGAAATGGGATCCGGGCCTTAAGGCTTCTGGAAAAGACAAGCTTTGACCTGATCCTGCTGGATGTGATGATCCCGGGAATGGACGGCTTTGCCTTATGCCGAAGGATCCGCCGCAGCAGCAATGTGCCTCTCATCTTTATCACCGCCAGAGTGCTGGAGGAGGACCAGCTCAACGGCTATGCCCTGGGAGGAGACGACTACGTGACGAAACCATTTTCCCTGCCCGTGTTATATGCCAAGGCCATGGCGCTGACGGGAAGAGTCCGGGAATGTGCAGGGAACCCGTCACCGGAAGCCTCTGCTTATACAGCCGTATCCGCTCCTTATACCGGCGATTTTCCAGACAGTATTGCTGCTGGCAGCCTGCGGGTGGAACTCCAGAGCCACAGGGTGTGGAACCACGGCCAGCTTCTGGCCCTGCCCCCCAGGGAATATGAGATGCTGGTCTTCTTTCTGGAGAATCCGGGGCGGATCTTCAGCCGGGAGCAGCTTCTGATCCGCTTCTGGGGCTATGATTTCGAAGGAAATGAGCGGGTTGTGGACAATCACATCAAAAAGCTGAGAAAAGCCCTGGGTGACTGGGGACACGCCATCCAGACAGTGCGCAAATCCGGGTACCGGCTGGACATCCCGAAACAGTTCCAGCCCCGCGACAGTTCAGATCCCCCCTGAACTGTTCCAGGCCCACAACAGTTCAGATACCCCCTGAGCTGTTCCAGGCCCACAACAGTTCAGATACCCCCTGAGCTGTTA
>CAJTOW010000140.1 GCA_910577655.1 uncultured Lachnospiraceae bacterium | reverse complement strand
GTACGATAGACAGACCAAGTCCGCTGCCTTTTTCAGCCCGCCCTTTATCACATTTATAAAGCCGCTCAAAAATATGTTTCAAATCCTTCTTATCAATCCCTACTCCATTATCAGACAAAAGAATTTTTATATTCCCTCCCTGCCCTGATAAAGATATTTCTATTTGATCCGCATGGCTATGGGAAATCACATTCTGTATCAGATTGTTTAATATCCTCATATATCCGTCCGGGTCAATCTGCACCCGGAACGGCTGCTCTGGAATGTCCACTGTGAAATCTATCTGTGTATCCTCAAATATGGGTATCCAGTCAATCAGTATGTTCCGTGTCAGTTCCGTTAAATCAACAATAGATATATTCATCGAAAATTCATTTGAACCCAGCTTGAACCAGTCAAAAAGCACATCTATATATTCTTTTAAATCATGGGCTTTCCGGCGGGCCGTTTCTATATAATCGTCACGTTCTTTCCCATCAACAATCCCTTTATGCGCAGCGTCCAAATATCCTATCAGTGTGGTGAGCGGTGTCCTTACATCATGGGAAAGGCTCGTCATAAGCTGCCTGTTGGTTTCTTCTGTTTGACGATAGGCAGAAAGCCTGTTCTCGTAGGACAGGATAATATCGTTGATTGCATAAGCAAGTGGAGCCACAAGTTCATGTGTTTCCGATAAGATACGCCTGTTTCCATTTCCATTTTTTACATCTTCCAAAGCGTCAGACATTTCTAATAGCTGCCTTTTCACACGCCGGACTATCAAAACAGCCCCGCAAACCGAAGCAAACGCAACACTCAGTGCAATCATTGTAACTGCTTCTGTATACAATATTCACACCTCCCTATTGAAACGATAGCCAATTCCTTTCACTGTCTGTATATACCGTGGATTGCCCGGATTCTCTTCTATCTTTTTCCGCAGACGGCTGATAATTGCCATAATATTGCTGTCATCATAGACATAATCTTCTCCCCATACAGTTTCATAAATTTGCTGCTTTGTCAGTATCTTTCCCTGATTTTTTGCAAGAAGCAATAGTAAATCAAATTCTTTCGGCGGCAGTTCATAATCACCATTTACCGCATGGATAGAACGGTTATTAAAGTCAATAACCAGCCCGTCAAAATCAAATGTCTGTAACTGTCCGTCTTTTGGGTTAAAGCGAGTATAGCGTCTAATCAATGATAGAATACGGGCAATCAGCTCGTCCATGTCAAAAGGTTTTGTCAGATAGTCATCAGCCCCCGCCCGTAAACCACGCACTTTTGAAGCGCTATCATTTTTTGATGTAAACATCAGGATTGGAAGGCTGCTTTCTTTTCTAATCTGCTCCAAAGTTTCAAAGCCGTCAAAGCCGGGCATCATAACATCCAATATGACAAGCTGGTATTCTTTTTCCTTCAGTTGCAGCAGACCGGATTTTCCGGAATAACAGCAGTCGGCTTCTATGCTTTCCTGTAAAACACTCTGCCTGATCAGTACACAAAGTTCCTTATCATCATCTATAATCAAAATCCTGTTCATTATTGACGTTCCTCTGTTCATTAAATTACACATCCAAATGCCGGGATTACAGCCACATTACAATTATATGTGGAGATTTGGGCAATGACAAGTACCTAAAATTGCATTGTGGAAATATGCATAACTGGCTATTCCATTGTGGATAACTCCATTCACAGCACATGGAAAAGCAAAGGGCGGGGCCCCGCTGTTCTTTCTATTCCTATTGTTTTCCGGCTTTAATTATGTCACTCTTTTTTATTTCCCTGCAATACCTTTTCATTTGCAGTAGGGCTTGCCTTTTCTGCACATACCTTATAATATGGTCTTGTAGAGCACCATATCACACATTCTATTTTAAAGAAAGGAAACAGAAATTATGAACACAGACGCATTATTTACAGATCTTCAGGATGCTTTACTGGTCCATGAACGGATTTACAACACATGGAAGGATGAAATCGCCGGTTTTGTGGCCAGAAAGGATGCCACCGCAGATGAATTTCTTTTGCAGGAGATTCTTTCGGAAATTCTGGAGTATATCCGCAGAACCGCAGATCTGATCCGCTATGTGGGAAAGGATGTATGCAGAAGCGGGGAGCTCTCCACAGACTCACAGGGGAATATCCTGCTGGATGGACAAAGGATTCCGCCTATGGAAGAATTCGAAGTATATCTGTATGACGAGATTGCGCAGAAAATGGTGTGGAAACGGACATTCGTCACCATAAGCGCCCAGAGAATGGCTCCCCGTCTGGCAGGACTGGAAAACAGCATGCCCATAAACGGCGTAAAGGCACGGGCCAGATGGTAGGCAACCGGCGGACTTTTTTGCCATGATAGTGTTGTTATATGGATACTAAAGTCCCTGGTTACACCATTGAGGGATCCTTGTTTTTGTGCTACAATCTGCTCAGAAATCCGCATACCGGAACACTAAAAGGAGAATACCATGGCACATATTATAGAGATCACCGATTTTTCAGCATCTGCACTGGACATATACGCCCGTCTCACGGAAAATCAGCTGCTTAACCGGCATGAGCCTGAGAAAGGCATGTTCATCGCGGAAAGTCCCAAGGTCATCGGGCGCGCCCTGGATGCCGGCTGCAAGCCTGTCTCCCTTCTGCTGGAGCGCAGGCATATCGCCGGACAGGCCCGGGAGATCATCGCCCGCTGCCAGGATGTACCGGTCTACACAGCTGATTTTGATGTACTGACCCAGCTGACCGGATTCCAGCTGACCCGCGGGGTACTCTGTGCCATGCTCCGCCCGCCGCTCCCCACAGTTCAGGAAGTCTGTGAGGGAGCCCGCCGGGTGGTTGTTCTGGAGAATGTCATGAATCCCACCAATGTGGGTGCCATCTTCCGCTCTGCGGCAGCTCTGGGCATGGATGGGGTGCTTTTGACGCCATCCAGCAGCAATCCGCTCTACCGCCGTGCCATCCGGGTCAGCATGGGTACTGTCTTCCAGATCCCCTGGACCTTTCTGGATACAGGCCAGGATACAGAAGGATGGCCAGGGCCAGGGATGGCCCTGATCCGGGATCTTGGTTTTAAAACCGTTGCCATGGCCCTCAGCGACCATGCAGTCACCATTGAGGATCCCAGGCTCCGTCAGGAAGAAAAGCTGGCCATCATTATGGGTACGGAAGGGGACGGACTGTCAGAAGAGACCATCGCGGGCTGCGATTACACGGCCCGCATCCCTATGGCCCATGGGGTAGATTCCCTGAATGTAGCTTCCGCCAGCGCAGTTGCTTTCTGGCAGCTGGGGCGGCATTGATCTGTGCAACAGTTCAGCCCCCCTCAAACTGTTACGATCTGCCGCACAGCTGACAAAAAGCCCGTATTCCTGGTCTTTACTTTTTCCGCAAATATGATATTCTTTTATATAGAGTCAGAAAATGCGGAAAATAAGCAGGCAGCAACAGTCCAGGGGATATCTGGACTGTCACTGCAGGCAGCTTTTTTCTGTGTATCAACAACATCCGCCGCGGCCCTCCGGCCCCGGCACAGAATGGAGGAATATTCATATGAGCGAAACTTGTACCCACGACTGCAGCTCCTGCGGTGAAAACTGCAGCAGCCGCACTGCAGAGCGCACCAGCTTCTTAGAGCCGCTCAATCCGGCAAGCTCCGTTAAAAAGGTCATCGGAATCGTCAGCGGCAAGGGCGGTGTCGGCAAATCCCTTGTCACATCCCTGCTTGCAGTCAAGATGAAAAGCCGGGGAAAACGTGTGGCGATCCTGGACGCAGACATCACCGGACCGTCCATCCCCAAGTCCTTTGGCCTGGGCACTGACGGACTCAGCATCAACGGGGACAATCTGATGGTTCCGGCCACCACTTCCACCGGCATTGAGATCGTATCCGCCAATCTGCTCCTGGATAATGATACTGATCCGGTCATCTGGCGCGGCCCGGTGATTGCAGGCGCAGTAAAGCAGTTCTGGCAGGAAGCCCTCTGGAAAGATATCGACTATATGTTCGTGGATATGCCGCCGGGAACCGGTGACGTGCCCCTGACAGTCTTCCAGTCCCTTCCGGTGGACGGGATTGTCATCGTCACCTCTCCCCAGGAGCTGGTGTCCATGATCGTCACCAAAGCCGTCAATATGGCCAGAAAGATGGATATCCCGGTTCTGGGACTTGTAGAAAATATGAGCTATCTGGAGTGTCCTGACTGCGGCAAAAGGATCTCTGTCTTTGGCGAGAGCCATATCGATGAGATCTCCGCAGAGTCCGGAATCCCGGTACTGGCCCGGATCCCCATCACTCCGACCATCGCAGAACACGTGGATGCGGGAACCATCGAGTACCTGGAAGAGGACTGGATGGATGAAGCCGTGAAAGTACTGCTGACGGAAGCATAAGGAAAAGGCATCACTGCCAGATCCTCTCCAGATGAAGCCGTCAATAACATCGTACCCCTGTTCAACCCATTGCAGCAAATAAGAGGGCTGGCGGGAAGTGACACCAGTATACAATATATCGCAGTAGCACTCATCAGAACACTCTATATATTGTAATCTGGCAGCCATTTCCCGACAGCCCTCTCTTTTTGTGACACCGCAGCCGTCTCCCCGGACACCCTACAGGATATATACTCCTCTGGTGTCAAAGTCCAGAAATGCCTTCTCTCCCACCTGGTAGATCCGCCGGTTCACCGGATTGTAATCCGTGATCTGTATCTCCATATCTCCCACCATCACCTGATAATACTGATAGGATCCCATAAAGGTGGACAAAGATACCCTGGCCTCCAGGTAGCCTTTCTCTGCCAGGACTGCCGCCTCCGGACGGATCACCAGGGCCGCTTCGTCCCCGGCTTTTGCACCGCAGAAGTTACCTACCTCCAGCTCCTTTCCTGCCACCTGGATCCATGCCTTTTCTCCGTCCCCGGACAGAACCTTCGCATCCAGGAAATTGGCCTCCCCGATGAAATCCGCCACAAACCGGGAAGTGGGATGATAGTAGATCTCCTGGGGAGTCCCGATCTGCTCTACCTTTCCTTTGCTCATGATGATGATCTTATCGGAAATACTCATGGCCTCAGACTGGTCGTGGGTTACATAGATGGCCGTGATCCCCACCTTCTGCTGGATCTTACGGATCTCCGTCCGCATGGAGACACGCAGCTTGGCATCCAGATTGCTCAGCGGCTCATCAAACAGCAGCACCCCCGGCTCCAGAACCAGGGCCCTGGCCAGAGCCACCCTCTGCTGCTGGCCTCCGGACAGCTGGTTGGTCATACGGGACTCCATGCCGTCCATCTCCACAAGCTTTAAGATATTCAGAACCCTCTCCTGTATCTCCTCTTTGGGGAGCTTCCGGATCTTGAGTCCGTAGGCCACATTGTCAAACACATTGTAATGTGGGAGCAGCGCATAGCTCTGGAATACCATAGCCGTATCCCGCTTGTTGGGCGTCAGATGGTTGATGGCCTCGCCGCCCAGATAAATCTCCCCCTCATCCGGGCTCTCGAACCCGGCAATCATCCGCAGCGTGGTAGTCTTTCCGCAGCCGGATGGTCCCAGCAGAGTCACAAAGGTTCCGGCCTCAATATCCAGGGTTGTATCCTCCACGGCGTAGAAATCTTTCCCGGTCTTCGGGTCCTTATAGATCTTGGAAATATGCTCCAGACGGACTCCCTTCTTCTGTTTCTCCATTTATGCATCCTCCCTAACCTTGATAGTTTTGCTGACGCCGAAGAACCGGATCAGCGTATTCATGATCAGAACTGCCCCATAGGTGATGGCGATCAGGACTGTGGCATAGGCGCAGGCCACACCGTAGTTGCCCTTCTCCGCCTGCTCGTTGATCTGGCAGGTGATCAGCAAAAAATCCGGCGTCACCAGAAGAATAATGGCTGAAATCGCCGTGATACTCCGTACAAATGCCGTCACCAGACCGCTGAAGAAGGAATCCTTAATTAAGGGCAATGTGACTGTCATGAATACCCGCGCCGAATTGGCTCCCATATCATAGGCCGACTCCTCGATGGATTTGTCAATCTGACGCAGAGCGGAAATTCCGCTTCTGGTTCCTGTGGGAAGACTCCGGACAATGAACACGATGATCAGGATCAGTCCCGTCCCATAGAGACCGCTCATAACCCCGGTCCGGAAGAGTCCGTTGGCATAGCCGCGGATATAGCCGATGCCCAGCACCGTCCCCGGCACGGCCATGGCCAGCATGGAGACAAACTCTATGAAATCCTTGCCGCGGAAACGTTTCTTTACCACCAGATAGGCGATGACCATAGACAGAAATGCTGTCAGCGGCGAAGCGATCAATGACAGCACAAAGGAATCCTTAAATGCCTTGATCCCGCTGGTCCGCAGCATATACTGGAACCATTTCAGGGACAGGCTGTAATCCCGTCCCCACAGCGTAAACAGCGCGCCAAAGGGCACCATCACATACATCAGCACCACAAAGGCCGCCACCAGGGTACAGAAGACCGTCAGGGGCACGGTCACGCTCTTATCCTCAATAAGCATCCGCATCCTGGAGGCCTTTCCGGTCAGGGTGGCTGCTGTCTTCTTCTCCAGATAATATTTCTGGATCAGGAACAGCACCACAGTCAGGGACAGAAGCACCACCGACATGGCCGCCGCGCCTGTAGAGTCGTAGGCGCCGGTCACCTGCAGATAGATGGTGGTAGCCAGGGTGTCATAAGATCCGCCGATCAGCATAGGATTGGCAAAGTCTGCCACAGACTCAATGAAGGTCACCAGGAATGCATTGCCAAGTCCCGGCAACAGCAGGGGAAAGGTCACACTGGTGAATACCTTCCACCGGCTGGCTCCCATATCCCGCGTAGCCTCCTCCAGGGACGGATCGATATTTTTCAAAAGGCCCTTGAGCATCAGGTAGCAGACCGGGAAAAAGGTCAGGGTCTGGACAATGGCGATTCCCTTGAGTCCATAGACATTGGAGTCGTAGATCCCCAGCAAAGACCGGGTGATGATGCCGCTGCGCCCGAACAGCATAATCATGGACAGAGACAGCACAAAGGGCGGAGACACCACCGGCAGCATGGACACCACCGCGAAAAGCTTCTCCAGAACCCTGGTCTGCAGCTTTACATAGACCTCCACATAGGCAAACAGCAGCCCGATGGCTGTAGAAGCCAGCCCCGTGATCATCCCCAGCACCAGGGTATTCTTAAAAGCCGTCTGGAAACGTTCCAGACTCAGCACCCTCTGAAATACAGAAAAGGTAATCCGTCCCTCCTCTAAAAAGCTGTCAACCAGCAGCATCAGCAGCGGATACAGGATAAACAACGCCAAAAACACCAGCAGTACTATGATCATGCTGATCAGAATCGGATCGGAGAAGAATTTTTTCCGCTCCAGCCTTGCACTCTGTTTTCCAGCCACAAACCACTCCCCCTTTCTCTTTGTACACTTCACATAATGCCTCAGGCAGCATGTCCGCAACAGTTCACACAAGCCCAGGGACAAAGTCAAATGCTGCGCAGCGCAATCCGCGCATTACGCAGCATTTGCTGTAACAGTTCAAACCTGCATCAGGAAAGTCCTGCCCGAACTGTTACCACTTGTTCTTATCTGAACCTGGTTTTTGTCTTGCAGAAATAACGGTGAATTAAGTGCCAGATGTCTGCGTCATCTGTGTGTCTGAGTCCCTACTCTGTCTTGAAGCGGCTGTCAGCACTGCTTCCCAGAGCCTCGAAGAAATCTTCCACATATTTGGCGCTGTTGGCCTTGGCATCCTCGAAGTCGTAGTCAATGGTATTGTTCATATCCAGACCGAACCGGGTTGCCTCCTCAGGCTGGGCTGCATTGGAGAGCACCAGGAACTGGTAGGAGCCGGCCTCCTTGGCATGATCCACACAGTCAGGAGAAAGTGCATACTCGATCCACAGCTTGGCTGCATTGGGATGGGTGCATCCGTTAAAGATGGCTGTAGCGCCCACCTCAAAGGAGGTGCCGTCTTCCGGAACGATCAGCTCAATATTGTCATATCCCTGAAGGATCTGGTAAATACCGTCATGCAGGAAACCGATACCAATGACACACTCGCCCGGGCCTACCATCTTGGAGGGACCGGAACCGGACTTGGTGTACTGGTTGATATTCTTGTCCAGGGCCTTGAAATACTCCATAGCCTCATCATGGCCTCTCATCTGGATCATGGTATTGATCACGAGCTTTGCCGTACCGGCGGTATTGGGGTTGGACAGCATAATCAGCCCCTGGTACTCTTCTTTGGTTAAGTCATCCCAGGTCCTGGGAGCCTCCAGGTTCAGACGCTCCAGCTCCTCTGTGTTGACCATGAAGCCCAGAATACCCTTATAGATGCCATACCAGCAGTTGGTGGGATCCTTGTAATCATCACTGATCAGATTGACTGCATTCTCAGCCTCGTACTCCATCAGAAGTCCGTCTGCCACTGCTTCATTGTAAGGATCCGTGGTACCGCCGAACCACACGTCTGCAGAGGGCTTGCCCGCCTCCTCAGAGATCTTGGTGTAAACCTCAGATGTAGACAGTCTCTGGAACTTGGTCTTGATCCCATAAAGCTTCTCAAAATTCTGGCATGCCAGAGACAGATACTCTTCCTCACATGAACCATATACGGTCAGCTCTCCCTCTGCTTTGGCAGCCTCGATCAGGGCATCCATACCGCCAGCTGCCTCTGAGGCCGCCTCAGTCTCTTCCTTCTTATCACCTGCGGGCGCCTCAGTGGCTGCTTCCGTAGCCGCCTCGGTAGGTGCCGGTGCCGCAGTCGTCGCAGCAGTCCCGCCGCCTCCGCAGGCAGTCAGGCCAAATGCCATGGTACATGCCAGCAGTAATGCCAGTTTTTTCTTCATAATACGATCCTCCTTCATATTTGCTGAAACACTTTGCAGCCAGGAGCAATCCGTATTCAAATCTGACACCAGCTCCGACCGCTTATGCAAAGTATACCACAAATGAAGAGAAATAGAAACCCTTTTATGGCAATTTTACCCATTTTTATCCTTATTGGGTTACTGTTCACGGGGCGCATCTTCTTGTCCGGCTACGCCAGACAAGAAGCAT
>CAJTOW010000139.1 GCA_910577655.1 uncultured Lachnospiraceae bacterium | reverse complement strand
GTTTTCGTCCAGTTTTCCACATCGGGCGGACGCCCGATGCTTCTTGTCCGGCAGAGCCGGACAAGAAGATGCCCCCCGTGAATAGTAACGATTTATATGTGTAAGTATGCAGAATCATTACCTTCCGTGATCACAGAGTGTGTCTCCAACTAATCCAGATAGTCTTTCAGCTTCCTGCTCCGGCTGGGATGGCGCAGCTTGCGCAGAGCCTTGGCCTCGATCTGGCGGATCCGCTCCCTGGTCACGTGAAACTCCCGTCCCACCTCCTCCAGCGTCCGGCTCCTTCCGTCATCCAGCCCGAAACGCAGCCGCAGCACCTTCTGCTCCCGGTCGCTTAATGTATCCAGGGTCTCCATCAGCTGCTCTCTCAGCAGGGTATAGGCAGCCTGCTCCGCAGGTACCGCCACCTGGTCATCCGGCAAAAAATCCCCCAGATGGCTGTCCTCTTCTTCCCCAATAGGCATCTCCAGGGACACCGGATCCTGGGCGATCTTCTGGATCTCCTGTACCCGGCTCACCGGCAGATCCATCTTCTGGGCAATTTCAGCCACCGTAGGCTCCCGCCCCAGTTCCTGCACCAGCTGTCTGGAGGTACGGATCAGACGGTTGATGGTCTCCACCATATGAACCGGAATCCGGATCGTCCTGGCCTGGTCCGCGATAGACCGGGTGATGGCCTGACGGATCCACCAGGTGGCGTAGGTGCTGAACTTATAACCCTTACGGTAATCGAACTTCTCCACTGCCTTGATCAGCCCTAAGTTTCCCTCCTGGATCAGGTCAAGAAAATGCATACCTCTTCCCACATACCGCTTGGCAATGCTCACTACCAGCCGCAGATTGGCTTCCGCCAGCTGCTTGGCTGCTTCGTGGTCACCCAGCTCGATCTGTTTTGCCAGCTCGATCTCATCCTCTGTGGACAGAAGCGGAACCTTCCCGATCTCCTTCAGATACATACGGACCGGATCTCCCACGCTTACTCCCTCTGGTGCTGACAGATCGATACTCTCCATATCGATCCTGTCCTCCTCGCCCAGATCTTCCTCGGAGAACATATCTGGATCGATCTCCTCTTCATCCCCTACATGAAGCACATCCACCTGGTTGCGTTCCAGGAAATCGTAGATTTTGTCCAGCTTCTCCGGATCCAGGATCTCCCCCCGGAACACATCCAGGATCTCCCTGTTCTCCAGTACATTCCGTCTCTTCCCTGCAGCTTCCAGAAGCAATGCCAGTTTATCCTCAAATGTCTGCGTATGCTCTTCCATGTCTAATCCGCCTTTCCCTTGGAAACTTATGCTAATCAATCGTGATCTTCATCGTCTTCAGCGCAGCCTGCTCCCTGATAATCTTCTGGAGCTGCCCGATATCCGTGGCATTCCGGCTGGCGTAGTCCAGACTGCTCTTCCGCACCCGGTATACGGTCTCGGAAAATGCTTTCTTCTGCTCCTCATTGTTCAGGGATTCTTTCAGACTGGCGTGAAATAATGCCGCCACCTCCTTGTATTGTTCTTCATCGTTGATAAAATGATTCAGGATCCCGGCAGGATTTATCTTCCCGGTCTCATGGGCGTCGAATACCATCCCGGCAACCTCATGGTAAAGAGGCTCCACAAAATCGTCCGCATCCACAATCCCCCGGATCTTGTCAAAAAGCTCCGGCCGCTCAATAAGCCAGGTCAGCAGAAGTCTCTGGGACTGGCGGATCCCTTCATCCTTTTCCCTCTTCCGCCGGTTTCCTGCTTCCCTCCCCCGGCTGGCACTGTACTGGTTCCCATACTGGTCGTCATCTGTACCGGAAGCAGCCCTGCCGCCATACTGATTGCCTTCCCCGGCACTTGTATGGTCTCCATACTGGCCCGCGCCTGCTCCGACTCCTGACCGGCTCCCATACTGGCCCGCGCCTGCTCCGACTCCTGACCGCCCGCCGTACTGTCCGCCAGTCTGGTTTCCCGGCCTGCTGCCCAGGCGGTTCACCAGCCTCCGCAGATCCTCATAGGGAATATAATGCTCCCGGGCCACAGCCTGGATGTAATTATCCCGCTCCAGAGGCTCGGAAAATTCCAGAAGCTTCCTGGCGGCGGCATTGTAAAAAGCCGTCTTCTGCTCCGGATCCTCCAGATCATAGCTCCGCTTTAACACCTGGATCTCGAAGAGAAAGCTGTTCTTCGCCTCCCGGATCCTCTGGCGAAATGCCTCCGCACCCAGGTTTTTCATGAATTCATCCGGATCCTTCCATGGCTCCATGGACAGCACCTTGGCCGAGATCCCGGCCTCCTTCAAAATCGGGATCGCCCGCAGGGCCGCCTTGATGCCTGCACTGTCGCTGTCGTAGGTCAGCACCACCTGGTCAGTATAGCGCTTCAGCAATATGGCGTGCCGGGGCGTAAAGGCCGTTCCCAGGGAAGCCACTGCATTGGTAAAGCCTGCCTGGTGCATGGCGATCACATCCATATAGCCTTCACAGACCAGCATATAGGATTCCCGGCTTGTCCGCGCATAATTCAAACCATAAAGATTCCGGCTCTTGTCAAAGACCAGGGTCTCCGGGGAATTGAGATATTTGGGCATTCCGTCCCCCATGACACGGCCGCCGAAGCCGACGACCCGGCTGTTGACATCCATGATGGGGAACATGACCCTGTTCCAGAACTTGTCATGGGTTCCCCGCTCCTCCATAGTCACCAGACCGCTGTCCTTTAAGATACTGTCCGGGTATCCCTTCGACAGCAGATACCGGTACAGATCATCACTGGTCTTGTTGGAATACCCCAGGCCAAACCGGCGGATGGTATCATCACTCAAGGCCCTGTTCTTCAGATAGTCATATCCCAGCTTTCCCTGGGGCTGGCGCAGCTGATAGTAGAAATAATTGGCCGCCGCCTTGTTGATCTCCAGGAGTGTGGCCCGCTTATCTGCCCGCGCCCGCTCCTCCTTAGAATATTCTATCTCCGGCAGTTTGATGCCGGCCCGGTCAGCCAGCATTTTCACCGCCTCCGGAAAGGTATAATTCTCGTACTCCATCACAAAAGTGATTACATTCCCCCCCGCACCGCATCCGAAGCAGTAATACATCTGCTTCTGGGGAGATACGGAAAAGGAAGGCGATTTCTCATTGTGGAAGGGACAGAGACCGAAATAATTGCTGCCCTTTTTCTGCAGCTTCACATAGCCTGAGATCACATCCACAATGTCATTGCGCATTCTTACTTCTTCTATGGTTTCTTCCGGATAATACAATCAGATCCTCCCCCTGTCCTTCCATATGGCTGTCCTTTTCCCTGGTCCCGTGAACTGCAGCCGTTATTTCCACGATTTGGGCACAAACAGTTCCACGAACTTGGATGTGGCATAGCTGTCGCTCATCCCCGCGATATAATCGCAGACCACCCGCTCCTTCTTCTCACCCTTCTGAACCATAAGAAGCACATATTCCTCCGGCAGCTCAATCACATGTTCCATATAGTAGCGGTACAGGGAGGCGATCATCTGCTGGGCCTTGCCCTCCTCTGCCTTGGGGATCTCGTTCATATACACATGCTCGAACAGCCAGGAGCGCAGGCCCTGCATGGCCTCCTCCATGCCTGGGGACATACGGATCACAGGCTGGTCCATGCTGTTTAAGATAATGTCATGGATCATGGTATTGAGCCGCTCCCTGACACTGTGCCCCAGGACACTGGTGTAGCACTCCGGAAGTCCCTCCTCCCGGAAGATCCTGCCCCGGATAGCGTCGTCGATATCGTGGTTTATGTAGGCAATCTTGTCGGAGAAGCGCACGATCCCCCCTTCCAAGGTGGAGGGATGGCCGCTGGTACGGTGATTCAGGATCCCGTCCCGCACCTCCTTTGTCAGATTCAGTCCCCTGCCGTCATTTTCCAGAACCTCCACCACCCGTACACTCTGCTTGTAATGGGCAAAACCGTCGAGACAGACCTCATCCAGTATCCGCTCCCCGGAATGCCCGAAGGGTGTATGGCCCAGGTCGTGACCCAGGGCGATGGCCTCGGTCAGATCCTCATTGAGCCGCAGGGAGCGGGCGATGGTTCTGGCGATCTGGGCCACCTCCAGGGTGTGGGTCAGACGTGTCCGGTAGTGGTCTCCTTCCGGAGCCAGAAAGACCTGGGTCTTATGTTTGAGGCGGCGAAATGCTTTGCAGTGGAGGATCCGGTCCCGGTCTCTCTGGTAGACCGGACGGATATCGCAGGGATCCTCCCAGACATCCCGCCCCTGAGTGTTCCGGCTCAGGGACGCATAGGGGCTCAGGAACCGGGCCTCCCAGTCTTCCCGCATTTCTCTAATGTTCATATGGATGCCCTCCTTTGTACCAGAAAACAAAAAATGCTATTATAAAAAGTATATCATATTTGGGATGTGAATAGTACTATTTTTTATTTTCTCACCAGAGTTGTTTGATACAGGCATCCATTACTGTTCAGGGAATGCAGCTTTTTGTATCACATGACAAGAGCAAGAGGAGAGCCGGACAAAAAGATCCATTACTGTTCAGAGAGTACAGCTTTTTGTGTCCTCATCAGACAGATTGTCCGGTATGGGAAAAAATAGCAGGACTCCAGGTATCCGTTGGATCCGGATACCTGGAGTCCTGATTTCTTCTACATTTCCCCAGGCAGCAATTCCTTTAAAGCCTCTGGATTATGCCGGTTATTGGGTTTTGTCCAGGGCCTGTATTTCCTATTTCAGGAATCCGCTCACAATCTGTGCCTCCGCTTCCTCCTCCGTCAGTCCCAGAGTCATCAGCTTGATAATCTGCTCTCCCGCAATCTTGCCAATGGCCGCCTCGTGGATCAGAGCGGCGTCTATATTGTTGGCCTCCAGCTGAGGCACGGCCAGGATCCGGGCATTCCCCATGATGATGGCATCACATTCTGTATGACCGCTGCATTTGGCATTACCCACGATCTGGGAATCGAACTTCTGGTAAGACTCATCTTTGGCCACGGAGCGCGACACCACATCAGCACTGGCGTCCTCGCCATTTAAGCGGACTACGTAATCACTGACCGCCTCCTGGCTTTTGTGGGTCAAAAGCCTCTCCCGCACCACCAGTGTAGCACCTGCGGCCAGCTCTGCCGTGGTCTTGCGGAAGGTGGAGTCCACACCCTTAATCTGTACCATCTCCATCTCCATGGAGCTGCCCTCTTCCATGTATACTTCCGTTCCGGGGTTCATCACCCGTTTTCCGCTGCCGTCGCCTTCCCCGTAATGCTTCTCAACATATTTCACCCGGGCATTCTTCCCCACATAGAAACGGTGAAGACCGTCATGCTGGGAATCCTGGTCCCCGCAGTTGTGGATGCCGCATCCGGCTACAATCACCACATCGCTGTCCTCGCCGATGTAGAAGTCATTGTACACCATCTCTTTTAAGCCGCTCTCGCTGATGACCACCGGAATATGGACGCTTTCATGCTTTGTCCCCGGCTGGATGCGTATATCGATGCCGCTGACATCCGTCTTGGAGACAATGTCGATGTTAGCGGTGGTATTGCGTCCGGCCATCTGCCCGTTGGCACGGATATTGTAGGCACCCTCCGGCACCTGATGGAGGTCTGCCACCTCCTCAAGAATTCTCTGCTGGATCTGGTCTGTCATGGTCTTACACCTCCCCGGTTGAATTTTTCACAGGCATCCACCGCGGACGGTGTGCCAAGGAGGGTGGGAAGCACCTCAGCCCTGGGCCCCTGGGCGGTGATCTGCCCCTCTGCGATCACCACGATCTCGTCTGCGATGTTGAGGATCCGCTCCTGATGGGAAATAATCAGGATAGAACCATCCGTCACCTGGCGCATATGCTCAAACACCTGGATCAGGTTCTGAAAGCTCCAGAGATCAATTCCCGCCTCCGGCTCGTCGAACACAGACATCTTCGTAGCCCGTGCCAGTACTGTGGCGATCTCGATCCGCTTCAACTCCCCGCCGGAAAGGCTTGCATTGACCTCCCGGTTAATATAATCCCTGGCGCATAAACCCACCTCCGATAAGTATTCACAGGCATCCACCGGGGTCAGGTTTTTCTTTGCCGCAAGGCGGATCAGATCCAGCACCTGGATCCCCTTGAACCGTACCGGCTGCTGGAACGCAAAGCTGATGCCCATGTTGGCACGCTGGGTGATGCTTTTGTCTGTGATATCCGTGCCGTCAAAGTATATCCTGCCTTCTGTGGGGTGCTCGATCCCTGCGATCAGCTTGGCCAGAGTAGACTTTCCTCCCCCATTGGGTCCGGTGATCACCACGAATTTGTGATCCTCAATGGTCAGGTTGATATTTTTGATGATCTCTTTCTGGCCCTTGTCCGCCTGTACTTCAAAAGATACATTCTCTAATGTCAGCATGACTTCCTCCAACTTATAATGATTCCCGAAACAGCTTTAAGCATGCTCCG
This sequence comes from uncultured Lachnospiraceae bacterium, assembly GCA_910577655.1. GTDB lineage: Bacteria > Bacillota > Clostridia > Lachnospirales > Lachnospiraceae > Brotaphodocola. The sequence goes on along the minus strand of CAJTOW010000139.1, from coordinate 2,858 downwards.
GGGTGTTTTTGTAATACATAATTTTGACAGAGTTACAGAGGCTATTATATACTATTTTGCTGGGATTTACCATAGATTTTTGTACAAATGCAAAAAGCGAAGACTTAAGTCTCCGCTTCTTTCATGCAGAAGATGGGAGTCGAACCCACAAGGTATTGCTACCACACGGACCTGAACCGTGCGCGTCTGCCAATTCCGCCACTTCTGCAAACCATCACCCGGTGAAAAACCCTCACCGAACTGACAAAGCCTATTATAATCAGTCTGTCAGGATTTGTCAATTGCTTTTTTCAATTTTCTTTAATTTTTTATTTTGTTTATATTTTATCAAATAATCAATCATTTCAAAACACTCCGGCTCCCCCCGACCATGACAAAGCCACAGCAAAACCTATGGCAACAGATGTCAAGCCAGCTTGTAAGACTGTTTTAAATCCATGGGCTTTGGTATCGGCAACAGTATGGGAATTCCGCACGCCATCTGCACACCCCACATAATCTCTTTCATCTTGTCAAATGCCTCCTGCCCCGTACAGTGTCCCGTATAATGCCGGGAGCATACCGTTAAAGTATTCCATCCACATACACACTCTTCTCCCTGATCCCAAATGCTTTAAAATACCGGTTCTCCATGGGAATCCACTCGGCACAAAAGCGTTTCAGCATCTCCTCCCCATTTCTGCGGCGGATCCTGCGCATCTGCTCCTCTTTTGGAATGCCGCAGAAAAACCGCAGATCATAGACATCCCCGAAATACGGATGCTGGCTGTAAGCGCCCTCCACGATATTCAGCCGCCTGCGCACCACCTGTACCCTCTCTCCCAGCTTCTGTCTGGAGCAGTCATAGGCCTGGTAACAGAAATCCTGCGGAGCTTCCAGATGCGCCAGAATCTCTTCCTGGAAACGCTCATAATCCACATTTCCCCCCGGCTCCTCCAGTCGTGTCTTCGTCCGCTGCCCTGGCCGGAGAAAGAAGTCATCCATATGAAACAGATTACAGTCGTAGATTTCCTGCAGAATACCTCCCAGAGTACTCTTTCCGCTGCCGCACATGCCGTCTACCGCCACAACCACCTGGTCCTTGTCAGCATTTCCCAGCACAAGGTCGATCTGCCGGAAAACCTCATAATAACGCCCATACCAGTCTGATACTACCCTGTACGCCGGATGATACCGGTTTCTGTATGCCTCACTGTGGCTGACAGCCGGACACCCCCGGCGTCTGTAATCCTCCAGATACAGCTCAAAAGCCGGGACATCCAGGGAGATCTCTCCCTCTTGACAAAGGTGGTGCAGCAGCGCCAGCTTCTCCTCAAAAGAAGCCTGCTCTCCCACCTTCTGCTTTGCCGTCCGGACAAACATCCGGTTCAGGGTCTCTGGCGCCAGCCCTTCCTCCAGTACCCCCAGATACATGCGGCACATCCCGCTGCCGATCTCCTCCACCAGCCTTCCGTCTGCACCTGCAGCGCGCTCCCCAAGGCTCTCTTGCTCCTGCACCAGACGCTCCAGACTCTTACAGGGATCCGGGATCATATGTCCGCCGCCAAACTCACTCTGATACAAAAGCTTCACCCCGTCTTCCGGCTGCATTCCCGGATAACGGCTCCAATGCTCCAGTATAATGTCTCTCATCTGCTACTCCATCACCTTAGCCCGTTTCAGGGACATGATAATAACCGGAATCAGCACAAGCTGCAGTATTATCCCCGGAACCGCATTCAGCAATGCTCCTCCCATAAATATCTGCCAGGAAAACGCCTTCCCTGCCACTCCATAGAGGGGAATGCTGACAATCCCCCACACCAGACGTCCGGCGATCATAGCTCCGGCCAGACTCACATAGACAAAGGCCTCCTTGTCCGGAAGAACCCTGTTCAGAATCCCTGTCACCGCTCCATAGGCCGCCAGTTCAAAGGCCATAGCCGCTGCCGTAGGCATCATGGGAGGCATGCCAAACATGGCGCTCCGAAGAAGAGGAACCACAAATCCCACCGCCAGTCCCCACTGCCAGCCGCACACATAGCCGCAGACCAGCACCGGAATATGCATGGGAAGCAGCATATTGCCAATCCCAGGTATCTGCCCGGTCAGAAAAGGCATGATAATCCCAAGCGCCAGGAAAAACGCCGCAAGAACCATATGTTTCGCAGATACTGCCATCCTCTCCCGGGTCTGCATCTGCGTCCGGGTTTGTGTCTGTGTCTTTACCATAACTTTGTCCTCCATTTAAATAAAAAAGATACCAGAAATAAACGCATCCCTTGGAGATGCCTCTACCTTCCTGGTATCCATTCTGATATGCTTTCTATGTTCTGACTGCTGTTATAATGTCCTGGATCTGCCCTGGACATTGCTGTAAAAATCCTAAAACCTGTTGTGTGCCTTCATAGCCTTTCTGCCAGCTTCTGCCGACCATTGTCTCTATTATAAAGACTTTCCAGACATCCGTCAACCTGTAAATTGCTGCCGGATGCTAAAATAGTAACCGTTCGGTAACAAGTCAGACAAGTCTGGCACTTGCTGAGCTGACTCTACGAAAACTTAGCAGCCGCGGGCATACAGCCTTGCGGAGCGATTCTAAATGACCGTATGCCGTAACAGTTCAGGAGGTATCGAACGGTTACAGCAATTTTCAGACATACTTAAGCTCTTATAGCTTTGTATGACATACTTTCTGGACACAAAAAAAGCAGGAAGCCTGCTTCCTGCTTTTCCTGCAGAAGATGGGAGTCGAACCCACAAGGTATTGCTACCACACGGACCTGAACCGTGCGCGTCTGCCAATTCCGCCACTTCTGCAAAACTCCCCGAGTAGGACTTGAACCTACGACAGCGCGGTTAACAGCCGCGTGCTCTAC
>CAJTOW010000138.1:7485-9363 GCA_910577655.1 uncultured Lachnospiraceae bacterium | reverse complement strand
GTTCATTTGGGCCAAATCCCCACAAGGGGCGCCTGCGGTGTCCCACAAAGTGGAGTACACAGCTACCGGAAAGTAATTTTCAGACACACTCTAGAGTCAGCCTACCCCGAAATCCGTGATCTCATACAGCACCTCTACCGCCGGATCATCCAGAAGCCAGCGGTATTCCTTCATGAACCAGCAGACCAGCTCTTCGTCGCGGCGGATGGGGGTCGTGTTGTTATTGTAGACATTGACGGTTCCCAGCTTGAAATGCTTCTTCAGGAGTTCTATATCCCTGGCGATCATCTGCCGGGTCTGGCCCTGGATGCCCACCATCAGGCAGGGGGAGTCGAAATACGCAGCTACCTCCTCCGGTGTGGTAAAGTCCGCATGTTTGTTGAGAACCCGCTGGCGGAAGTCATTGTCAAAGGTCTCCACGCCGATCTTGAAAATGATGGGTACCGGGATCCTGGCCCGCATGGCAGGAACCTGCTTCCGGTACATCCAGTGGGATTCGAAAAACAGCTTCCCGATGCGCTTTTTCCCGATGATGCGGATGATCTCCTCCTGGGTCTGGGGCGGCAGCTCAAAGCAGCTGCCGGAGTTGATGACCTCCAGCACGCCGAATTCGCCGGTGACCCGGGCAAGAACCTGGGCATTGAGCGCCGCCATCTCTTCGGCATCCCGGCCATTGTCATCGATGTAATCGCAGAAGCTGCATTTCCCCCAGGCGCAGGGGAAGCCGCGCAACAGGCAGATCTCCCGCTGGTTTTTGTCTGTGATGCGGCTGTAACGCTCGGATGGGATTCCCATATGAACCTCCTTTTAGTATTTTTAGGCGGAATAAAATCACCCGCTACTCTTTGACGGCATCCCAAACATCCGCCCCTACCCCCTCACCTTCACCTGCTGACGCATCTTGTCTGGCAGAACCTGAAGCAGGCGGATAACCAGGAACATGCTCACCAGCCGGTCCAGATAATCGGTGACGATCTGAACCAGGAATACGCTGGCTGTCATGCCCAGGGGTGTCCGGGCCAGAAGCTGCACCAGGATCGTAGAGCCAGAGGAGGTGATCCCGCCGAAAAGTCCTGCGCAGATCAGGGAGCTCAGCAATGTCCCTGGCACCGTAACTGCCAGAGCCGCCAGCCCCACACGCCAGCCCCAGGGCCGCCCCTTCTTCCACACCAGACCGCTCATCAGGCCCACCACCATGCCTACCGGTGCAAAATACAAGGAATAAATATCCGTAGTCATCCCGAAGATGATTCCACTCAGCAGGTTCGGCAACATCCCATATACCGGCCCGCAGAGGGCGCCGATCATCATGGTTCCGATGCTGTCCAGGTAAATTGGCAGACGCAGAGTCAGCGCCAGCTGACCTCCGGCCAGATTGATGCACACAGCCAGGGCCAGCAGGCAGATATGATATACACTGATTTGTTGTTTCATGTTATATTGATACTCCTTTCCGGTTCTTTATCCTACTTGTCTTACATCCTGCACATTGTCTCCAGCAGATCCAGTTCCGCCCACTCCTTCTTCAGCAGCTTACCAAAGAACTTATAGAAAAATGCCTTCGCATCCGTTTCATCCAGCACCACTGTATTAGGCTGCCTGCGGTAGAAATTCATGGAATCCACCACCGTCTGCCCCAGGCAAATACCCCCGGTCTCCACATCCACATAAGCTTCGAAACCGTGGCAAAGGCTCCGGTCTGCAAAATAGGCCACTGCCAGCGGGTCATTGATGACACATCCCACCAGATGCTCCCACTGCCAGTGGAAATCATAGTAAAATTTCGTGATCCGCCGGATGAAATCCCCATGAAAAGAATCCAGCCGGTTTAAATATTCCAGAAGATCCGGAGTCAGGACGATCTTTCTTGTCACATCC